>JAYVXT010000688.1:0-3872 GCA_043785065.1 Bryobacterales bacterium | reverse complement strand
GCGAGTTGGCTACGTTGCCGAAACCTGCAGGCTTCAGGGGCTCGATGTACTCGCCTATCTTTCAGCAGCTATCACCAGCCATCGGCGGCGTCAGCAACACGCTTCCCTACTGCCCAGTTAGCGGGTACCTGAACTGTTACCTTGAATCAGGCCTAATTCCATTCACTCAGGTGTGTAAGCCCTGCCTGTAAGAGGTATCCACACCAGCAGACCGCTGGATTCCCCCCTCACCCCTCAGCCGGCATCACCAACGACCAATCCTCCGGGGCCTGCCCTTCCGGCAACAACTTGCCCTTCTCCAAATAGCGAATCGTCCGGGCGCATTTGGCCGCATGCGGATCATGCGTCACCACCACAATCGTCTTGCCGAACTCCTTACTCAGCCGCGTCAGCAAATTCAGCACTTCCGCCGCAGACGTCGAATCGAGATTGCCGGTCGGCTCGTCGGCCAGAATCAAATCGGGGTCGGTGACAATCGCGCGGGCGATCGCCACTCGCTGCTCCTGCCCGCCGGAGAGTTGGCGCGGCATGTGGTCTAGACGGTCGCCCAGGCCCACCAACTTCAGGGCGGTCGCGGCGTGCTCGTTGCGCTCCTTCTTCGACAGGTTGGTTAGCTTCAGCGGTAGCTCCACATTTTCCAGCGCTGAGAGCACGGGGATCAGGTTGAACGATTGGAAAATAAAGCCGATGTGGGCGGTGCGCCATTTGGCTAAGGCGCGGTCGCTTAGGGCGCGGAGGTTTTCGTTGAGCACTAGGATGTCGCCGTTGGTGGCGCGGTCCATGGCGGAGACGAGGTGGAGGAGCGTGGTTTTGCCGCTGCCGGATGGGCCCATTAGCGCCACGAAGTCACCCTTGTGGATTTGGATGTCCACGTGGTCGAGCGCTGTAACGTTGAAGGCGTCTTGGGTGTACTTCTTGGCTAGGTCACGGGTTTCGATGACTGCTTCGCTCATTGGATGTGCTCCTGGGTTGGGATTGCTAGGTGGTGATGGCTGCCCTACTGCCCACGATGTCATTCATGGTGACAGGTTGAAGTGTGGCGGCGGGATTGGCTTCGTTATGCAAACAACATTGTTTGAATTTTCGACCGGATTTGCAGGGGCAGGGTTCGTTGCGTCCGGTTTTTGGGGTGGGGCGGAGGTATGACCCGATGGATGTGGGCATGTATTTGGGTTCGTTTTTCGAAGTTGATTTTTGTTGGGGGCGGGCGGCTGGGGTGGCTCGTAATTCTTTGAGTGATTTGTTGAAGGTGCGTTCGGCGCGGGCTCTGGCGGTGGCGATTCGTTGAAAGGTTTTGTTTTCGGAGAGGAGCGGGTCCACCCCTTCGGTGATGGCGAGCGCGGCTTCAAGGCGATTGGCGCGCTGGATGTTCCAGGCGGCGAGGACGAGTTGGGCGAAGATGGTGCGCTCGACGGGGGTGTAGGGGCGGAGTTCGTATTCGTAAGCGGCGGTGAGGGTGGCGAATTCCTGATGATCTTCGGCGGTGAGCACGACGGCCTGTTTTGCGTAGAGGCCGAGCTTGGTGGAGTTGGCTGCGGAGTGGGCCTTGCCTTCGGGGGTGCGGGGGCCGGTGGAGAGCTGGGCGTTGGCCTGATTGGCTTCGATTTGCGCGGGCGTGGACAATTTGTTTCGGGCTCCTTTTCGAAATGCGAAGGGCGGCTGATTCCTTGTGGAAGAGCCGCCCTTCTAGCGATTCTAGTGTGGCACGGGTTTGGAAGCGGCCAGGAAAAAATTGGCTGAAAGTGATTGAAACAATGAATGTCATGGATTTTGAATTGATGGGGACCGGTTCTGACTGAAGGGATGAATTCGAGGGAAACTGTCATTGACGTAGGAGGATTATCCAGAGACTCGATCTTTCAGAATTGGCCGCGGATAAACGCAGATGAACGCGGATAAAAAACGCAACTTGTTCTCTTGGGGTTTCGGTCCTAGAGGCTTGCGGTGGGAATCACGATGCCTAAGATTATCATGTCAAGTGTGTCGAAATTGGCCATGAAAGGCTCGAATTGTAATCGGCGTTTCTCTAGAACTTCCGGGAGCCGGATTCTGGCCTCGTCAAATGCAACGTCGGGAGCATGTAAAACTTGATGATTTCCGTATTGGGCCAGCAGAGATCGGACATAATTCCCTAGAACAGCGCGCATCAGGATGTTTGCGTCAAGCACGAGCATTTCAGGTCTTCTTCAGGCGGCTCTGCTTCCTGAGCGTCTTGAAGTCGTTCATCAACTCTTCTTCGTTGGTGCCGGCCGCTACGATCATGGCATCCAGTTTTTCCCCGGCGACGCGCAGGGCATCGAGATCGGCTTGGCTCGGTTTCGGCCGAGTGGGGAGATAGATGCCTATGGTTAAGCCGTGGCGAGTGATCGCGACGGGTGTTTTCGATTCCAGGTAGTTGGACAGGTTTTCGCGAAATTCGCGGATGCCGACTTTGGTGGTTTGCATGATGTACTTGGGTGCGTACACAACAGGACCGAGCAAGTTTCGTCAATTCGTCGAAACTAATTTTCGTACTCTACATCGATCCTTTCAGCACGCTACCACAATTGAGACGGTGCAGACGGTGACCCAAAGCCGCCTGGCGGCAGCTTCGTCCATAATAAAAGTATGCAGCCAAATGTGCTTCCGAGACTGACCGAAGAAGAGTACCTGGCCTTGGACCGCGCCGCTGAATACAAGAGTGAGTTCGTCGGCGGTGAGATGTTTGCCATGTCTGGCGGAAAGCTCCGGCATTCTGATATCGGCGTGAGTGTGGTGCTTGAGCTTGCCGTCAAGCTGCGTCCTCGCGGTTGCCGCGTTTTCAATTCTGACGCGCGAATCCGCACGCCGAAGAGTAGATCCTATCTTTACCCGGATGCCACTGTGGTTTGCGGCCCCGTGGAGCGCGATCAAGATGACATCCTGCTTAACCCCGTTGTGATTGTAGAGGTGCTTTCGCCATCCACCGCCGATTACGATCATGGGAAGAAATTTGCGATGTATCGCGAGATTCTCTCGTTTCGAGATTACTTGATGGTGCACACGGACAGTTTTTGGGTGGAGCATTATACGAAGGGCGATAACGGGATCTGGCAATTTAAGGAGTACGAGGGGATGGATGGGGAGATCACGCTGGCCTCGGTAGGCTGCACGATTTCGATGAAGAGTATTTACGATGGGGTGGTTGAATGAGAGCCGTTCAGTAAATTATTGTTTCAATTCAAGTAAATCCGTAATCATGAAAATCGGACAATTCAGCAAGCAGACTATACTTACCGGGGCCGGCTGGACCAAGAACTGGGGTGGTCGCTTAGCTTGGGAGGATTTGTTCAGCCACCCGAAAATCCAGAGCAGTGATCGACTTCGAAGACTTCTGCTTGCGGAATCCGAGTTCGAGAAGGCTCTGGCGTTGGCCAGTGAACAACCTTACGACATTGCTGACAGGACGCTGCTTGAGGAAGCGGTAAGTGACGCCTTCGTTGCTATGGACGATGAGGTTGCTGATCTCCAATGTAGACATTTGGTGGATGTAAATAGGGCTGAGCAGATGCTATTTCGGCTATGCGGCCAAGCTGGTCAGCGTTTTCGGACCAGCTACTTATTTACTCTGAATCAGGATCTTTGGCCAGAACGTCATTTAGTAAACTGGCGCCATTGCCAAGCTATGCCATCACTCCCCGAAGTCTCGGGCACTCGAGATCAGTGCTTCTTTCAAGGAGGGATGGGGCCATACTCATCTCAATTTGAGATGAGACCTTCGGAAAACTTGGATGCGTCGAGCATCATCGGCAAATTCAACGTTGTAAAACTGCATGGATCATTCAATTGGCGATCGTCGGATGGCAGCGCGACGATGGTGGTTGGCAAGGCGAAGGCGGACCAAATCAAAGCTT
>JAYVXT010000687.1:0-3878 GCA_043785065.1 Bryobacterales bacterium | reverse complement strand
ATTCGATTCATTTTCCGAACTTTGCGCATTAGCGGTGATGCCCAAACTTGCCGGGTGACCGAATTTTGCAAGAGCCTCCGGTAACTTAGCGGTATTATTTGTTAGCCTATTTCCTGGGCGCCGGCTCAAGTGCTCTCACTTCAATACATTGAATACAGTTGCAACTTCCAGCCGGACTATTCCCAAGTCTAGGACCCCGCTCTGAGGAACATTTATATTGATGTTCAAGGGCGTAAATCCTGGAGCGGTCGCTTTGGCGGAGCACGCTCGGTCCATAAACCGTTTTGTGCTGAAATATCCCTCCGTGTTCGCCGGTGTTCTTAAAATGATGTTCCTTTTGTCTTGGTCTTCACAGCCAAATTCAATGGTCGCGTTGGTTATGGGAGCACCACTAACATCCATTACACGGCCTTTCATGCCAGTGATGCAGTCTCCCAAGGATTGCGAGCAATTCTTAAAGTTCAACTGAGTTGTTCCAAGTTCCATGGGCCTCTTGTTCGGCGGGCCTAAGCTCACTTGAACCGAATGGAAACCAGGTGAGGAAACCTTTACGGTGCAGGCTCCGCTAAGCTCGTGATGCAATTCGAATTCGCCTTTTGCATTCGTCTCCGTAACGGCGGCGCTGGCGGGCTTGGACTTAAAGCCCGCACAGTTCAACTCAATCAGCGCGCGTTCGATCAGGGAAGCCTCCTCGTCCGACACGATGCCGCGTATTTCCGTCTTCTTCAGGTCCGAAGCCGCCACTAGTCCGCAATTCAAAATGCAGGCAATGATGAATTTCAAAAAGCCCCCCTGTTGCAAGCTTAGCGGTTTATGGAAATTGGCGCCTTTAAATCAAGGATGCGCGACAGGAACGTGACAGGTCACACGATTCACAAGCAATCCATTCGAATCCGAACGTATGTCGTGCACCCCTTCAAAAGGAACAAATGGGTGAGAGCTGCGCCGCAAAAGGCCACTATAACTTTTGGATGGCCAAGCGTTTTGACCGGAATTTCAAAGTAACTGGACAACAGGATGCTCGCGGATACTTGTACATTTTCGCCGGAGTGCCGCTGGATAATTCCATTGAGGTTACACCGCTGCATAAGGACCTATCGATTCCCGGCTTTCTGGTGGACGACTGTTAAATTTTGAAAGGATCGAGTGGGCCACGCACCAAGCATCTGGAAGCGGAACTGCGGTGGCACGCGGCGATCCCCAGGCATATTAGGCGGTATATTCAGGCATTGGATTTGAAGCTGGAAATGCCGGTGGATAGTGTACTGCTTTTACTGACTCCTGCCAATTTACCTGACCCGATTCCGTTGGTCTATCAAATTGATCGAGCACCATATCGCACCGAGTTACGGTTCGAAGTTGTCAAATTGTGGGAGGTCGACGCTGGAGCGGTTTTTGAGTTGGGGAGACCGAGCTTGTTGCCTTGGGTGACACTGATGAAAGCAACGGACTCAGAGATGCGCCGGGCTGGGGGAATGGTGGCGGAGGATCGAATTTTGTCGGCTCAATTCATGACGCTTGCATAGTTGAATCAGCGATATAATCGAACTAAGATTCTTGACCTGCTGGGGAGAAATACCATGCTACTGAAAGATTCGATTCTCGAACAGTCTCCGTACCTTCAAGGCTTCATCCACAAGGCGCTCGAACGGGGTCAGGCGCAGGGGTTGGGACAGGGACTCGAGAACGGCGAGCGAAAGGCGCTATTGGGAGTTCCGGACAGGTTGATGACCTCCCGATTTGAAGGCGTTCCGGTTCCCGCTGAGGTTAAGCGTCTTGAGACGAAAAAGCTGCAATCGTTAGTTGACCAGCTTATCGCCGCGAACGGCAATGACACCGCCCGTGAGATTCTTCGCGATGTTTAGCCTCCCTAGCCAGCTAGCCGGCTAAGTCACGCTAGGAACCTAAGTGAACGATGTTGGGATAAATTGATAATATCTTTATGTAGTCCTTAGACCTTCTTTACCGCAATTGGCGTAACTTTAAGAATGGGAAGCGCCGCCAAAAGATGAAGAGCGTCAGGTCGAAAATGTTAGTAATCCGGTTGGAGGAGAACGCCATGTGGGGCGGAACTCCATTGCATGAGGCGTTGGTTTTACGTTTGCGGCAGAGCGGGGCGCTTAACGCCGCGGCTGAACGTGGAGTTTCCGTCTATGGGGCGGGAGGCGATGGGCGCTCCATTACCATCACCGCTATCGAAGCTGAAGAAAAACTTTGGGACATCATTCCCGTGGTGCGAGCCATGGCTCCGAAGGCAATGATCGCTTTACTGGACGCCGAAGTTGTGGCTATCGCCAGTTAGACGGCATTGGAAAAAAGTACGAAAGGGAGTTTGAGTTTTGACGAGGAAAGTCTTTATTGCCGCCTTGTTTCTGTGCGCGGTCCAAACAAGTTTGGCGCAAGCGGTAAATTCGCTGAGTTGGGAAGAACTGCGGGATCGCTTCAAGAAAAATAATCCGAACCTTTTGGCCGCCGAGGTTTCCATACGAGAGAACAAGGCTATTGAAATAACGGCGGGGTTGCGCCCGAATCCCGTAGTCAATTTGAGTGAAGATCAATTCGCCTTTTTCAACGGAAACCCGTACCGTCCGACAGGTGCAACGCAGCTGACGCATACGCTTTCCTACCTTGTGGAACGCCGCAACAAGCGAGGGCTGCGCGTGCAAAGCGCGCAGTTGCAAACCGAAGTCTCCAAAACGGATGTGATGGATCTGGAGCGCCAATTGATGTTCACTTTGCGTGACTCCTATATAAGGGTGTTGCAAAGCAAAGCCGTGTTGGAACTGGCGCTGGAGAACATTGCGGCTTACGACAAAGTGATTGAAGTGAACCGTGAGCGAATGCGAGCGGGCGATATTGCGAAGATCGACCTGTCGCGCGTCGAACTGGGCAAAGTGCAATTTGAGAGCGACGTCATTAACGCAAAGGTTGCATTGCGAACGGCGAAAATCGCACTGCTTTCGTTGCTGAATGAAGCCATTTCCGTCGATCAATTCGATGTGGCTGGCCCATTTACGGACGGGGTTTTGGTCCCTTCCCAGGATGAGTTACGCGCCAAGGCCCTGGCTGTGCGGCCAGACCTACGTTCGGCCGCCACCGCGATTGAGAAGGCCAGGAACGACAATAAACTTGCGTGGGCCAATGGATCGACTGATCCAATCTTGGCAAGCGACTATGCCCGCATTGGTCCAAAGAATACGATTGGCGTTGGCGTCTCTTTCCCGATTAGGATTTTCGACAAGAATCAAGGCGAGAAGGAACGTACCCGGCTTGAGATTGAGCGCCTGGAAAAAGTAAAGAAAGCGATTGAGGTAATAGCAACGCGCGACATCGATTCGGCCTTTGCCGCGGTGGAAAGCGTCCGGGCTTTGCTTGGCCCATACAAGGAACGTTATTTGGCGCAATCGGCTGAAGTGCGCGACACCGTGTCGTTTTCGTATTCGAAGGGCGGCGCCTCGCTGCTGGAACTGCTGGATGCGCAGAAGTCGTACCGGGATACGCAGGTGACTTATCGCAACCTGATTGCCAGTTTCTTAGCGGCGGTGAATCAGTTAAGCCTGGCGGCGGGTGCGGATTTAGGGCAACAATAGTAACTACGGCAACTGTAATTGCAAGCGCTATAGCCCGCCACCCAATGACCTTCAGTGGCATCGAAAGAGCTTCCGGATTTATGCGCCAAAGATTCCAAAGATGCACCGCGGCGCTCATCACAATCGGCGCGACTATGGCTGGTTGTCTTAATGCCACACAAAGCACTGCGCCAAGCAATAGGCATCCTTGCGCTATCCAAGCCGGTTTCGCGATTGCTGCCGGCCTCTCCCTTTTTCGCGGCGATGCGCATATCAAGTTGGGCATGCACCACCTACACCGCAGCAGTG
>JAYVXT010000686.1:0-3880 GCA_043785065.1 Bryobacterales bacterium | reverse complement strand
GCTTCGATCACCAACCGTTGCACCAACATCATTGGCAACGGCAGCACGTTCGGCATCTGCCGTTCCTGCCGCGCCGGTGGTCTCCGCGCCGAGTAGTTTGAGTAGGACTTAGTTGTTGCAGTAACTGTTCGTTGAGCTGTATGCAGTATGGAATCGGGTAATCGGGGGCTCCCTTTGGGTGCATAACCTGGTTACCCGACTTTCTTATGTTAAGGAACTCCCTTGGAGGGGCTGTTCCTAATTTGGAGGATTGAATAAATGAAAATTACATCATATGTGATCGCTGGCGCATTTACATTGGCATTGTCCCTGTTTAGCGCTGAAACAAATGTCGGCTCCCGTTCAGGGGAAAGCGTCGTTATGCTTGAAATCGACGGCAAAAAGATTACGATGGCCGACATCGAACGGATAAACCCAACCGCATTCTTCCAGGCGCGAAACAGCTTTCATGACGCCCAGAAAAAGGTGGTTGAAGCCTTTGTTGAAGGATATCTGATGGAAGAGCAAGCCAAGAAAGAAGGCTTGACCGGAGAACAGATGTTTGACAAGTACGTCAAAGCGAAGTTGCCGCCCGATCCGTCCGAAGAAGCAGTGCGCATCTATTTTGAAGGCGTCGACACCAAGGAATCGTACGAGGCAATCCGTCCAAAAATTGTCGATTCTCTGCGTTCGCGCCGGATGGCCAAACTGAAGGCGGAATACATTCAAACCGTTCGCGACAATGCGAACGTGAGGTTCAATGTTGGTCCTCCCCGGGCTAATATTTCGCTGAAAAACACCCCCGTTCGCGGACCGGTAAACGCTCCCATCGTGATGGTTGAGTACGCCGATTATGAGTGCCCGTATTGCCAACAGATTCAGCCAGTGCTCGAAAAGCTGGAAGCCGAATACAAAGGCAAACTGGCATTTGCCTACAAAGATATGCCGTTGCCCATGCACGCCAATGCTCCTAAGGCCGCCGAAGCCACTCACTGCGCCGACGCACAAGGAAAGTATTGGGAGATGCACGACCATATCTCCAAAACCAAACAACTGGACATGGCTTCTCTCAAAGACGCCGCCCGTATTCTCAACCTCGATGCCGAAGCTTATAACAAGTGTCTTGACTCGGGAGAGAAGGCGGACATAGTCAAGAGCATGGCCGCCGAAGCAGCCGCGCTCGGAGTCCAGGGAACGCCCACGTTCGTTCTCAATGGCCGGTACTTCAGCGGGACGCCGGATTACGCCCAGTTGAAGGCCGTTATTGACGAAGAATTGGCCATGCTTTCACAACAGTCAGCCAAGCGCTGAGTAGCCCAGTACTTACAGGAGGGTGGATCAGTACCAAAGAGAACGCCGTAATCTAGGCAATAAAACAGGCGAATGTTACTGTCATGTTCGGAGGCTACACAAACCAATGAAAATGTGCTGGCTACTTATCTTCGCCGGACTCATGACTAGTTCCTCGGTGTTCGCCGGGCTAGTTCAATACTCAACCGCACCTACTTCCTCCGGAGGCACAAGTGCTTTCGGAGGAACTCTCTACCGCTACACGTTCCTGGTGAGTGGTTTCAATTTTCAAGCTAACCAGGAATTGGACATTCGTTTCGATGCGGCGCAGTTCAGCCACATTAATCTTATTAGTGGATTGCAGTCGGGCTTTAGCACGTTATTGCTGCAACCCAATAACCCAACCGGATCCACGGGCTCTTTCAGCGCCCTGGCTACGCAAAACAGTGTGTCGGGCGGGAACTTTGTCCTCGATGCCTATTACACAGGTTCCGGGGAGCCAGGCTCTCAATTGTATTTAATCAACCAATATACTTCCGCCGGTGGATTCGTGGGAACTCTGCAAACGGGAACCACGGTCGCCGCAACCCCCGAGCCAGGCACGTTCGCGGTGGGCGGAGTCATGTTAGTGCTGGGCGGCATGCTACGAAGATCGCGGCATAAGTCAGAAAAATAGGACGCACTTACGGTAAGTAAGTAGCATCCGAAATGGGACGCGCTACGTTGTAATGTAAGCGATGTTCTAAACACATAACTCAAGTAGTAAGTAACTTTTCCGAATTGCGAGGTCTTCTATGCGGTTTGTACCCTCAACTATCGCGGCCATTGCCGCCCTCACGATGTTTGTTCCCTCTGTGGCTTCAGCACAAGGAACATTGGCTATAACAAACTACCAATTCGTAAGTGAGCAACGCTCGACTCGAAGCGAGTGGTTTGTCACTTATCGTGCGGATGTTGTCAATACGGGTTTGCCGCGAACGGGGCTCACCGCCACCGTCTCCTCCCTGGCGCCATCCACGGTTAAGGTGGTCGCCGGCCAGAATACCTTGCACTTCGGAAGCGTGCCCACCGGCACGCCCGTCACCAGCGTCGACACCTTTACGATTCTCGTCGACCGTTCCGTTTCTTTTGATTTCTCCAGTCTGCAGTGGGTGTTTCTCGCCCCCACCGCCAACCCCGGGCCCAATCAAACGGTCACCGTGGGTACTACCGTCACCTTGGACGGCAGCGGCTCGACAAACACAAGCGGCAGTGGAGGACTAAGTTACTCCTGGGTCTTCGCCGCCAAACCCGCAACCTCAACCGCCGTGCTGGCAAACGCCAACACGGTGTCGCCTTCTTTTAAAGTGGATGCGCCCGGTAACTATGTCGTAACCCTGACGGTAACTAACGGCATAGCCTCCGACAGCGCGAATGCGAAGATCAGCACCAAGAATTCCCCGCCCGTGGCCAAAGCCGGACCGAATCAAACGGCAACGGTTGGAGCTTCAATCACTCTTGACGGCAGCGGCTCTTCCGATGTCGACGGCAATCCACTAACCTATTTCTGGACCATGGTCAGCAAGCCCGCCACCAGCAGCGCCTTTATCACCAACTTCCGGTCCGTAACCGCCAACTTCGTAATGGATAAACCGGGGTCCTACGTTATCCAATTAGTCGTTAACGACGGATTGGTGGATAGCGATCCGTCCACCGTCACCATTTCCACCGGCAATACGGCCCCCGTGGCCAAGGCCGAGGCCAACCCGGCAACAGCCAACGCCGGCACTCTGGTCCAGTTGAGCGGCGCCAAATCGACCGACGTCGACGGCGATCCCCTAACCTATAAATGGAGCTTAACCTCGGTTCCCACCGGCAGCACGGTCAGCCTGAGCAACACAACCATCGTCAATCCCACCTTTACCCCCGATATTGCAGGCGTTTATGTGGCGCAGTTGATAGTGAATGACGGCAAGGTGGATAGTCTGCCCTCAACCGTCTCCATCAACTCCGTTTACCAAGCGCCCACGGCCAACGCCGGAGCAAATCAATCGGTAGTCGCGCATGGAACGACAGTTACTCTCAATGGCTCGGGAATCGATCCACAGAACTTACCCCTGACTTACTCGTGGTCGTTAACCACCAAGCCGGCCGGCAGCACGGCCGTTTTATCCAACGTAACAGCCCAGAAGCCTACCTTCATCGCCGATCTGTTGGGCGACTACGTCGCGCAATTGATTGTCAACAATGGCTTTTTGAGCAGCGCTCCAACCACCGTGACGATTACGAATCGGAACACGCGTCCGGTGGCCAACGCCGGCGTAAATCAGAACGTGCTGACGGGCGCGACCGTATCGCTTGACGGCATCGGATCGGCCGACGCCGATGGCGACCCGCTCACTTATTCCTGGACCTTGTCGAGCAAGCCTGCCGGCAGTTCCAGCTCGCTTTCGGCCGCCACCAGCCGCACGCCCACGTTCTTCGTCGATATGACGGGAACCTATATTGTGCAATTGATCGTCAATGACGGATTCGCCAGTAGCGATCCGTCCACCGTGACCATCTCCGCCGGAGCGAAGAACATTCTTCTTACCCCTAGCCCGTTGAACCTGCTCAATGTTCCTGGCGTCAC
>JAYVXT010000685.1:0-12333 GCA_043785065.1 Bryobacterales bacterium | reverse complement strand
AGCGAACTGGTGCTGATCAGATCGTCGAGTGCGTCTTGGCGCCCACGCTCTCCGCCGCCGCTTTCAGTTCCCAATTGCAAGTATCCAGTTGCGGTCATCGTTTCGGGGGAATTCGGAGCCAGCTCATCCCCCGCAACTTGTTCCTTCACAAACAGGTCATAGGGCTTGTCGCTATTGAAAGCTTTTACTACATAGTCGCGATAGCGCCAAGCTTCCGGCCGGTCCACATCAAACTCAAAACCGCCGGAATCGGCGTAACGAACCAAGTCAAGCCAATGCCGCGCCCATCGTTCCCCGTAGTGCGGAGAATCGAGCAATTTATCAACCAACTTGTCCCATGCGTTAGGCGTTGCGTCTCGGACGAATGCTTCCACTTCATCGGGAGTGGGGGGCAGTCCAAGCAGATCGAGATAGGCCCGGCGGATCAACACTCGGCGGTCAGCTTGCGGCGTAGGCTTCAATTTCCGCGCGACCATTTCCTTGCGAAGAAATGAGTCTACCGGATTCCTATTCCAAGCCGCATCGGTTACCTGCGGCGGGTTCACATTTTGCGGCTTCTTGAATGCCCAGAAGTTGCGCTCCTCCAAAGTGATGGGACGATCAGCGATCTTCGGCTCCTCCTGAACAGCAGGCGCGGAGTCCAAGTTTAACTCAGCGCCCGCAAGGATCCACTGCCGCAGCGTATCAATGTCGGCGTCGGCCAGCTTCTTTCCCGGAGGCATTGCAGGCTCAGTAGCATGGGATGCCATCGCAAAGAGCAAACTGCGTTTCAAGTTGGCGGGGGATAACGCCGGGCCGCGTTGACCTCCGGCAAGCATTGCTTCGCGTGAGCGTAGATCAAGCCCCGAAGTTTTGGTTGCGCCATGGCAAGCAAAGCAATTATTCTTCAACACCTCGTAGGCCCGGCTGGAAAGTTCATCGGCCATAAGGGCAGAAGTGGCAATTACGAATACGGCTAGCTTTGTCATGGCTAATTAATTTTACCTGTTCCCGATTATATTACTCAAACTTTCATCGGGTCGTGGCACTCCTAACTTAGGGAAATGAATTCGCCGGTTGCCACCGCTCCAAAATTCCTGTGTTTAGACGGAGGGTCATAACAAATCGATCAATTGCTCAACGCCGATCCCGGCCTCGTGCAGGATTTGCCGCAGGGTTCCGGGCCGAATCGACTTATGAGCGGGAATGACGACTCTTGAATAAGGATCGGCTCGCCGAAGGATCATATGGCTACCTCGCTGCCGTTGAAAAACAAATCCATGCCCTTCAATCGCCCGTCGCAATTGCTGACCGGAAACCACCGGCAGCTTCATCCTCAAGTCCCGGTCAACAGCTCCACATACTCAAGGGAATCCTCTTCCGGAACCGGATCACCCGCCAAACGGCAGTCTTCAACATACAGTTCTATCGCCTCGCGAATATTCGCCAACGCCTCCGGCCTGTCATCTCCCTGGGAAAAGCAACCTGGAAGCACTGGCACGGTGGCGGCATATCCGCCGTCAGCCTCACGTTCAAGGACCACTGTATATTTCATCGGCTTCACTGCTAACAGTTTACTGCCTTTGCCGGAAAACGCAAAACAAATCCAATAGGGGCGCGACGGACACAGCCCCCGTGGAGAGACTTGTATTCATCATGCCCGATTGAGAACACTTCACCTAGAACTCAATGTTCGCCCGCAATTCGATTCGTCGGGCCGGAGAAAATGCATTGCCGTTCGTGGCTTGTCCAAAGGTGTTGCTTAGCACTCCCAAATTGCCAAGGCCAAACGTCGGATGGTTGAACGTGTTCAGCAATTCGGCTTGTATCAGGAACCGAATCCCTTCCCTGATCTTGATGTACTTGTTCACCGACATGTCAACGTTCATCCAACCTGGTCCGTAAACGTAGGGTTGAACACCCAAGACTCCAGCGGTGTTGAGTGGACTAATATAAGTTGGGTTCGCCGCACCATTAGGGCCGATGAACTTCGGATCCACCGTGATCGCCCAGGGATTTCCGGTTCGCTGCACGCTGATCGATTGCCGGAATTGACTGGTGGTAATTCCGTTCAGAACCACGCCGGCCGTACCGCCATTGTTGTTGAAAGTATTAAATGCGCCGGTGATCTGCGCCGGGTTACCGGTTTGGGCAACGATGATTGTTCCAAGAGTCCATCCGCCGAATACGCGATCTGCAATGGCGCTCTGGCCAAAGAACGGCTTCCCCTTCCCAAACGGCAGATCGTATGTTCCACTAACATGCATCACTTGACGGATATCAAATAGGCTAGGGCCGTAATTCAGCTTGAAATTACGCTGCGTGTAATAGATGTTGTTTCCCTGCCCTTGGATTCCGTTCTGCGCCGCAACGCCGAGAGATTTGGCCAGAGTGTAATTGGCGTTGAACTGCATTCCATGCCAGAGCCGTTGGCGGAAATCAAGTTGAAGGCTGTGGTAATTCGTGTGCCCCGCCGAATCGAGGTAGTTCACGCCATTGGCGTAAGGATTGACCTTCCAGAAGTTGATCGGGTACCCGCCGCCGGTATCGGAGGCTGCTACGTTGTTGGTAAGGCAAGGCGCAAAATTATTGCGCCCAACCAGATTGCAGAAAAATTGCCGGTTATTGGCAAGGGTCTGCGCCAAGGTACCGGCTTCTCCGTTGATTAGATTGTTAACGTATGTGCTGTTAGTGAAGTTTGCCGCAGCTGTTCCCAAAGCTCCGGTAATAATCGGGAGGGAGGCTTGACCGGCGAGGCCATTATTAGCGAATGAGTTTCCTCTTCCGTTCTGCTGGTTGATTTGAAGGTTGCCTTGCGCACTTTGGAATTCCTTGAGGAAACCATTCTCCACGATATTTACTTCATTCACGTTATAACCCAGCCATTGATGAAGCGACAGGTTGCCCACATAGCGGACTTCAATCAGGCTGCCCGATCCGAGTTGGCGCTGCAGGCTCAGGTTCCATTGCTGGACATAGGGCATTTTGATGTTGGGGTTTATGCCCCAAAATGTGTTGCCCCACTGATTCGCCGCAGGCACGGTGGTGGCATAAGTCGACGGAGTTAACACGTACTTCGGCAGAGGATCGCCGAATGACAGTGAGCCTGCGGTGAAGGCGCCATTCCCAGGGTTGGCGACGCCTTGCTGGAAGAAGAATTGGCCGGAGTTCGAGGCAAAGGCCCAATAATTTTGCGCACCTTCCGCATAGTGGCGGAGCGAATAACCGGCGCGAATCACGCTCTTGTCTTTGCCAATCAGTTTTCCAAGGGAACCACTTTCCCGGCTCGGGCTCCAGGCCAGAGCCACCGCGGGCGAAGGGTTCCTCTTCTGCGAATTGTAGACATGCTTGCGAGCCTCGAACACAGGGTTCTTGACTCCGCCTAAATTACCGGGCGAGTTGACTACGCCGACAGGGGTAGGGCCCCAAAGATCGCCGAGAGTTGGGGGGCTACTGTAGAACCCGCTAATGTCGTGGTTATCGCCGTAGATGTCCCAGCGAAGACCATAGTTAAGTGTCAGGTTTCGGCGCAGCCTCCAACGGTCCTGCACCCAGAACCCCGCCGCCTGTTGAACTTCGTTCAGGTTGTAAGAACCGTAAGCTTTGTACTGGCCTGTTTGAACGTCAAGCGGCCGTCCAACACCAATGCTCACTTGAGAGATGCGAGCCGCCAGGAGTGCATATAGGCTTCTTGCATTGCCCTGAACGACCGTGCTTTGTCCAGTCAACGCATTGTTGATGACATTGGTTGCGGGGTCTTGCGCGTCAAGGCCAAAGGTGTAGTTGGGCTCGCCCCCGGGCCCATTCCAATAATGATCCTGCTCGCGGAACCAGCTAGCGCCGAAGGTAAACTGATGACTGCCTTTCTGCCAAGACAGATTATCAACCGCATTGAGCAACGGATAAAACGAAGAGATAGGGCGCCGTGGATAAGAATTGCCGTAAGGGCTGGTCAGACCGTACGGCCACACTTGACGGTAAATATTTGGAAGGTCGATTCCCAGACTCTCGACGTCGAAAACAGATAGTTGATACAAGTATCCGGCATGAAACTGGTTCACGAGCCTGGCGTTCAACGAGTAGTCGACACCGAATCCTGCAATGCGGTTGTTGCCTTTGTTCGAAACGTAGGTGGACTTGTCTTGTGGAAGATTGCCCGGGAATTGTGGCGCGTTGATAAGCTGGCTATCGGATCGCGTTTGGCCGTATGACACGAACACGCGTAATTTTTCGCTGGCGTTCCAGTCCAGCCGCATGGTGGGAAAGTAAGTCTTGACCTTTGACCTGTACTGAAAGCCCAGGGAAAGAATGTTGGGGTCGGTATCTGGAGTGAGAATACCCTGGCTATAAGTGCCGTTGATGGTCTGCAATGAGGACGTGACACTCGGATTGATGCGTGAGGGAAAACCGGCCGCTCCGGCGATCTGCAGAAGATTAATCGTTTGAACGGCGCCGGCGGAATCTTTGTAAGAGAATAGACCTTGCTGCGCGCTCTGGCTTAAGACATTGGCTGCGGCGTTCGAAGTTCTCGGCTCAATCGATTGCGCCCAAGTGCCGAACAGGAAAAGTTTGTTGCGCCGTATAGGACCGCCGGCGCTTCCGCCAAAATCATTCAGCTTGATTATGTTTCGTGGCAGTTTGCGCGCATTGTTACTCCAGGAATTGGCGTTCAAGGCGGTATTACGAAAATCCTCGAAAATGCGGCCATGGAACGCGTTGGTTCCACGCCGCGTCACCACGCTGACGCGCATCGCCGAAGTTCCAATCCCGCTGAGGTCCAGTTGCCCAGTCTGAATGGTCATTTCGGCGATGTCCTCAATGCGCGGTTGGACAGCGGTTGTGCCGTAGGCAAATCCTCCGCTTCGGAAACGGTTGCTGATGCCTGGTGTTCCATCGAAGTCGGCGCCCACGACGGCGCCACCCGGCATGTTGTTCCAAGTGCCGCTAGTACTACCAACTCCGCCAGTTGTCGACCACCCGGGAACCAGGAATGCCAGGCTCATGACGCTGCGTCCATTCACCGGCAAGTTCACCACCTGCTTGGTGTCGATGGTGCTGGCCAATACACTTGAATCCGGTTCAATCAGCGGGGTTTCGGTGGCGGTTACCGTCACCGTCTGGTTAGTGCCCCCAATTTGCAGCATGGCATTCACGCTGGACGTTCGGGCTGCTTGGACTTGGACAGATTCGAAAACCTGATTTTGAAACCCTGCCGCCGCGACAGTAAGTTGATAGGTACCGAACTGCAGATTGGGAAAGGTATACGAGCCACTGCCTTGCGTTCGCGCCCGCCTGGTATCATTGGTGCCAAGATCTCTAAGCGTCAATTCGGCCTGAGTAATAACCGCCCCGCCTGGATCAAGAACCGTGACGCTTAGCGCCCCCACGTTGCTTGACTGCCCCGCTGCCTGACCAGCCATCAGGGCTGCAATAAAACTCCACCTGATTAGTTTCATACTCCAGTTTCCCCTTTATCACTTGCGGTGCGTTAAAAGATAGCCTATCACGTTGTCCGTTGTGGCCTAACTACTTTCCGGCGCAAAATTCGATTTTCGTGGCGCACAGGAGGAAACTGACCGGGCGCGGCCCGGTTGCCACGGGCTGATGAAGAGTCAGTGTCTTTATTTTTGGGAATTGGAATCAATCCGGGTGAATGGTGTTTGAACAGGAAGGAAGCGGGGAGGGGTGGAGGAAAGAAAGTTGGCGAGTCAGTTCTTTAAAGCGAGGTGAAGGCCGATGTTGATCATGTTGTCTGCCATTACGCCGAGGCCCATCCAGCGTTTCATGCCTTGGGTGCCCTTGTATCGGGACCGATTCAGTCCATGGCGCCGTTTGAGAATACTGATGCGGCCTTCGCAACAGGTGCGCCACTTCCGGGGATCCGGTCACCGTCGAATTGCATGACGTAAACGTAATCGGCCTCTACCTGTTTTCCCGTCGGGGGCACCGGCCCGCCGTTGCCGGTATGGGTGCCCCGGAAAACGCCGTAAGCGGTCACGTTGTTGCGTCCTTCGTCCACAGCAAACGAGCGCAACTCGTAGCGGTCGTCAGGTACCGGTGCGAACAGACCCTTCATCCACTCCGTTGTAACCTTCCAAGGTGTCAATGTCCGCCAGAGCGCCGGTCTGGGCTGAAAACGTTGCGCCGCCGTGGCAGTACTGTCGGCAGACTTCCCACCCTTTCCCCGTCTCGCAAGCATCGAAGAAGCACTGAGCTGAATCCTTCATAGATCTCATGATTTACTCCCTCGTTAAGATATCAATAGAATGCCGTCGTGCGCATTAATGCAGATTTAAGCGGTCACCAGCCACGGGCTGTACCAATCGAAGTTGCGGAGACAGTCATTTACCCAACATCCGGAACAAGCGTCTTAGGGTGGATTGCTTCCGAATAGCAGGCCAACCGCTCTCTATCTGACAGAGCTAGAGCTACCCCGCACTGTCTGTGCTCCTTAGTTAAATTAGGCTCCCGGAGCCCGATAGGCCACTGGTTTGGCGAGCGCCTCGTCCGCCTCCTGTACGGTCAGTAGCGCCGTTGTCTTGGTGCGCGTCATTCCGCTAGCGCAGGCGGCAGAACCGAGTGCGGCCGCGCTGATGTGATCCGGCATGTCCGTGATCAGAATGACATCGTTCTCGCCAAGGCAGAAGTACATGGCGTCGAGTTTCCCTCCCAGCTTCTGGACAGCCTTCGTGATGGCTGCCTTCCGGCCTGAGGCCTTATCCTTGGCCAGCCCTTTGTGCCCCTCGGCTGTGTAGGTCGCTTCCATTAAGAACTTTGGCATACAATAGCTCCTTTCGCATAAAGTTTGGGGGGACCGCGTGTGGCCACCCTCAACGTAAAAGTAAGCATATCATGTCCAACGAATTCTTTTTATGAAAATGTTTCGGAAATGAGCCCCGCATTCGACTATGCCGTGGGGCGGGCAGACGACTTACGTACGTCTATGCACGATCCACCCTCCGGGCGCTATGAAACCAGATCACTTAACCCGCGAATTTTGCGTCGGAAAGTAACTAAGAGGTCAATGATCGCGAGCCCAGATGCAATGCGTGCAAATGGCAACTTGTTCCTTGTCGGTAACCCATCCTAGTTGTTCCTAGTTGTTCTCATTGACTCCATCTTTTCGTTCCTGTAAACTGCCTTGGACTCTTGCCAGGCATCAAATCGAAAGTTTTGAGGGAGCAGATCACCATGCGATTACTATTTTCTTTAACTCCACGGATGGGTGTAATATCGCTTTTGGCGAACGCTGGCTTGTTCGCACAAGTGACAACAACAGGTGAGATCCACGGCTCGGTACTCGATCCGGTTGGTGCGGTGATGCCGGAAGTAAAACTGAAACTGGTGGATGAAGCGACAGGCATTACCCGACAAACGAACAGCAGCAAAGACGGCGGCTTTGTTTTCGTAACTCTGCCGGCAGGGTCTTACGCACTTACGGCGGTCTCCTCGGGTTTCCGGACGGCAGTGTATAGCGGAGTCATTGTTGAAACGGCGCGCACCCGCGACGTTACCGTTCAAATGGCAATCGGCGAAACGACTACTTCGGTGGAAGTAAGCGGGGTCTCCACGCCGATCGAGACTACATCGAACGAAATTTCAAATACGGTCCAGAACCGTCTGGTGCAGGACCTGCCCTTGAGCGGTCGCGATCTGCTTGGATTCGGTTTGCTTACAGCGGGCGCGCAGCGGGGCTCAAGCGACCGAAACAGCACTTACAATGGCTTGCCCAACGCATCGTTGAACATCACATTGGACGGGGTGAACAATAACTCGCAACGATTCAAGAGCGGTGGAACCAGTAACTTCGTCTTCGCTCCACTGCGGTTAGGCGCAATTGAGGAGGTAACTATTTCCACCAACGGGCTGAGCGCCGATGCTGCCGGCGAAGGCGCAATGCAGATGAGGTTTGTGACCAAGCGCGGGACAAATCGGTTCCACGGCGGGGTATTCGAGCAGTTCCGTAACGACAAACTGAATGCCAACACCTGGGTGAACAACGCCAGTGGACTGCTTCGTCCGCGGCTCCGTCAGAACGAATTTGGAGGAAGTCTGGGCGGCCCGCTGTGGAAGAACAAGCTGTTCTTTTTTGTCAACTACGAAGAGAATCGCGCTCCCAGCCAAAGCTTGGCAACGAACCTGCTTCTCACGCAAGAAGCCCAACAGGGCGTTTTCCGATATTTAGGAACCGATGGTCAGCCACGCACCGCAAACCTGCTGCAAATTGCATCGGCGGCGGGTTTCCCCAGCAAAATAGATCCAACCGTTTCCGGGATCTTGACTCGGATGAACGGCGCCGCGGCTACCGCCAACGTTGTAGCAAATGATCTTTTTACGAATCAGGTGAGGTGGAACTTGGCTGGCGGCCCCACAGAGCGCTACCCTACGACTCGTGTGGACTATCAGGCTACATCGAAACTGGCAATTACGGGAACATGGAACTTGCGTTGGCGCGATATTCGCGGGACCCAACCGTGGCCTGGCCCTGGGTTCAAGCCCCAATCGGAGTTTAAGTCCACTTACTATGTGGCCTCATTAGGAGCCACCTATTCCATCACTCCAACAGTGTTGAATGAGTTCAAGTTTGGTTTGCAAAGCAACGTTGAGCAGTTCAACGTTGGAGAGAATCCGAGTCAATACGAGCTTGGGGGAAACTTGCTGAAGGTCAATTTCCCGCTGGGCATTCCGGCAATCATCCGCAACGGCAACAACGGCGCGGAGCCGCGCAACAATCCTGTGTACAATATGTACGATACAGTCCGCTGGTTGCGTGGCAACCACAGTCTGGTTGGTGGATTCTCCATGCTTCGCACCACAATGTGGGATTCACTTTACGGCAACGCAGGGGTGCCCAACGTGGGTCTTGGGGTGGACACCGCCGACCCGATTTCTTCGGCTATAACGTTTACCACCTTACCCCTGGTTCGAAGCGTGGATGTGCCTAATGCATTGGCCCTCTATGCAATGTTGACGGGGCGGATCTCAAGTATCGCCAGCGATCGGGCGGTAGACGAGAAAACTCACCAGTACAACTATTTCGCCCCACTGGTTTCTCGCGAAGCACAACAATCTTTCGGTTTATACTTCCAGGATTCCTGGCGCCTCCGGCCGAATCTTACGGTGAACTACGGCCTCCGGTGGGAATTGTCCGGTGATATTCATAATACCAACGGCATATATAACAGCCCTTCGGTAGCCGATCTTTACGGCCCTTCCTCTGGACTATTCAGTCCAGGGCAACTCAATGGAATTGCCAACCCGGTGCTATCGCAAAGGGGCCATACCTATGGCAGCGACAACTTCAATCCGGCGCCAAACCTTGGCGTGGCGTGGAGCCCTAATGCAAAAGGCGGCATGTTAGGAAAGTTGGTTGGAATGGACCGCAAAACTGTAATTCGCGCTAACTATGGTTTGACTTACTATCAGGAAGGCATGCTGACTTTTGGAGAGACGGTTGGAGCAAACCCAGGCGGAACGCAGCAGCTTTTCCTGAACCCTGGCCAATCGGGATTCACGGCAGGGGGGTTGAGCCTAGGGGCGCCGCTTCCACCCTTACAAACGTTTCCCACTGCATTTAATCCCCCGTTTTCGCAATCCCTATTTACATTCGGAAGAGTGTCGTTCGGAACGACTTCCCCCGATCTGCGGACGCCGTATGTACAGAACTGGTCGATCGGCATTCAACGCGAGATTGCGCGCAACACGGTGATTGAGGCGCGTTACGTTGGAAACAAGGCGTCGCATATTTGGCGTACTTATAACATCAATGAAGTGAATACCCTTGAAAATGGGTTCGCGCGCGAGTTCGCGAACGCACAAACAAACTACAACATCAATCAACAGGCAGGGGAGGCCAGCTTCGCCAACCTTGGCCGTCCAGGCCAAGTTGCGCTGCCGATTTTTGAGGCGGCCTTTGGCCCCAACGGGGGTCAGGCTGCGCTGTCCACTGCGGCGGGTTTTGGGAACGGAGCCTTCATAACGCAGATCACCCAAGGACAAGCGGGGGCACTTGCCACAAGTTTGGCCGGTTCCCCAACCTACCTCTGCCGGTTGACCGGCGGAGTTTTGCCGGCATGCGCCAACGGTGGATACAGTGGCAAGGGTGCTTATCCGATCAATTTTTTCCAGGCTAATCCCTACAACTCTGGGGCCACGCTGAACGCAACTGGTATTGGGTCGGCTTACGACATGGATCTGATTACATCGGATGGCAACTCCAATTACCACGGATTGCAAATTGAGTTTCGACGACGCATGGGCAACAGCCTGACGCTTACATCGAATTACACTTTCGCAAAGGCTCTTTCAGACTTGTTCGCGGAGAACGAAGCGGGGTTTGCCAACTACACTACCCTGCGCAACAAGGGACTAAACAAAGCTCCTTCCGTGTTTGACATCAGGCAAGTGTGGCAGAGCTATTTGAATTACGGGATTCCACTTGGTAGTGGGCACAAGATCTCTGGTAATGGAGCCGTGAACCGGGTGATTGGCGGATGGACGGTGGGAAGTATCATCCGGGTACAATCAGGTCGTCCATTTAAGCTGGTAAGCAACCGGAACACCGTGAACCAGTATGATGCCGGCGTAGTACTGAATGGCGGGACAGCCAGCCAGTTGCAGAACCTTTTAACCGTGCGGCCTGGGCCCAACCGCAACATCTCCTTTGTGGATGCCTCACTTGTAGGTAGCGATGGCCGGTCAAATCCTTAGCTGCTTTCCCCAGCCAGCACACCGGGCCAGTTCGGGCAGTTCGTTTACCTATACGGACCGAAATATGTACAGGCAGACATCTCATTGATTAAGGACATTCCCATTAGAGAACCCATCCGGATGCGTTTGGCGGCTGAAATGCTTAACGCCTTCAATCACCCGGTGTTTCAGGTGGGTGGGAACGCAGCACGCATTAATATCACTTCGACAACTTTTGGTCAGACGACTTCAACAGCCGTGGGACCGCGCAACATTCAACTTCGGGCGGAAATCCAGTTTTAGGCCGCCCCGAGTTTGCCTCGTTTAGTAAATCAACTTTAAGCCAAACTCCAACACGCGGCTTGGGCCCGCCCCCGTCACGGCGCCGAAGGTGCCGGTTGGCTTTCCGGCGGCGTCGAAACGAGCGGTCGTGTCAATGCTGGTGAACGATGGGTGGTTCAACAGATTGAACGATTCGGCGCGGAACTGTAATCTTACTCGTTCGTTAAGGTCGAAATTTTTGATCGTCGAGACGTCCCATTGACTGAAGCCGGGGCCAATCAAAACATTGCGGCCTCCGTTGCCGAATATACCTTGCACCATGCGGTCGGGCGGCAGTGCGGATTCGGTGTTATACCAGCGTGTCAACGTACGCTCGCTGGCGGAGATGTTTGGGTTGGCGATGAGCGTTGCCCGGGACGAACTTGCGCCGATGCGGGCGACGTCGGAACTGACGATGATCGAATTCGGGGTGCCGCTTTGATACGTAGTTACGCCGGCGAGCTCCCATCCGCCGATTGTGTTTTTCACGATTGCACTACGGCTCTTTTTGAAGAACGGCAGTTCGTAAATGTAGTTCACGTTCAGCAAATGGGCGCGGTGAACCGTAGAAAGTCCGTAATCAACGCGGGCGTTGTATGAGTCCTGCGGACTGCCTGACGATGAGTCCAGCGCGCGCGACCACGTATAATTCGCGGTGATGGAGAACCCCGAGGCCACGCGTCGGCTAATTGTGCTCTGCATGCTGTTGTAGTTGGAGTTGTCACCGTGATCGCGCATGTTGATGCTTCCATAACCAAGGTAAGGCCGAAGTGCATTCTGGTTGATGTTGCTTGCCGGTGCGTTCAGGCGTGTTCCAACACGCAACTGATTTATGTTGATGGTTCGCGAGATGTGCCTTGCCAGATTCCCGACGTAGCCGATGTCCAAAATGATTTTGAACGGCAGTTGCTGTTGAACGCCGAGGTTGTAGGAAATCACGCTCGGCGTGTTCAAATCGCGCGGCAACATGGTGAGGTTCGAAGGGAAGTCGCGCTGGGTGCCGCCGGATGGATTGTCGATGTTTCCGTCAAAGATGCTGGCGGTGACATTGAAGGGTGGATTTCCGCTGGGATTGATCAGCACATTGGTAGGAGTGCGATCGTAGAACATCCCGAAGCCGCCTCGAACTGCTGTGCGGCCAGTAGCAAACGGATCGTAGGCGAATCCGAAGCGTGGGCCGATGTCGAGGTGGTTTGTATCATATGCGCCGCTGGAAAACCCTGCGAAGAGGCGTTTGAGTGATGCGTCGCTGGCAGCGGGAATGCGGCCGACGGCTTTGACGGGAAAGCTGGAGCCGAAGAATGCGAGGCCATTATATGGGTCGCCGCTTCCAGGTGTAATCGA
>JAYVXT010000684.1:0-3896 GCA_043785065.1 Bryobacterales bacterium | reverse complement strand
GGCGCGCCCCGCGACTCAATGGGAGGCGGCTCCGCTCGAGGCCAGCTTCAAAACAGAGTCGGTTGTTTCCGCCGCGAGTTTCACCACCGAAATTGCCCCAGGCGGCCTGGTCTCCATTTTTGGAGTTGGCTTGGCAAAGGAAGGCGGCAAAACCACGGTGACAGTGAGCGGCTTGGATGCATCGGTGCTGACGGCGACGCCCTTTCAGTTGAACGCGCAAATTCCACTGGAGCTACCGGCGGGCTCTCATTTATTACAAGTGAACTCTCCGTTTGGGCAAGGCGAGGCGCAAATTTCATTGCTGGAGAACGCTCCGGCAATTTTCCGGCTAGGAACAAGGCAAGGGGCCATTGTCAATCAGGACGGGTCGATTAACTCCGCCTCGACGCCAGCCAAGCGTGGACAAACGATTGTGATTTACGCCACAGGTCTTGGCGCGGTTGCGGCTTCAGGGAATCTGAGTATCGCTAGCAAGCCCGTTACGGTTGTGATTGGAGGCTCGGCAATTATTCCCTTTTTCGCGGGACTTACGCCAGGGTTCGTGGGTTTATATCAAGTAAATGCAACGCTGCCCACTAGCATGGCTCCTGGCTTGGACATGCCTTTATCGCTGCGGCAAGGTGGCGCCGTTAGCTTACCCGTAGATGTTTCTTTGCAATAAAGGTACTTGCAACGGAAACAAGAAATGAGGTACAGTACTACTTGGTGACTATTGGCTGACCCGTTTATAGTACCCAAGGAGCCTTCCTGGAAACAGGGAGGAACGCTCAGTGCAGTTGTTGGTGGGCGTTTTCGATTCTTTTGGACGCATGAGTTGGTGAAAAGTGGGCCGGATATAATCTGCTTGACTTTTGATATAGCTCAATGATCTAATAAAATTCGTAGTGTCTATCGCGGTTTGTGAAAGATTTAGCAGTAACGTGAGGCCTAAAGGCCTTGCGAGCACGATAGAGAATAATAGAACTTGCACGCGATGCATAGCCGGTTTCCTCAACCAATAGGATCCTTAAAAAAATACAGGATGCTATAAACAAGGCTAGTACGTGAAACAGCAGGTCTACTCAAGTTTTTTAAGGTTAAAAAACATACTTCCCTCAACTCAATTAGACTTTCCACAAGGAGAAGGAAATGGCAGATTTTCGTAAGTTGTTCCCGGTATTGGCTGTCGGCGCCTTCATGTTGGCGTCCGTGGCAAATGCCCAAGTAGTTCCAGTATTTAGTTGCTCCGCTAATGGCGGGGTCGGTGGCGTTCCGCCACTGGTCCGCGCCGAAGGCTTGGCCGAACTTGTTGGTGACGTTGTATTGCAGTGCAGCGGTGGCACCTCCACGGCTGGCGCTACGACCACGACGGTTGGTGGTGTTACGACCACGACCCCAGCTCAACCTGTTCCCCAGGTTAACATTCAGATTTTCTTAAACACAAACATAACCAGCCGTTTGGTTGCGGATCCTCTGTCAGAAGCTTTGTTGCTCATTGATGAACCGGCCCCTGGAGCTCAGAACCCCTGCACCGCAAGCACCGGCACTTGCGGTTTTACCGGCACTTTTGTAAGTGGCGTGACTCCTGGCGTGAATTACCAAAACGGTTCAGTTCCAAACGTGTACCAAGGCCGTCAAACCGGTCCCAACACTCTCGTTTGGCTCGGTGTGCCGATCGATCCTCCCGGTACAACTGCAACGCGCATCATACGTATTACCAATGTGCGCGCCAATGCTAATCAATTGGGTGTTTCTTCAACCTTGATTCCCACGCAGATCGTTATGTTCATCTCTGCTACGGGCACAACGTCGATCCTGATCAACCAACCCCAACAAACTGTCGCTTTCATTACTCCAGGTCTCACAGGCCTTGCTGCAAATGGCCGCAACGGTTTGACCTTGTTGCAATGCAGCAACTTCAATTCCGGCCTCTCCACTGACAACACTCGTCAGCTGCAGAGCGGGTTCTCATCGATCCTCCGCTGGCGCGAAGGTTTTGCGAGCGCTTTCAAACGCCGCACGGTTACTAAGCCTTCTTCTAACGATTCTGCCGGAACACCTGGGGCACAAAACATTCCGGGAGCCATCTATAACACAGAAACGGGATTCTACAATCCTAGCTTCTCTACTAATGGATTGGGTGCCGCTGGATTGGCTGATTCTGGAACGCGTCTCATCGCTCGTTTCAATAATGTTCCAGCTGGTGTTCAATTGTATGTTACCGCTTACGGTATTAATACCACCGATAGCAATGACAATGTCATTGCAAACTACAACGCCTCAGGCACTACTTTGGCTACCGCCAATGGTGGCACCTCGGTCCCCGCTCCTGTCATTCGCGCCGTTACGGCCGATTCTAACGGAGCAGGTTCCTTCTCGGCTGCAACAATCGCTTCTAACCTAGCTGCGGTTGGCAGCAACACTGTCGCGACGGGCACCAACAACAACATCGTGGCTCTGGTTCCGGTCTCGCTATCTAACGGTAGCGGCTCAGCAACTTGGGAAATTTTGGATTCAGATCCACTATCTATCGAAACAGCTAAAGTGGCTGTCTTCTTAGCCTACACCGCCAACACCTCGGCTAACCTGCCAGGTCTCGGCACTCCGACTGTGAACCTAAACTATGCACCAATCAGCACAGTATCGGTTGCATCCTCGTCAGCTCCGCTACCCCGTTTTGCCGACTCCTCCACGTCGCGTAACCTGGGCGCGATCAATAGCTGCACGACGAACATCCTGTTCCCCTTCTTGTCGAACCAACTCGGCTTTGATTCGGGCGTTGCCATCAGCAACACTTCGGTCGATCCGTTTGGAACGGCTCCCCAGGCTGGAACTTGCAAGCTCAACTACTACGGTGGAACAACTGGTGGCGGCGCGGCTCCTGCTGCGCAAACCTCTCAAGTTGTTACGGCTGGCAGCCTGTTGGTCTTCACGTTGTCCAGCGGTGGCAGCCTCGGAATCGCAGCAACCCCAGGATTCCAGGGCTACATGATCGCTCAGTGCGGCTTCCAATACGCCCACGGCTTCGCCTTCATCAGCGACGTCGGCGCGCAGAAGATCTCGGAAGCGTACTTGGCTTTGACCATGGACGGGGCGACCGGTTCTCGTACCGGCTTCGTGTCTGAATCCTTGGGCCACTAAACCTGGTCGTTTGTTAAACGGAAAGGGGGAGGCTTCGGCCTCCCCCTTTCTTTTGTAAAGCCTTTTTCTTGGGCCTACGATCCCGGCCCACGATTTTTCAACTAATTCTACCACTGTGAGGAATAGTTCGATTCGAGATCACGATTCCCATCGGGGGCTAGTCAAAACAGTTCCATTCCACCTTTTTACTTGCAACATCTTTGATACTAGTACTGTTTAGTGGTACATTATTGGTTGTCTAGTCCCACGTCCAATCAAACTGGCGCTCTCCAGCGCCTACAATCCAACCATCTGAGGGATTCAATGTCTCGAAATCCAAGAGTGTTCTCTTGTCTTCTTGCTGCATCTATATTGACGGGAAATGTTTGGGCAGGCAGTGTTTTCCTGCTCCCCAACTCTTCTTCCACTACTCCGGTGATTAGCGTGGTTCAACCCGACGCCAATGTAATTACCCAATCGTTTCCTGCCCCAATCGGAGCGACTGCCGTGCTGGGTCACCCCACGCTTAACAAGTACTACGTCCTTTCAAAATCAAGCACCGATACGGTGATCGTTATTGATGGCTCCAACTTCACTAGCGTGACCAAGCGGTTGAGTCTAGGCCAAGGCCAAGCATTTGCCATCTCGCCAGACGGCCGGCGATTGGTTGTGGCGGCCGATAGCACCTATATAATTGATGCCCAGACCGACACAGTGCTGGCGACCATCAGTGACACGGGCAGTTCCCCGAATGATGTAGCAATTAGTCTTGACGGGACTCGAGCCTTCGTCCTGAG
>JAYVXT010000683.1:0-3898 GCA_043785065.1 Bryobacterales bacterium | reverse complement strand
CCTCTTCGATGGTGTGCGACAGAGGCTTTTCAATGTAAATGTGCTTGCCTGCGGCAAGCGCCGCGCGGGCCATATCGTGATGCAAGTGTTCGGGTGTGGTGATGAAGACGGCGTCGATCGATTTGTCGTCCAGCAGCTCTTTATAGTCAATATAGGTCTTGGGAGTGTTCTTGCCCAGTGTTTGAATCTGATCCTTCCCCTTGGCGAGGTTGCCCGCGTAGGTATCGCAAGTGGCGGTGACAACCACGCTATCGGGGACGCCTTTGTACATCATGTTCATGACATGCATGCCGCGCGCGCCGGTGCCGATCCAGCCCACTTGAATTTTGTCATTGGCGGCCAGAGCGGGGGTTGCGGCGGCCAGAGCGGCTCCGGCTGCGGCTACGAAACCGCGTCGGGAAAGATCTTCGTTCATGGGAGACTCCTTAGGATTGAGTGGCACGGCTGAAATGGGGGTATTTGTGTTGAAGTTACAGGATATCAAAATGGCGTGTGTGGCGAGGCGGAAGCCTTCGAGCGGGCATAATTATTGCAACGGCCCTAATCAGTAAAAGCGGCAGCAGGATCTGATACTTCCAAGTTTTGTTATTCGCCGCCTTCCAACAAACGATAGATTCGCGCAACTTCGATATCCAGCACTCCGGGAGCAGTAAGTTGAAACTTGGCAAAAGCGGAATACTTCGACAAATCCAACTTTGCCTTGGCTTCGTTAACCGGTAGTTTGGCGTCGTGGAAGCCCTTAACTTGGGCCCAATATTGGCGGATGTAGGCTTGGTTGAAATCGATTTGGGCGCGGTCGCGAATCAAGGGGCCATGGCCGCCGGCCGCAACGGTGAAGGGCAGCTTCTTTAAGTTTTCCAAGGTCTGCACGAAATCGGTGGGGTAGGCATCACCAAGATACGGAGCGCCGTTAAAGAATAAGTCGCCAGTAAAAATAACTTTTTCCTTTGGTAGATATACAACCAAGTCCCCTGCTGTATGGCCTCGGCCCAAGTGTAGAATCTGTATCTCACGCGAGCCGCGAAATAGAGTCAGCTTATTTGTAACGGTGACGTTCGGAGGCGTCGGTTTCACTTCGGCCAACTCCTGAATGTGACGCTTCAAGGTGGCGAGTTGCGTCTCAAGTTTTGTCTTTGCATCGCCACTGGCCTTGGCGATTTGGGCCTCAAGCGGAGCTACCGCGCGTTGTTGAGTGGCGGGGCTGCCATTGTTTAAGTAAGTGGCTTCATGCAGCACGTCGCCGAGGAGCTTTTTGCGTGTATATTCATGCCCGATGATTTCAACATCTTTACCGAAGACTTGGTTGCCGTTTGCATGGTCGTAGTGGTAGTGACTGTTAATAACAGTACGAATCGGTTTCGAGGTTAACGTTTTCACGGATGCGATCAGCGCCCGCGCCGCTTCCGGTGAAATGTGGGAATCCACCAGAAGCACGTCATCTTCATTGACCACCACCAGGCCGTTGCTGCCCACGGTTACTTTATCGCCGCCAGTCACGAAGAAAACTCCGGGGGCGATTTCGTCGAATTTATGAGTCGCCGTTTGACGCGTATCGAATGCATATGCCAGAAGAAGAAGGAACGGAATAAGGAGGAAAGCTCGTTTCATACTTTGTGCATCCTATCAAACTTCTAGAATGAGATAGTGAAGAATTTATTGCCGGACATTGCGCCGCTCAGACGGCATGGGCTTTCCGGCTGCTCTATAGTAGCCAAATGATAGCTGGTTTTGGCTCCGCGGTCATTAATTAATGGTTGGGCTGTTAGGCGTGGACATTGTTTGGTGGAGTTGTGGCTGATCGATTCCATCGTAAAAAGCGGCCGATACTGTCAACACTGTTCACATAGGACCCGCCGACAAGCCCCGATGAATAATCGGGGGATTCTTGCGAACCCAGTGCGCTGTTGGGGCTCCGAACAATCCTCCGATTTCCATCGGGGGCTAGTCGAAATGCTCGTTTGGACAGCAGCGCTAATCATGCTATTGGGATTAGCCTGCAATGCTTCATTCGCCAGACTGCGGATTTGGCCTTTGCGCGCGCCAATAGCGGGAGACAAATTTGATCCTTACGTGGATCGTTACTTCAATTCAAGAGCGTGACCACAGCGAACTGGAATGGGGACGTTGCTACAATCACGAGTCAAGGATGGTTCCCGCTGCAACCCGCGACCGTATTGCCAACAGGACCAAGAACAACCCCAAAATGCGGGATTTCGCACTACTCAACGAGGACGTTTCGCTGGCCAAGACCTGCACTCTTTCCGAAGCCAAGCGGACTACGGCTGATCTTCGCTTTGAGCCTTCAACGTTTTGAACCGCACGATATTCGCCGCGCCGAATACGAATCTAAGTGATGCGGTTAACTTTGGGCGGGTTCGAAGCCAGGCAAGTTCTCCAAGGGGAATGCAGTTTTCGTTGAAACTGAATTGGTAGAGTTAGCGAAGGCGAGGCACCCGGGCAACTTTGCCGCCGCGGGGTTGACGCCCAGTGGAAGGGCCCGTCATGGTTCGCAAGCGCGCAGTGACAACGGCAACCCGGCTCTGACTAACTCCATCTGGGTGAAAGTGCCCGGGAAGGCAGTTTTCAAAAGCTTCACTGACAAGCAATTTCTTGAATCTACGAGTGAGGTAAGAGCGTACTTCGACCGGGCAGGCGGCGATCTCCTCAACAACTTCCTGTCGGCCATCCAAGAGCGTCACGATGTCTTCCAGATCATGACTTGCGTAGTAATCCTTGTTACCGCGCGAATCGAATGCTTCAAATTTTGTAGCCAGAAAGAAAGGACTGGTAATTAGGCGAATGGCCAACTTTTTGGATAGCTGAAATTCCCTTGCATGCCGAATGGCCCCGGGGTATCAGCGGTTCGCGAAACCTAAGACAGCTTCCGCACTGGGCATCACGTCAAGGAGAATGCCGTCGACCGTCCAGCGGCAGATCGGGTCGCCGGGGCCGTGTTGCTCCTGGAAACCAAGATCGCGAAGACGATGGCATAGAGCGGCGTACTTTGCATAGGAAGCGAGTTCCGCGATTACATCCACATCGCGAGTCGGGCGGACAGGCGTGCTTGCGGGATCGGTGATTAGCAAGCCCGTGGCGCAGCCTCCAACGAAAACCAGATCCGGAAGCACTGGTCCAAGACGTTTGGCCACTGCTTCCGTGATGATCAGGTTCGGATTTTGCGTCATTTTGGCCTTGAGCCACTCAATCTCTTAGTCAGTTCTTTCTCCGCCATTCGCCGCTCGCGTGCGCGACCGTCGCGAAGGGCGTCCACTAGAGCCAGCATCTCATAGAGTCTTACATCGTTCCTGGCGGCTTTGGGAACGCTACGGAATAGCGGGCGAAACTCCATCCCCCGAACCTGGCCATCAGGATCAGGCCAGACGGGCGGCGGATCTCCATCCGGGGCGAATTCCCGGTTCAGCGGAGGCGCGGCGTAACCGGTCGGAGTGCCACGGGTCATCGCTCCGCGTTGCGCCGGGAAGGCGTATTTCACGCCATGTATCACAAATTCAAGCAATGCCCTCCGGTCGGCTGAGAGGCCCGAGTCGAGTTCATGCACCAGACGCGCGGCCTTCGCTCTCTTTACGGCATAGTGCACCTCGGAGGAACTCATGCCCAGATCGTACGCCAACCTGGCATAAGTGGGCCGCTCTCCAGTGGGGTCCAGCGCCAGCTTCATCGCAACCAGAACATCTTGAGGGTTTAGTTCCATGTTGTTTATTATTCTAGAATCTAGAATACAGAATACAGAATACAGAATATAGAGAACAAAGTCAAGCACAGCTTTTATTTGCCTTTGCTGATTGCGGCAAAGCGGGCATTCACGGCGCGGCAATAATCATCCGGCGCGATCAGGATTTGCAGCCCTCTTTGGCCCGCCGAAACCGAAATCACGTCG
>JAYVXT010000682.1:0-12392 GCA_043785065.1 Bryobacterales bacterium | reverse complement strand
ACCGATTCACCGAATGGGCCGATGGCAAGGAAGGCGAAGAGTTGTACGATTACAAGACAGACCCCAAGGAGTTGACAAATTTGGCTAAGAGCGGGGATCATACGAAACTGAAAGAAGAGTTACGCACGCGCTTGCGCGCAATTACTAAAGATCGAGGAAGGGCTTAATGAAGCTTTCATTGCTACTGCTATCCGCGAGTCTCTGCCTTGCTCAAAACAGCTTGACACCGGAAGAAAAGAAGGCCGGCTGGAAACTCTTGTTCGACGGCAAAACCATGCGCGGCTGGCGCGACCCCGCCAAGCTTTCGCCGCCAGCGAACTCCTGGACCATCGAAGATGGCTGCTTGAAAACCATGCCTAAGCCGAAGTACCGTGAAGATCTGGTGAGCGTAGGAATTTACGATGATTTCGAGCTGCAATTCGAATGGAAGATCTCACCCGGCGGCAATAGCGGCCTCAAATATCGCATACAGGAATTTGTTCCGCTAGCCACTGACGACATCAAGAAGGCAAAAAAGTTTGAGGATACGCTGAACGCCGCGATGAAAGACGGCAAACTACCCTCTCGCGCCGATGTGATGAAACGTAGCGGGACTGAAGTTTACGTAATCGGCTTTGAATACCAGACGATCGACGATGATAAGCATCCCGACGCCCGGCGCGGGGCGCTGTATCAATCGGGCTCGCTCTATAGTATGATTCCGCGCACCAAACAGGCGGCAAAACCGGTGGGGGAGTTCAACCAATCGCGCCTTCTCGTCAAGGGCAGTCATATTGAACATTGGTTGAATGGCGAGAAGGTGGTCGACGCCTCGCTTGACGATCCCAGCATTGGCGCGGGGCTGGAAAAGCGTTGGGGTAAAGCATCGCCGGTGTATCAATTGTTGACGAAACAGCCGAAGAAGCGGTGCCCGATCTCGTTACAGAATCACAATGACGAAGCTTGGTTCCGGAATTTGAAAATCCGGCCATTATAGATTTACTCCGTGCCCGAGGTCCAGCGTAACTCACCGAACCGGTAAGCAAGCTTCCGTCCATCCTTGCTGATCCCCAGCTTGGAAGGGATAACATGCCTTGATGCCGCAACCTTTAAGGTTAAACACTTGCCTTGCAAATGGTCCGGCACATTGAACTCAGCATTAAAGGAACCCCAACCGGGCGAGATGCGGCCCAACTCCAAACCCTGCGCTTCGACGAAGAGCGTTTGGCCCGCTAAGCCTTCACTCATCCGGATATTTTCGCCACAAAACAGCAGTTTGCCTCTTCCTTCCGGGATCATATAGCGAAGAACATTCGATGCCCATCCATCGCGGTACAAACCTCCGGAATCTGCATAGGCGCGATCAATCAACATTCGGCACACTTGCGAAAGGCGGCGCGACGCCGCTTCGCCCAAAGCGGCGGGAAGCCCGCGTTTCACCATTGGACACCAGATTTTCTCGTAAGTATCCAGACCGTAAAAAGTATAGGCAGGCGGGAAATTGGCGCCGCTTTGACGGCGGATCAGGCGGCCTAATTCTTCAAAGCGCTTGGCGCCGCCGGCGAAACTCTTCGCATCGTCGTATTCGCGAATCGCGCCCATCTCCACGGGAATGTAAGTCAGCCCGAAGCGCTTCCCAAGCCGCACCAGGATGTCCCAATCCATACCGTAATGCAGCCCTTCGTCCAGCAGTCCCACTTCGTGAAGCGCATCGCTGCGCAAGAAGACTGTTTGTTGCAGAATGTAATCGAGCGCGTGCGTGAGCTTCCAGAGGTTGAACGGCTCGGTGAAAGGGAACTTACTCTTCACCTTGCCTTCTTTGTCAATCTGGAATCCTTCGCCATAAATCGCGCCGGTGCGGGGATGATGTTCGAATGCCGCAACCGCGGCGCTGACGGCTCCGGGAAGATAAATATCGTCCGAATTCAACCAGGCCACAATGGAACCCTTCGCCATGCGAAAGCCTTTGTTGATGGCGTCGGATTGGCCGCGGTCTTTTTCTGAAATCCAAGTTAAGCGATTAGTATAGGGCTGCACTACCGCTGCCGTGTGGTCCGTAGAAGCTCCGTCAATGATGATGTATTCAATGTTTGGATAGTCCTGCGAAAGAACGCTTTCAATGGTGGCTTGGATGAACTGCCCCTGGTTATAGGATGGCGTGATTACGGTGACCAGATGCTTCAAGCGATTTCCGCCGGTTCGAGTTCTATAGTGTCGATGATGCAAGACAACTTGCGGAGGTCTTTTTTAGACGACCGCCACGTGCGGTTGGCTTCAATCTCCAATCGGCAGCGCCGGCCTCGTGCTGCATCGGGTAAGTCCAGGTCAAGCGCAAAAGTTCCAGGCCTTATGGAGACATGGTTTAGTATCGCGCCATCCAATTTGATCGTCAAGCTCAATCGTATTGGCGCGTTATGTTTGCCCGTAATTCGCAGCAGCTTAGCGCACTTACTTATGACGATTGGCCTGTGATAACATTTCGAAATCCAACCGTCGTCCCAGCGACCGTCGTACGATCCGAAAACTCCCGTGCTTTTTCGCCATTCGTTCAAATAACGGCCAAGGTTTTTCCGGTTATAGTAACTTCCCAACGCAAGGCCCAAGCCGTGCGTGATTAAGGTGGGCGTGGATCGATTAAAAAACTGATCCTTATGATCCACTAAGTAACAAACATATCCATTTACCCATTGAAAGGGAACATAACCGTAATGGGCTTTCACCGAGCTTAGAATTTCCTGGTAGACACGGCGGCGGTTCGCGAGGGTTTTGTTATCCATGTACATACGCGAGGTAGCCAAATACTCGTCCACTTTGTGGACCGGATAAAGGCGCGCAATCCGCATCCACAATTCGTAATCCAACGCGAAGTGGAGTTGCGTATTGATCATGCCGGCCGCGCCAAACGCTTCGTATTTCATGAAGGCCGCAGGCTGGCAAATGTAACATTGCCCGCTGAAGGTTTCAAGGTCGAAGGGGTTAGTGGGGTAACGATCAATTACTTTGCCGTCCTGATGGACATGGTAGGCTTCGCCGTAAATCAAACCGGCAGTTGGCTTTTGGCGAAAGTGTTTGGCGATGGCGGCCAGAGATCCGGGCAAGTAAGTGTCGTCGGCATTGAGGAAGGTGAAAATGTCGCCCGTGGTTGCGTGCCAACCTTTATTTACAGCATCGCCCTGCCCTTTGTCTTTCTCGGATTTCCAACGCAAGCGGCCTTCATACTTCTTAAGAATCTCCACCGTGCTGTCCTTCGATCCCGCGTCCATAACGATGTAATCAAGATGAGGATAGTCTTGCGACAAAATACTTTCGATTGTTTCTTCCAGGTATTGGCCCATGTTGTAAGTGGGCGTAACAATTCCGAACTTAGGCCATTCTTCAATGGTGATCACCGGACGGCGGACAAACGCAGGGCTTGTAATTCGATCAAAAGCCGCCTTGGTTTTTTGGTAAGCGATATCCCAGGAAAACGCATTGGCCCGCTCATGGCCTTTTTCGATTAAGGCTTGGCGCAGCGGTTGGTCTTCAAGGATGATGCGCATGCCTTCGGCTATGGAGACGGGGTCAAGCGGATCCACCAACAAAGCGGCATCACCGGCAACTTCAAGCGTGCTTCCTAATTTGGATGCGATTACGGGCACACCGCAATGAAACGCCTCCAGCAATGGAATGCCAAAGCCTTCAAATTTTGTGGCGAAAAGCAACGCGCGCGAATGACGGTAAAGATCCACAACCACTTCGCGAGGTACGTGGCCCAGCATGCGGACACAATCCTTGAGTTTAAGCGCGGCTGCTTCTTTTTGAATCGCGCCGGCTCCCGCGCCAGGGGCTCCCGTCAGAACCAAGTGCATTTCCGGATGGCTTTCAAGCAGGATTTGAAATGCCTTCAATACATTGGAGTGGTTCTTATGAGGCCAGTAATTGGCTGGAAAGTAGAAATAATGGTCCGGCAATCGCAGTGCTGTGAATAGCTTAGTGGGAGCCGCTGGCGGACGGCGAAACTCCTGATCGGCGTCAAGCGGAATGACTTCGATGCGATTGGCCTGGGCTCCATACTTTTCAATTATAGTAAGCTTCGCATCTTCAGAAAGAGTAAACAGCACGTCCGCGTTAGCGGCGGTGGGGCGGTAGGTTTGATTACGCCAGGTAAGCACGGCTTGGTCGAAAAATTCCGGGAAGAATTCGTGCTGAACGTCGGGCATCATGGCGGCGCAGGGGATTTTGACTAAAGGCGGCTCCAATACAAGCAACGGACAGAAATACAAATCGAAGTGGCGCCGTTCCAATGTTTCCATTATCCTGGCCACGGCGTTATCATGTTCGATTTTAATCAATTCCGCATTAGGCGCGAACTCGTGTACATGGGCCGCTTCTTCCGGTTGCACAAAGATAGTTAACGATGCGGAATCAAGGCGCGAAAGAATGTTGCGGACGTAGTTTTCCATTCCTCCGATTTTTCCCTTGTAATATTGACGAAGATTGACGGCGATGCGCATTTGATTCAGTGGGGAATGGTAATAACCGAATGTATCAGAGTGCTTTGCCGGGCATCAACCCATGGAATCTTATTTGATCTCTAAATTGTCTTGCAGGCCTTCCTGGTTGAACTTGGCGAGGTCCGCTAAATTACGTAGTTCGCGCTCACCGGCCGCCGCTAATTGACGGCGCGCTTCGGTTAAACCTTCCCCCAGGATACTTACCTGTGCATCGCTTTGCTCAAGCATCGCCTTAGTTTGATGCATCCGTGAAAGTTGGATCCTATTCTCTTCTTGCAATTTCTCCAACTCTTGACGAAGGCTTTTTATTTGGAGAAAGCGCAGCTTACTTTCGCTAGCAACTTGTTGATCGCCAAGCACCTTCATCCTAAAAGCAGGTTCCAAATCTTCATACCCGCGAACGGAAATGCCCGCCGCCGGAAGGAAGGCGCGTAAGGCGCGGTCCACTAATTGAAGAGCCTGCATCTGTTCAGCAAGAGTTCGTTGTAATTCATCTTGCAGTTTGTCTTCTTGTTCCAAAGGCTGCAATGGAATTAATAAATCGGAGTGCAACTCCACCGCGGCTGCAAAACGGCGGCCCCGTTCCCGCTGGGTACGATGGTAATCCTCGGCGGTTTCCTTCAGCAGTTGTTGCCGCTCCGGTTGCGCCTGAACTTCAATTACGGAGGCCGGCGCCATGGGCCCGGATGCGCGATCAAATGCTTGCCGCACCGGTTCAACAGGCAATGTTTCCAGGCAGTATGGATGGCCGAACGCGCAATCCCAGCGGCAACCAAAACATCCTAACGGCTGCACCACGCCCACCGAACCTTGACCCCAAGGGCCGTAATGGGGCCAGGTTCCGCCGCCGAAGACGACCACGCCTGGAACGCCATAGGCTTGCGCCAAGTGCGCGGGTCCGGTGTCGTTGCCGAAGTACAGACTGGCGTGAGCCAACAGAACGGAGAGATTTCCGATAGCACTGGCTGAACCCGTGAAGATGCGGATATGCCGCGCGTCAACCCCGAATGCTTCTTTAAATTGTTCTAGAGCCGGACGTTCATTTTCTTCGCCCGTCAAGAGCAACCTTGTCTGTTCACTTAGGCGGCCCGCAAGAACGGCTGCGTAATGGACCGGCTTCCATCGCTTCACCAACGTGCTGGCCGCGCCGGTGGGGAAGCACGCGATATAGTTGCCTGGCTCAACGCCAATTGCCTCGAACAGCTTCGCATCTACTGGTGGTTTGGGCCAAGGGGCAATTTCAAAAGACGGGCGCCCTAGGCGGATTAACATAGCCGAGTAACGATCGTTTTCGTGTGACGGATGCGTTTGCTTAAGATTCTTCAAGCTTCTTGGCGAGCCACCGAATTCCCGGATGAGCAGCGTTAACAGCCCGCGTGGAGGAGTGGATGCCGTACATCCGAGCACTTGCGAATCAGGCAACATCGAAATAAGAAACCAGCAGAGCCAACTGGGTTCCAGATCGGCAACGATGACCATGGCGGGACATAGATCACGAAGCGTATCCGACAGTTTTCGAAGCTTGCGGCAAAGCCCTTCGGAAGGAATCGTTTCACGGTGCGGCTCAAAATCAAGGGCCAGGACTTCATGGGGCGGAACAGGAAAAATGGCGGGGAGTTGCGCGAAGGGCTCGCGAACAAGGAGAACGATCCGGTTGCTTGGGAACCCCTTGGTAAGGCCTTCCACAAGTCGTGAAGCCAACACCAAATCCCCCAGACCGCCCGTGTGGACGATCAAAATGGGCCCTACGTTATTTTCAGGAATGATCAATCTAAAACGCCAGTATAACGCGGCCGGGGCGCTTAATGGCGCAACGCGACTTGTTCCACTTTGTAGCCACGCGCGGCCAGCAACGCAGCCAGCCCTTCTTTGCCAACCAAATGTCCTGCGCCAACAACAACAAAGCCGTGGCCTTCGCCTTTCAGCAATGTCTCCGCCGCATCGGCCATTGCCGGATTCCGCCCTTCCAGCATCAATTTGCGCATTTGCTGGGAGCCCGTCATATACTTCGTCACCCACGCGTCCATTGCTTCCGCGTCTCCACTCGTCCAAATTTCCCGCATGGTTCGAAAGAGCTCTTTCAGCGTGTCCATCTGCGCCAGTGCCGATCCTAATGACTCTTCCTGAAGACTGCTTTCCAGGTTGGAGAGCATCTTGAATTGAAATTCCGCACCTTCGATTTCTAGAATGCGTTTAGTTGCGGGAGACTTCGCGGCCAACTCTAGAAAATGCCGGTCGATGCCGTATTTCGGGTCCATGCCATTCTTCATCATGGCCATGGATGGCAGCATCACCGACAATAGCCAGGGCTTCATTTTTCCCAGCGGCGCGCAGGCCATGGCCAGCAACTCACATGCCTTTTCCATGCGTGCCTTGGTTTCGTCATTGATGTGGTTCCAAAGATTGTCTTCACCTTCATACATGCCTTTCATCATGAATGCCTGGATCTTCTGTTGATCAATGTGGAGGATGTCCGCTTCGACGGCTAGCGTTGAGGATTCCTCGAACGCGGCTTCGATTTCTTTGGCCAGAGGATACATTTCCTTATTGCCGGCGTGTATGGAACCGAGCAAATAAACGACGTTATCCTTGCTGGATACTTTCCAGAACATCGCCTTCTTTACGGGCGCGGGAATTTGTTGCGGGGTGTCTTGGGCGCTGAGAAGCCGAATGGCAATCAGACCAGCAAGGCCGGTGAGTAATCGTGTTCTCTTATGGATTGGTTTCAATTCATTCTCCATTTCAAAAGAAAGCCGTGTGTTAAACAGCGACACAAACAGCGGCAGGCCCTGGCGCATCCGGCTAATTTGCGATATGCTTTCAGCAATTCAATACCTCTATACTAGCGAATCTGATTTTATGCGGAGGAATCAACCGTGGCTTGCAGCGACGATATTAAGAACAAATGGCCAACATTCGACAAGCTAAGCAACTTTACCGAATTGCAGTTGCGTAAAGTATTGCGTCCGCATCGCGAAAAAGGTTTTTCCTCGCTAAACGACGATGAAATCCAACTTCGCTCAGCGCTGGATCTTGAACTTGAAACACTCACCAAGCTGGAACTTGAAGCGGAGACGGGCCGCGAGATTGATTTCATCCAACTGGCTTGCTTCAACAAGCTTTTCTTTAATTCCGCCGCGTTTGCGCAATACCTCTGTTCTTATCTTTTCTTTGGAGCTCGCTTCGCGCTTTCCCGCATAACGGCAAAGCCTCCGGAACCGGACTCGAAGCCGGAATTTAAAGATCAGTGGAATGTGCGGCCAGTGGCTCTTCCCTACCCGCCTATACCGTCAAAGCTTGACCATGCTGATGAAAATTTTGCGGAATATCGTAAGGTTTCATCGAGCGAAACTACAAAAGAGGCTGAAGAGTTTCTGGATGGATTCGTCAACTTCGTCAAGCCTCGTGATTTTGAGTTGTGGTTAAAGGGCTTGACTCCCAACACGGGGAATTGCGTTCAACTGCGAAGGGAGATTCTCGATTGGGTGAAGTCGCGGGTAACCTTTTACAAGGGCCTGGAAGAAACGCAAGCTTGGCAGACACAAATCCGCATGACGTTCGCAAGCATGCCCCCCCCAACAGAAGCTGTCAAGGGGGAATCAGTAGAGGGTTTGATTGAGAAAGAATGGAGAGTCACCAACCCGATGGCTGCCCGCTTTGGAGTTGCCGACTTCTATTACTTGGCGAGGCTCCTGCAGGCCGAGGTTTCAAGCGAAGGACAGGTTCAGTACACGGGTCCGTCCTGGCTGTGGTTGATAGCGATGCAAACAGACCCGGCAAACAGCAAGCTTTTAAGGGATGAGGAGATCTTGAGGGCGGTCTTCGATTTTGCTTGTGACCTGATTCAAAATTCGGTGGAGATTTCCGTAGCTTTAGAAAAGAAAAAGGCCAAGCATAGACGGAGAGAAAAGATTACTTCAGTGGAAAGAGAAACCACTTGGCGCTTTACGCAGGATCAGGAGACCGAGGATATTCGCAGGCAACGCAAGATCAGAAGCTACCGCCAGGAACCGGAGGATGAGGCTTCCGGTGATCCGATCTCTCCCGACCCCAGAGGCAGTGAATTTATTTGGAGTAGGCGTGCTTACACCGGCGAGTATGAAGCCAACCTGCTTGGGCTGGCGTTCTCGGGCGGAGGGATTCGTAGCGCAACTATAGGTCTGGGCGTGTTGGAGCGGCTGCGAGAACTGGATATTCTTCGCAACATCGACTATCTTTCGACAGTCTCCGGCGGTGGCTACATTGGCGCCTGGTTGATCGGCAATGTGCGGCGGACTAGGTATTGGCTGGGCCAGTTGACAAATTGGGACGAATCCATAGGACAACTCCGTGATTATTCCAAATACTTAGCGCCGAGAGATGGCGTGCTTAGCGCGGAGAGTTGGGCCATTTGGGGAACATGGATTCGCAATACATTACTGATTCAATTCACGGCGGTAATTGGATTGTGGACTATGTTGATCGCCGCCATTCTCTCGCAAAAGCTGTTTGAATGGCCTTTGCTTTCGCATCCGGTTAAAGAAGAAGGAACCGGTATTCTAGCGCCTCTGGTTGGGCTGCTTCCTTCGACCTGGCAAACCTATATCTCAGACTCCCCCAATTTGTCCCCTTTATTTAAGGCCGCGGAAAACAGCGTTTGCACGCACGCGCCGGGCTTGAAAAGCACTTCGATCAACTTACAGGCGGAGGAGCTCTACCACGGAGTGCTCGCCTTTCTAACGATCGCTATCGCGGTCTATGTGTGCAGGCAGCTTTCTGAAAGAACGCTGAAAAAGCAAACGCTGGATCGAACATTTGCAATGGGAATCGCGAAGTGGGGGGTAGCCGCTGGATTTGTTCTGCTTGCCGGAGGTTTTGTTTTTTATGGCAGTCTGCATTGGCCGGTGGCCATTGGCGGGGCAGTTGCACTCTGTGCTCTGAAGACAATTTGGGACTTACATACCCAACCTTGGCTTTCGCCAAGATGGTTTGCGCTTGTACCCTGGTTCGCCTCTTTTCTTTCCGCCGCGCTGCTTTGGCGCATCGCAGTACTCTATTCCTGTGACCCCAAACAACGGGAGTTCTCATGGATTTTTTTCAATGGATTCAGTCTTGGGCATAAGTACATTTTGGGTTTTGTGCTTTTGCTTTCCTACGCGGCAATGGCGTTTGTTTCCCTTCGCAAGGATGAATCCGTCCCGAAGGGAAAAGACAAAATGAGCCTCAAGGTGCTTTATGCAGTTTGCATCTCATTCATCTGTCTTTTTTGCGCTTACCTGTTTTGTTGCGTTGCGCTTTGGGCTCTGGAAAGAGTGGCTGTGTCCGGCGAGTTTCAGGGCCAATGGTTGGCTTACGCCTTTGGACCGGTTCTCATGTTGTTCGCCTTTTCCCTCGCAGTGGTGTTGTTCATCGGTTTGGTGGGTAACAATTCTTCGGATTGGCGAAGGGAATGGTGGACGCTTTACGGATCGTGGGTTGGGATTTGGGGGCTGGGCCTTGTAGCCACCATCTTCGCCACCGTGTTCGGTCCATGGCTAGTGTTCGCACTTTGGAACATGAATTATCCCAAGGTTGGGTGGGGGGCCGCTTTTTCCGGACTCGCGGCAATCGCCGGCGCCCTCAAAGCAGGCAACAGTGGCCGCGCAAATGGTAAGAGCAGAAAAACCACAGCCGTGGCCTTGCAATGGGTAGCCCTGGCCGGAGCTTTTATTTTTATAGTGGCAAGCATCGTCGCCGCCTCAACGGTGCTCCACTTGCTTCTTGCCGAACTGTTAGTCCCGGAGGTCCATGACAGCTATTGGTGGAATTTGACTTTCATCAATTCCACCGGTCTATTTGTAGTTGAAATAGTATGCATAGGAATTTGGTTTGTCTGTGCTTCTCGTTTCGACATCAACACATTTAGCCTAAACCAGTTCTACCGCAATCGCTTGGTACGCTGCTACCTTGGAGCGACTCGCTGGATGCCCGGCATGCGGCATCCGGATGACTTCACCGAATTTGATGAAAAGGATGATTTAGCTCTGTGCAAGCTTAGTTATAAGTCCGGCTGGCCTGAAAGGTTTCGCGGTCCATTCCCTATCGTAAATTGCGCTCTCAATCTGGGAGGTAGCGCCGATCTTGAAGTGAAAACCCGCCAAAGCGAGTCCTTCACTTTCACTCCGTTGAGTCACGGATCAAAGAGAGTTGGATACAGGCCGCGTGATGCGGACGACCCTCTGTCGTTGGGAGAAGCAATATCCATTTCCGGCGCTGCGGCCAGTCCGAACATGGGTTATAACACATCGCCAATAGTGGCCTTTATGCTTACTATGTTTAATTTTCGCTTGGGATGGTGGTTTCCAAATCCACGGTTTAATTCCAAGAGCAACTTTCATGGATGGTATCTGCTTTTGGAACTGTTTGGGTTGGCGGACGAAAACAAGAAGCATGTCAACCTATCCGATGGAGGTCACTTTGAAAACCTCGCCATCTATGAGTTGATCCGTCGGCGCGTCAAAGTGATCATCGCTTGTGACGGCGAGTGCGATTCGGAAATGGCTTTTGGAAGTCTGGGCAATCTGATTCGCATTTGCCAAACCGATTTTGGCGCGGAGATCGACATGGACGTGAACTCCATAAAGAAGGACAAGGACACGGATTTGAGCCGCGCCCACTGCGCAGTTGGACGCATCACTTACAGCAATGGAAGCCAGGGGTATCTTATTTATTTGAAATCTTCGGTTACTGGAGACGAGGATGTTGGCGTGGAACAATACCGCGCGGGTCACCCGGACTTTCCGCATGAGACCACGGCCGATCAGTTTTTCACCGAGGACCAGTTTGAAGCTTACCGCCGACTGGGCCACCATATCGCGGAAATGACGTTCCGCGGCGTGGAGTGGAAAACAGCCCGTCCGGTGCTTATGGCGAGCGAGCTTTACGATCTCTGGGCGCCCATCCGCTCCGGAAGCCAATCTTTCATCCAACATGGTTTGGAGTTCAATCGGCTATGGGAACGATTCCGTCAAGAAGAGGACCTTGCCGATCTTCTGGCAGAGTTGACGCAGGATCCGAACATTTCCAGTATCGTAAAGCCGTTGCAGCCGAAAGAGCTGACAGCCTGCATGCAGTTGATGCAGTTAATGGAAAATGTGTTCCTCGATATGAGATTGGAAGAATATTGGGACCATCCGGATAATCGCGGTTGGGCGATGCTGTTCAGCATGTGGGCCAAGAGCGCGAAGTTTCAACAGGCTTGGGGAAGAAGTAAGAAAACTTTGGGCATTCGCTTTGAGTACTTCTGTCATGAACGGCTTGGCTTACCGTCGGATAATCCCGTGGTGCGTGTGTTCAATTAGAGCTGGTCACATTTGGGGTTGCACAACGTGCTCTTGCAACAGGCGGCTTAAGCAGGTCCAGGAATTGCTCGACTGAAAAGCCCGCTTGATCGATTATCGGAGTAAGTGTTCGGCACCCTCAATACTTGCGCCGGTCTAAGCGCAGGGAAATGCTTGCTCATACCCGTTCAGGGATTGAAATATGGATGCTCTCATTCACCGGTTCCAACAGAATAGTCTTGTCAAGCGGAATGGGCTCGCCGTCTTTCACCAGACTCTCAAGGTAGCCTTTGATCGCTTCCGTCACGTGCAGACGCGTTTCTTCAAACGTATCGCCTTCCGTCACCAAACTTGGCAGGGCAGGGCAAAAGGCGACATAGCCGCCCTCTTCAGCCGGTTCGAAAAGCACGGTATAACCAAATTCACGCATCGGAATCCTTCTCTTTGAATTGTACGTTTAGAACTAAATTGCTACTGCCATCCAAATTCTTCGTGAAGGTCGAGGCCCTGATCACCTTGCCTCTTCTTACTCGGCAGTGATTAAACCTGGAAACGGCAGTTAAATGCTGCTCTAGAATTTGTTCAAGCATCCGACCAGCCCCCGATGATAATCGGGATCTGC
>JAYVXT010000681.1:0-12420 GCA_043785065.1 Bryobacterales bacterium | reverse complement strand
ACTCAAATATTGCGAGCTCACTCAGCGCCGGATCGTTTCACCAATGACAGGAATTCCGAGCGAGTTTCCTTCGCCCGGAATGCTCCCAGCATTGCGCTGGTTACGGTGCTGGAGCTTTGCTTTTCCACACCGCGCATCATCATGCAGAAGTGGCGCGCCTCAATAATTACGCCCACACCCTTGGGTTGAATCACATCCTGCACGGCTTCAGCGATTTGATGCGTCAGCCTTTCCTGAACTTGCAGACGGCGGGCGAACATGTCGATGATCCGGGGAATTTTACTCAGACCGATCACTTTTCCATCGGGTATATAAGCCACATGAGCCTTGCCGAAGAAAGGAAGCATGTGGTGTTCGCATAGGCTGTAAAACTCAATGTCTTTCACGATTACCATCTCATCGTAGTCGACGGTAAATAGAGCATCGTTGACCAGGTCTTCCAACTTCTGGTTGTAGCCTCTGGTTAGATATTGCATTGCTTTTTCAAAGCGAAGCGGTGTGCGCACCAAACCTTCGCGGTCAGGGTCCTCTCCTAGGCCTACCAACATCTTCCGTACATTTTCGGCAATGTTGATTTCTTCCAAACCGGGCATGTCTTCAATTTCAATTTCGTGACTCATGACTGGGCTCATATTTTACTTGGATGCTGGAATGGTGAAACGGTTTCTCTTTGTTTCTTGAATGCCCACTTTATCCAGGGCAGGGAAATTGGAGGGCCAAACTGCTAACAAACGTTCATGGATCACTTCGCCGAGTACTTCGGTGGTGGCGACCTGATTCTTGAACTCAGGTACATCCTGGTTGATGTATTTGTGGTCTAAATATTTAACGACGCGCTCATTGATCAGGGAGTCCATTGCCGCCAAATCCACCACCCGACCGGTTCGATGGTCAATGTCTCCCTTGACGCTGATCTCAAGCCGGTAATTGTGGCCATGTCCATGGGGGTTATTGCACTTGCCAAATAAAGCCTGGTTCTTTTCGTCGCTGAACTCCGGTACATGCAAGCGATGAGAAGCCGAGAAAAAGTAAGCGCGTGTCAGCTGCATCATTTTTCGCCGCGGTAGTCGACAAAGGTATCGTCAGTCTCATACAAACGAATGGAATCAAGATTGGCCGGGCCGGAAGAAAAATGTGGGCTCAGCCGTTTCCAAATCTCCACCGCCAGATTTTCGGTTGTGGGAATTACTTTGTCAAATGGCGGTACTTCATAGTTAAGGTGGCGGTGATCCATCGGATCCACCACTTCCTTGTTCATAATGTCTTTTAAATCTTTCAAATCGTAAACCATGCCCGTCACAGGGTCGGGAACACCGGCCAAGGTGACTTCCAGGACGAAATTGTGACCATGCCCATTTGCATTAGCCGCCAGGCCGTAAATAGCCAGGTTTTCTTCCGCCGAGAGGGCGGGATCGCGACAGATATGAGATGCGGAAAACTCCGCGCGCCGGGTTATAAACATTTGTCTCAAATTCTTAGATGCGGCTCCTTGCCCGAAGGTGCGAAAATCAGAGTTACTCTTAGATTATAAAGCGATATTTTACTGATGCCTTCTTTTTCCGACAAACTTTGGAACGGCCTGATGGCCTTTCTGCTTGCAGCCTTCGTTTGGGTGATTTACGATTCATTCACCGAACGGATAGTGGAGGTAGGCGATACTGGCCCTAACTTCAGCGTCACCACGGACCACAATAAGAAATTGACTCGCGACAATTTTCAGGGCAAGATTCTGGTGCTGAACTTTTGGGCATCCTGGTGCGAACCTTGTGTGGCGGAACTTCCGTCGCTGAATGAGTTGCAAAAGCGTCTGGGGCCAAAGGGCTTGGTTGTGCTTGGAATCTCACTGGACAAGAACGAGGCGAACTACAAGAAATTCTTAAAGCGCGCAGCCGTTGCCTTTGAAACTTCGCGCGATCCGGAAGCCAACATCAGCGCCTCCTATGGAACCTTCAAATATCCGGAGACTTACATCATGGGGGCCGACGGCAAGGTAATCGAAAAGATTATCAGCGACAAAAATTGGATAATAGACCCGGTGTACAAGCGTTTAGAAGGGATGCTGGCGCGATGATTCCAACCCAAGCGATTACCGAACTGAAGGCTTTGGTTGGCGAGCGGAATATGCTGACCGATGTGGGGGATCTGCGTCTCTACGAATACGATGGTGGCGTGGATAAGCACATGCCGGAAGTGGTTGTGTTTCCGCGCTCTACCGCCAATGTGTCGGGCGTTGTTAAGATTGCCAACAAATTTAATCTGCCTTTCGTCGGAAGGGGCGCGGGCACTGGGTTGAGCGGCGGCGTGATTCCACGAGCGGGCGGCGTGATGATTAGCTTTGCGCGCATGAACAAGATTCTGGAAATCGACTTGATGAACGAGCGTGCGGTGGTGGAACCCGGCGTGGTGAACCTTGACGTCACGTTGGCGGTGCAGGCGCAAAAATATTTTTATGCTCCCGATCCTTCCAGCCAGCGCGCCTGCACGATAGGCGGCAACGTTTCGGAAAACGCCGGCGGCCCTCACACTCTTGCCTATGGCGTTACCACCAATCATGTGCTGGGGCTGGAAGTGGTTTTGCCTGATGGGGAAATCTACACGACCGGTGGCAAGGAGATCGATCTGCCGGGATACGATCTTACCGGGTTGCTGACGGGCTCCGAGGGAACCATGGTCCTTGTGACCAAGGTGATCATTCGTCTGATGCGCGCGCCAGAGATGGTGAAGACGATGCTGGCCATCTACGATTCCCCGGAGGACGCAGGCAACACTGTTTCGGAAATGACCCGCCGAGGCATCCTTCCGGTTGCCGTGGAAATGCTGGATGGCGTGATGTTGCGGATGGTGGAAGAGGCGACGCATGCCGGCTATCCGCTCGATGCGGCGGCCGTATTGTTAATTGAATTTGAGGGTCTCAAAGAAGCGGTTGAAGAGCAACTGGAACAGGTCCGCGAGGCTTGTCTTGAAACCAAAGCCCGTGAAGTACGTATCGCAAAGACGGCGGAAGAACGCGACCTATTGTGGAAAGGCCGCAAGAACGCCTTCGGCGCGGTGGGCCGGGTTAGTCCTTATTATTACGTTCAGGACGGCGTTGTGCCCCGCGGACAAATTGCCGTTACGCTGCGTGAAATCCACAAGATCTCCGAGCAATTTGGGCTTACGATCTGCAACATCTTCCATGCCGGTGATGGCAACATGCACCCGATTATTTTGTTCGACGCCCGCAAGCCGGGGGAGTTGGAGCGGGCGAAGCAAGCCGGCGAAGCGATCCTGAAGTTCTGTATCAAAGTAGGTGGCTCCATCACCGGTGAACATGGCGTGGGCATGGAGAAGAACGAAATGATGGCGCTGCAATTCACCGAAGATTCGCTGGATATGATTCGCGGAATCAAAGGGCTCTTCGATCCAAATTGCCGTTTGAATCCGGGGAAAGTGCTGCCGACGGGCAAAGGGTGCCTGGAAATCCGGCAAGCCCCTTTGACCACCGCAAACATGTTGTAGATGTAAACGGTCCAAGGGAAATAAACTAAAGATATGTTCCTGCCTAAGCTGCTCATCACATTTTTCTTTTGGCAGGGAGATCCGCAATCGGAAGGGATCAAAGCGCTGGAAAAGCAGCAGTACCCACAGGCCGCCGAATTGTTCCGTAAAGCGGTGGCGCAAGCTCCTAAGGATTACGCTCCGCATTTCCATCTGGCGCTGTCTCTCAGTCTGCTCAATCAAGACGCGGAAGCTATCGCGGAATACAAAAAAGTTCTGGAATTGCAGCTTGGCGTTTATGAGGCTGAGCTTAACTTGGGCATTCTGTTGTTGCGGCAAAAGCAAGCGGGCGAAGCAGCAGCGCACTTAAAGGCTGCCGGGGAGAAGAAGCCGAAAGAGTTCCGGCCGAACTATTTTTTAGGGGAAGCTCTGTTTGCATCCGGCGATGCGGGGGCTGGGGCGGCGTTTAAGAACGCGCTGGAAATCGACGGTCAATCGGCCGGGGCGCATTCGGGTCTGGGAAGGTCGCTAGCCAAGGCTGGCCAACTGCGTGAAGCTGCTCCGCATTACCGGAAAGCCGCGGAATTGGATGCAAGCTATCAGGATCTGTTGCTTGAGTTGGCCGATTATTACGAGAAGTCGAAGCAGCCGGACGAAGCTATCGCGATCTACAAGAAGTTTCCGCAATTGCCCGGAGTGGCCGAGCGGATGGGCAATTTGCAGCTGTCGAAAGGCGCCCCGGAAGAGGCGATTGCTACTCTTGAGGCGGCGGTAAAGTTGTCGCCCACTTCGGCCAATCAGTACGCTTTGGCGACGGCCTACATCCGGTCGAAGCAGAACGAAAAGGCAGCGCCACTGCTAGCCGCGGCGGTGTATGCGGAACCCAATAATTGGGACCTTACGATGGCGCTTGGGCGGCTGCTGCGGGATATGAAAAAGTATCCGAATGCGGTCGGCGTCTTCAGCCGGGCAGCCCAACTACAGCCTCAAAAAAAGGAGTCTTGGAGCGAATTCGGCGGAATGTTGTTCGTGTTGCAGGATTACCCAAAGGCGCTAGCGGCCTTTGATAAATTGATTGAGCTGGGAGATGCCTCCACTGGGGCGTTTTACTTTCGGGCTATTACTTTAGACCATATGCATGAGTACAAACTTTCGCTGCCGGCCTATGAAAAGTTTCTCGCGGTGAGTCAGAATAAAAGTCCGGATGAGGAGTTTAAGGCTCGTCAACGGATCATCGTGATCAAAAAGGAGTTGGCAAAACATTGAGAGTAGCCGCGTTGCTCTTCCTGATTTCGATTCCAGTGTGGGCCGATCTGAGGGAGATCAAGGCCGAGCCGTCGGCGGATAAGAGGGCGATGAAGGCTCTCGATCACGCGGGTAAATCGCTGGGATCCATTCGAGAACATTTGCAGACGTCCAGCATGGATGAGTTGAAGAAGGGTTTATCCGAGTTTCAGGAATCGATGGATTTGACGATGGAATCGCTGGAGGCGACGGGCAAAAACCCGGCGAAGAATCCGAACCAGTTCAAGAAAGTTGAGCTGCGGGTTCGCGAGTACATGCGGAAACTGAAGACCCTGGAGCACGACTTGAGTTTCGACGAAAGGGTGCTGGTGAAACCGGTGATCGAGCATGTGGAGAAGATCCAGGACGAATTGGTTCAAGGTATTATGAGGAAGAAATGATCTTAAGATTTTTCGCCGCTATCCTTTTAGTAGCTTCGATCTGCTTTGGGCAGCGGGATTTTTTGACCCCTGATGAATCGGACCAGATTCGCGAGGTGCAGGATCCGAACGAGCGGGTAAAACTATACACCAAGTTCGCCAAGCAGCGGATCGACATGGTGAAGCAGGCCATCGCCAAGGAAAAAGCAGGCCGCTCTGGGTTGATTCATAACACACTGGAAGACTATACGGAAATAATTGAGGCCATTGATAAGGTGGCCGAAGACGCCTTGAAGCGCAAGGTGGACATCACGGTTGGCATGGAACTGGTGGCTAAAGCGGAGCGTGACATGACGGCTGTGTTGAAGAAAATTCTGGAATCGAATCCCAAGGATTTGCCGCGTTATGAATATGTTTTGACCACCGCGATTGAAACCACCAACGATTCGATTGAACTTTCCGAGATGGACCTTAAGGACCGGTCGAAGAATGTGCAGGAGGCTTCAGCGAAACAGAAAAAAGAGCGTGAGGCTTTGATGTCGACCAAGGAACTTGAAGAGAAAAAAGTTGAAGAAAAGAAAGAAGCTTCAACCCAGCGCAAGGCTCCAACACTTCGGCGCAAGGGCGAGACGGTAGGCGAAGAGAAGAAGTAGCTGGCACAATATAAAGTGGATGCCCACTCATATCACAGCACCCTCTCGCGTTACCGCGTCGGGGAACAAACCTAAACTCATTGATGAATATATTGGCCGTGTGAACTCAAAAACCGAGGCATTGAGCGTGGCTCACATGCGTTCCCCAGGCGGCTGGGTGGAGCCGGGACAAACCCCTGACTTCGATGAGTACACAGTGGTGCTGAAAGGCGCGCTGCGTGTGGAATTTCAGGGCGGGGAAATGATTGTGAATGCCGGCCAGGCGGTAATTACGCATAAAGGCGAATGGATCCGTTACAGCACGCCGGGTGAGGACGGGGCGGAATACATCGCTGTTTGTTTGCCGGCCTTTTCGCCGCTAACGGTGCACCGGGATCCGGCGGAATAAAGGTTGCCATCGAGCGAGGCTTAAGCGAATTCCACGTTCGATTGCTGAGCGATCTTTTGGATATACTCGCGGCCTTCATCATATTCCGCGGCAGACTTCAAATGCTCCAGCATCAAAGGGGCTTGCTGAGGTAGCTTGACTAGTTCGGTAAGATATGCGCGGTAATCCAATTCGCCGCGGCCGGGGATTACCTCAAGGAAGTGTACGTTCATTTCCGGCACGAAGGCAAGATCCTTGGCGTGGCAGGACATGATCCATTTGCCCAATTTCTTGAAAGTTTCTTCGATCAAGGCGCGGGAATTGTAGAACTTTACCGGACTATTGATGATGTTGCAGATGTCGACGTGGACCGCGAACGTTGGCCGGTCCACGGCTTTGATTAGGCGTAAATAATTGTCCGGCGTATCGGGGAGATTCCAGCCCATCATTTCCACCGTGAAGGTGGTGCGTTTCGGCTTGGTTGCGTCGATTACTTTGCGGACGTTTTCCACCGTGGCATCGAAGAACTTTTCAGAAAGGTTATCTTTGTGTGGGCCGTACCAGACTTTGGGGTTGAATGAACCCGCAATGTCGACGCAGCAGCGCGCCCCCACTTCTTCGGCCAGACTCAAACGTTCTGAGACATACTCAATGTTGGCCTTACGAGCTATGGGATCCGGATCGAGCATGTTCTTCCAGGCGCCGACCTCGGCGATGATTACGTTTTCCGCTTTGAAGGCGGCTTCAATGGCCTTGATTCTTGCGGAGTCCTTGAGGGTGGCAGCGGGGCAGTAGGCCGCGCTATATCCAAGGCGGCGATGCTCTTTAGCGAGGAGGATGGGATCCTCGCTTTTGAGGAAGATCGGGCCGCCTAGACGGACTTTAGTTGGTTTTGCGAGGAGCGAAGGGAAAAAAGCGGCTGAGGCTAGAAGCGTTCTGCGGGTGAGCACATACTGATTATAATCGTGCGAGGGTTCGGGCCGGAACCGCAAGCAGAAATCCTACCCGGTTGCCGTCATCGTTCGTACCCGCTTCCGGAAATAAAAGACCACCCGCGCACTCAACAAAACAGCCAGCAAAAGCGCATAAATCAGTGGGTCATAATTGATCGATTTCCCCTGCCAAAGATAGTGGGTCACGCCCGCGATGCCCGCTAAATAAGCAAGCCGGTGCAGCGCTTGCCAACGCTTCCCGCCCATCTTGCGAATGGCCCAATTGGTCGAAGTCAGCGCAAGCGGCAGCATCAAAAGCAACGCCGCCATGCCAGCAATGAAGAAGCGCCGGATCGTCAAATCCTCGCGAATAACCGACCAATCCCACTGCACGTCCATTTGATAATAATGAAGGCCGTGAAGCAAGCCATAGAAGAAGGCGAACAGCCCCAGCGACTTCCTGTAAAGGATCAAGGAAGTCAACCAAGGAAGCCGCCGTAGGGGGGTAATGGCCAGGCTTGCGATGAGGAAACGGATGGTCCAATCGCCGGTATACCTAGCAACATACTCAAGCCGGTTGATTCGAATTTGTCCCCACTTACAGGTTAGGTAAATCAGCGGCAGCAAACAGGCGAGAAAAAAGATGCGATAGGTCCAACGGTTTTTCAGCATGCAAATTGCTGCTAGTCTATGATCCGCTTAGGCCGTTTGTAGGCTTCCTTGATGTACTTCGCCGCTTCTTCTTGGGCGCCTTGCGTATTATCCTTTGTTCGAATCGCCAGATTATATTCGTTCACGGCCCGGTCGCGTTGGTTAGTGATGTCGAAGATTTTTCCAAGGTTGATCCGGCCCCAAGCCTCAGTCCATTTCGGCTCCAGATCCCCATTCAAAGACTCGCGAAATTCATTTGCCGCCGATTGGAAATTATTCTGCAAAAAGAAAATTTCGCCTACGCGGTAATGCGCCAGGGAACTGTTCCTATTCACTTCCATCGCCTTTTGATACTCTCTTAGAGCTTCCGAATATTCACCGATTTCGGCGTACTGCTCACCCTTGCGAATCGCCACGGCAACTCGCATTTGGTTCCCGAAGCGCAGCACCTTATTGGCTGGGTCAATGTCCACTTTCTTGGGGCGCCCGAACGTCTCAACGACGAATTCCGAAGAGGTGCCTACCACATCCACTTTCTTCATCTCCGGGTTGCCTTCGGTTTCAATTTGCAGCTCAACCGGCATGCGGAACGTATCCAAATCCTGAGCTACCTTGCCCATCACCCGGAAGCCTTTCGCCGTGCGGTAAACGGTATACTCCATTTTGAATTCGGGGGCTCCTGTAGATTCGATCCACTCCAGAAAAAACCAGTCCAATTTCTCACCTGAGGCTTCTTCCATCGCATTCTTGAACTCCTCGGTGGAGATGCCTTTCCAAGCGAACTTTTCAGGAATGATTTTCAGGCCTTTCTTGAATTTTTCATCACCGATGACATACCGCAGCATATGAATTACCGCCGCGCCTTTGCCGGCAGTCGCGGCCCAATATTCGGGTGAATAATCCTCCAACCTCGCCGATTGAATCAATGGTGGCTGATCCACGGTCAGCGCTTCAATGTAAACGTCCTTCGCTTCAGCCTCAAGCGCCGAAGGACCGGAGGCCTGTTCAATCGACATCATCTCCGCATAACGGGCCATGCCATTGCTGATCCACAAATGGTTGCGTGTCACCGGCGAGGTTAGCATGCCATACCATTGCCTAGCCACCTGATTCACCAGCAGGCGCTGATTCACTTGCGAGCCGATGGAGCGCGATGAAAGGAAAATGATGTTTGGCGCCGCATAGCCGTTGGGAGTTCCGTCTTCGGTTTCGACCAATGTCAATGACTTCGAGGGGGCTAAGCCGAAAAGTTCGGTCATGTCGTTTACGGCCTTGGCAGTCTCCTCTCCGTAGATGCGGGCAAGCGCCTTATGTTCGCCCCGGAAATAGATTTCGGTGGTGACTCCGGCGGAACTGACACGCTCAACGGAATCCTCCACCACCGCGATGCTGCCTGGAAAAGAAGGATTGTTGAACTTGTAATTGTAGGTGGTCTTCGCACCCTTTTTGTCGGTTGTGGCGAAGCCACTGGCCACTACCCGCATTGTATTTGGAACGGTAACGGCCAAGCTCATTGTGAACCGGTCACCGGCGTAATCGTTCACAGGAAACCAGCGGCCCGGGTACATTAAGTAGGCATAGGTGGGTTGGATGGCGGCGAACTTGATTCCAGGAACCGGGGACTCCTCGTTGCCGGTCAACTTGCCATCGTAGTTAACTACGATGCTATAGCTAGTGCCTTTCACCAGAGATTCGGGGAAAGTTATCCGAAGAGAATTATCGCTTTTTTGTTGGGATGCAGGAATTTGTTTGCCTTTGGCGTCGGTGACTTGAGATACGGAAAGAGCATTCGAAAGATCGAACGAGAGCGTGGAGACGCCCGTGTCGATTGGCATGAAATCGATCTTGGCCGAAGCGGCGATTGTTTGCGCGGACGGAAACACCTCCGCCGCGATCATGTAATTGACTACATCGATCCGCTGGCGCGCGGCGCGTTCCTGCCCGGTCGCCGCCGACCCAACCGCTAAACTCACTGTCGCCAAAATTGCGGCAAAGTTTCCACTCGATTTCATAAAAACCGCTCCCTAATGTGCCTCGCTGCCGTTTCCAGCGGGTCGTTCGTCCCTTGCAATTTGGCGGTTACTTCAGCCAATCCTTCGATCATCTCGCTGCGCACCGGGCCATCGTCTAAAATCCGCAAAGCTTCTTCGGCGAGCCGTGAGGCCGTACAATCATTCTGCATCAACTCAGGCACTATTCGTTTGCCTGCAATCAAATTCACCATCGTAAGGTGAGGAACATCCACCAGCCATCGGCCCAAATTCCAACTGAGCGGTGAAACTTTGTAAAAGCTCACCATGGGAATGCCCATCAGGGCTGCTTCCATTGTGACTGTGCCGCTAGCGGCCAGTACAATTCTGGAAGCGGCAATTGCTTCCCAGGTTTCCGCTTCAACTACTTGGATGGATTGGGATGAAATTAGTTCCCTAAATCTTGCCCCTAACTGTGCCGAATCGGCACGCTCCAGAAACCCTGGGCCGGTTGCCCACAAAAAGTTCACACTTCTTGCTTTCTTAATAAGCTCCGCGGCTTGAACCAACACTTCCAAATGCCTGTCGGTTTCGCCCAACCTGCTCCCGGGAAGAAGGGTGATAATGGGTTTATCCGCGTCGAGCCCATGGCACGTCCGGAACTCATCCGGCGCCCGACGGGGTTTGATAGTATGGGCCAATGGGTGCCCAATGTAACGCGTAGGCACGCCCGCATTTGTGAAAAACGGTTCTTCAAACGGGAAGATGCAGTAGAGTTGGGCCAAATCGCGGGCCATTTGCCGTGTTCGCCACTTGCGCCATGCCCAGGCTTGTGGGGCAACCAAATATACTACGGGTATGCCTTGCTTCTTCAATTTCTTGGCTAGGCGCAAATTGAAATCGGGGCTGTCGGTGAGAATGGCCAGAACTGGTCTTTGCTTCTTCGCCGCTGCGATTAGCTTCTTAAACTCGCAGTAGATTGCTGGAATGTGCCGGATGACCTCAAATAATCCCACAACGCTGAGGCTCTCGGAATCAACAATATTCCGAACTCCGGCGGTGCGCATTTGGGGACCCGCACAGCCGAAGAACTCAATCGGGCAAGTCGAAATTGCGCGCAAGTGGCTGATCAGGCGGGAACAATAGAGGTCCCCGGAGGCCTCCCCGGCTGATACGAGTATCTTCACTATAACTATCCTAGTTTAACAAGCTCCCACGTTTTATTGCCGAGTCCCTTCGCTGTACTGATAGAATGAAGAATTAGCGATGGCCGTATCTCCAAATGTCTCCAAACTGAAGCTGGATCAGTTCGCGCGCCGGTTTCGGGGCGAGAGTATCCAATTAAGCACTTCCTTTTCTTATTTTTGCGCTGCAATGCCGATGGGAGAGGAGGAATTGAAGGAGTATTTGCAAGAGCCGATCGCCGCCCTGCCTCCTTCGATTTCCAAGCTTTTGCCCCGCATTTTGATATGCCTTGTGCCGTATCTTGAACAGCCTGCTGTTTCTTCGAAATCAAAGAAAGCCAAGGCTGGGGATCAGATTGTCAGCATGGACAAGCCTGATGCCTCCAAGCAATTGATGACGGCTAATATGCCCCACGGCGAGGACATGGTGTTGGCTTTCGGGATCAAAGATCAGGAAGTGGCCGATTACCATTACCATTTTTACCGCTCTATTGCATTCCTGGTCGCCGAGAAGCTGACGCCAAAAGAGTGGGATCCGTTTCTGGATCTGTTAAGTCTGGAATTTGACGCCGAGGTGCATGGCGAAGTAGACGAATCCAGCTGGAACCTAAAAGAAACGCTGCTGGCGGATGAGCCGAATTTCAAGCGAAATTCTAAGCAGTTTCAAGAATACGCCAAACAAAGTTTCATCGACACGCTGACGCTTTACTTGCACGGAATTTGCTGCGATATCGACGTTGAGCCGGGGCCACGGCAGTTGCGAACCAGCTACTTGCGAAAACGCTTGCTGTTGATGAAAACGCTTTTCGTTCCGGGCGAAGATTTTGCCGTGTTCCCCGAGGACGAGAAGAACACGTCGTAAGAAACAACGCGCAAAAAGGACTCGCTTCGACGAACTGAATTCATTGTTTCGTTTCTGCCTTGCGCCGCGCCGAAGCGGCCTTTGCGCCATGGCCGATGAAGCAGATTCGCCGGATAACAAGACCCAGCCGCAGTTATCGCGAGTAAAGGAGATTCATCTAAAAATGGCAGTGGCCCGCGCACACCCTTTTTCTTGGTGGCCGAATGCAGAGGGACCGTTGCGGGAACTTGCCTTAGTCGGCCTCGCTTGGCGACGCGCTTCATAGCAGCCAAAACTACCGCAGCTCACTCGAAGCTATCAGCCTGAATCCCTATGATGCCGGCGCTCAATATCAACTTGGTCTCATCGAGTTGCAACGACGTAATTTTCCGAAGGCTGAAGGCCGAAGAACGCTTTCGCGCCGCTATCAAGAAGATTGATTCCGGTGATGCGGATTATTTCTATCATCTTGGCTTGGTGCTTAAGGAAGAAGCAAAGCATCAGGAAGCGCACGACCTTTTCGAACGGGGCGTACAACTTAACGAGAAGGCTTCCAATCACGAAGTGCTGCGCGAACTTGGTTACTCGCAAATGGATCTGGGCCACATGGAGGAATTCATTCATACGCTGGATAGATATACCAATTTGCGCCCCTATGATCCTGTAGGTCTGGCTATATGG
>JAYVXT010000680.1:0-12425 GCA_043785065.1 Bryobacterales bacterium | reverse complement strand
TTGTCAACACCCAGCATGGCTGCTCTTGACCCCTTCAGGCTCATTCTTGCATTAGAAATAGGGGCCTCCTCCAGGTTCATCCTGCATTGGATAAGACTTGAGGTAGCATAGCGGGCCCATCAACTGCTAGAATGGAGTTGTTACGAGGAAGGGAAGTTCGCCAACCGAAGTAGCCATCACAATCTTCGGGCTGTGGCGCAGCCTGGCTAGCGCGCTTGCTTGGGGTGCAAGAGGTCGCGAGTTCGAATCTCGCCAGCCCGACCATTTCCCCTTAAAGACTTACCGAACACTCGCCACTGGATGTTGCGTCATGTGTCCAGCGGCTTGGATAAATAGTTTAGGAGGCGAATTTCAAATTCCTACGAGTTTTTGCAAATTCATCGCTGTATAACCGTTTGAATCCCTCGTGTAGCCGACCTTCCCGACGCACTATAATGAACCAGTGGCGGTTCGGATAACGCAGCCACCGCCATTGCCGTCATTCAACTATCTGGAAACATATGAAAAAGTTACTTCCTCTCACATTTGCTTTAGCAGCCATGCCCCTCATCGCTGGTGATTGGCCTGACTGGCGAGGTCCTAATCGCGATGGATCGTCCCCTGAAAAAAACCTGCCTTCCACCTGGTCCCCTCAAGGGCAAAACCTTTTGTGGAAAGCGCCTTTCGGCGGCATTTCCGCTCCGGTTGTTCATAAGGATCGCGTCTACCTAATGAACACCGATGGCACAGGCGCCAAGATGAAAGAACGCTTAATGGCCTTCGATGGCAGCACGGGGAAACTGGTATGGGAACGCAAATGGCCAATTTTCCTATCGGACGTTCCGCCGCACCGCATGGCCTGGGCTTCTCCAACGGTTGACCCTGACTCGGGTAACATATACGCATTTGGCGGCCATGGCGAACTTTGGTGCTTCACTCGCGAAGGCAAGGAACTTTGGAACCGTTCCCTAGGGGAAGAATTTGCGTGGGTAACAACCCATGGCGGGCGCACCCCTGCCCCAGTGATTGATGGCGACCGGGTGATTATCAGTGGCGTCACCACGGGCTGGGGCGCGCAATCCCGCGCCGCGCACCGCTTCTTCGCCTTCGACAAACGCAATGGGGAAAATATCTATGTTTCTACTCCAGGTGGCCGCCCCTATGACACCACGTATTCTCCACCCGTGATCGCCGAACTTGGCGGGCAGCGTCTTTTCATTGTTGGCGGCGGCGATGGAGCGTTTCACGCAGTGAAGGCTCAAACGGGCGAACCTGTTTGGAAGTATGTGATCTCCAAGCGCGGCATTAACACGGGCGTCGTGGTTAATGGATCGACCGTCTATGTCAGCCAGTCGGAAGAAAATCTGGATTCCAGCGAAATGGGCCTGCTGGCCGCTATCGATGGCGCGGCCAAAGGAGAGATCGGCAAGGCCCAGATCAAGTGGTCGAATCTTGGCTTCCAAGGCGGCGTTAGCTCCCCCTTCATTGATGGCGACCGCCTTATTCAAGTGGATAATGGCGCCAATGTATTTGCGTTTGACCTGGTTACTGGGCGGCAGATCTGGAAGTTCAACATGGGTACGATTCAGAAGTCGTCCGCCGTGTTTGCGGATGGAAAGATTTACGTTGGCACTGAGAACGGCAAATTTTTTATCCTGAAGCCGCACAATGATCGTTGCGAGTTGCTCAGCGAAGTAAAATTCCGGCAACCGGCGCCAGGGCAGGAAACCGGCGAGAAGGTTATTGCTTCGGTAGCCGTTAGTGATGGGCGCATCTTCATTGTCACCAATGAGAGCTTGTACGCCATCGGCAAGAAGAATGTAACGCCAACCGTTTATCCTCCCGGACCCAAGGCAGGATCCGGCGCTCCGGCGTTCGTGCAAGTTGTGCCCGCGGAAATCATGCTGGCGCCCGGGCAAAGCATCAATCTACGCGCGCGGCTGTTCGATGCTCAAGGTAACTTCCTTCGCGAAGAAAAGCAGGTGCAATGGAGCGCCGGCGCAATGAAGGCGTCGGTGGCCGACGGCAAGTTAACCGTCGATGCTTCCTCGCCCAGCACTGCCGGCATCATCACGGCGAGCGTCGGTAACTTGAAGGGGCAAGCGCGGGCCCGCATCATAGCGGCGCTCCCGTGGAGTTGGAACTTTGACAATTTAAAAGACAAAGCCGTACCCTCGGAATGGATCAATTGCAACACTAAGTTTGAGACTCGTCCTGAAGAAGGCGGCAATGTTTTGGTTAAACTGGCCGACAACCCAGCCACCAAGCGCGCTCGCGTTTTCATGGGTCCGGTTGACATGCACGACTATACGGTGGAGGCGTCAACTCGTCTTTCTCAAAAGCGCCGCCAGATGGGGGATACCGGGTTAGTGGCCCAGCGTTACAATCTGGTGCTGTTCGGGAATCAAGATAAAGTGGAATTGCAATCCTGGCAGCCGGAAACAGCGCGCACGATCAGCGTCCCGTTCAAAGTGCAATGGGATGTTTGGTATCGCATGAAGCTGCGCGTGGAATCGTTGGGCGGCGCTAAAGTGCGGGCGCTGGGCAAGGTTTGGGTGGCTAGTGACCCAGAGCCTGACAAGTGGACCGTCGAGCGCGTCGACGAGGATGGAAACCTTATAGGCGCTCCAGGCATCTATGCTGATGCCCCCTTTGAAGTATTTTTCGATAACCTGAAGGTGACGAAGAACTAATGAAAAACTATATTGCTCTACTTCTGTTGGCCGGTGGCGCTTCGGGCATGCTTGTCGCCTCCGATCCCAAGAAAGATTGGCCGATGTGGGGCGGCACTAACGACCGAAACATGGTGTCCACCATGAAAGGCGCCCCCACTACTTGGGACATTGCTAAAAAGATCAACACGAAATGGGTTGCCGCGCTTGGTTCCCAAACTTATGGCAACCCCGTTGTGGCCGATGGCGTTGTACTGGTAGGCACCAATAACGAAGGTTTGCGAAATCCCAAGGAGGGCGGCGATCGTGGCGTGGTGATGGCGTTTGACGAAAAGACCGGCGCGTTCCTTTGGCAGATCACGCATGAAAAAGTCGCAAGCGGCCGCGTGAACGATTGGCCCTATCAAGGCGTTTGTTCCTCGCCTGCTGTCGAAAACGGCATCGTCTATTACGTCTCCAATCGTGGCGAAATTGTTTCGGCCAACCTCAAAGACGGCAAAGTTCTTTGGAAGTTCGACATGATGGAAGAAGTTGGCGCGTTTCCACACAATATGTCCAACAGCTCGCCGGCTATTTTCGGTGATCTAATTTTCGTTTCCACTTCCAACGGCCAGGATGAATCGCACGTCAACATTCCTTCGCCCAAGGCGCCTTCCATCATCGCGGTAAATAAGAAGACACACAAACTGGTCTGGGAAGCTAATCAAGTTGGCGATAAGATCCTGCATGGCCAATGGTCTTCGCCGGCTGTGGCTAGGATCGGCGATGTGATGCAGGTAGTGATTGGTCAAGGCGATGGCAAGACCCGCAGCTACGAAGCGGAAACCGGAAAGCTGCTTTGGGAGTTCGACCTCAACCCGAAAGAATCCGTTTGGCCCAAGACCCGCAATGAAGTAATCGCCACGCCGATCATCATCGGCAATGTGGTGTATCAAGCCAATGGCCAGGACCCCGAGCATGGTGAAGGCGTCGGCCACCTTTATGCGATTGACGCTACTAAGCGCGGCGACATTACGCAGACCGGCCGCTTGTGGCACTACGATAAAATCCGCCGCTCCATTTCCACTGGCGCTTACTACAACGGGCTGCTGTTCTACGCCGACTTCTCCGGCTTTCTGCATTGCCTGGATGCCAAGACCGGGCAGCCTTATTGGACGCACGACATGCTGGCCGCCGTTTGGGGCTCTCCTATCGTCATTGATGGCAAGGTCTATCTTGGCGATGAAGACGGCGATGTGGTGGTCCTCGAAGCATCGAAAACAAAGAAACTGATTGCCGAATCCAGCTTGGGAAGTTCCGTATATGCAACTCCCGTTCCCGCCAATGGCGCGATTTTCATTGCGAACCGGAATCAACTGTGGGCGCTAGAAAACAAGAAATAATTGCAAGCCTCCTATTGGGACTTGCTTCAATTACGGCCTTTGCACAAACCGCTCCGCGCCACGCTGTACGGCCGGGGCGGTTCGTTATTCAACATGCCCTCATCGTGGAAGGCAACGGCACGCCCGCCTCCGGCCCCTCCGATATTCTCATTGAGAACGGAATGATTACGCGCATCGGCCAAGTGCGGCCGAATGCCACCGACACCGTACTGGACGCAAAAGGACGCTACGTGCTGCCGGGTTTCGTCAACTTACATGGCCACTTGCACACCGAACGTGGCGGCGCGCCGATGGATCCCGACTACATCCTGAAACTTTGGCTGGCTTGCGGCATCACAACCGTGCGCGATGCCGGGAGCGATACGCAATTCACAATCTCCGTGCGTGACGATGTCAACCGCGTGGCTCCGCGCCTGTTTGTTTACCCCATGCTGGGCCGCCCAGCTAATGCGGCGGAAGCCGCGCCCGCATCGCGCAACTCAAGGAACAAGGGGCCGATGGCGTGAAGTTTCTTGGGGTGCATCGCGACGCTATGGAAGCTGCGCTCAACGCCGCTACCAACGCTAGATTGCCTGTGGCGCATAATACCGGAGTTGAAGAAACCAACGCCTGGGACGATATCCGGTTTAAGACGCGTTCCATTGAGCATTGGTATGGCATCCCCGATGCGGCTCTTGACGATGGCGTGCAAGGGTTTCCGTCAAGTTATAACTACGCCAATGAGGCGGATCGTTTTCGCTATGCAGGCCGCCTCTGGCGCGAAGCCAATTGGGACAAGCTCACCAAAGTTTTCGATGGCATGATTGAAGCCGGCGTCGCCTGGGATCCAACGCTCACGATCTACGAAGCCAGCCGGGATCTGCAGCGCGCCCACACCCAACCGTGGTTTGCCGAATACCTTCATCCGGCGCTCGCCAAATTCTTCGAGCCCAATTTGCAGAACCACGGCTCTTACTTCGTCAATTGGTCTGCCACCGATGAGGCTTACTGGAAGGAGAACTACCGCATTTGGATGCGGGCCGTGCGCGAGTTTGCCAGGCGCGGCGGACTGGTCGGCATCGGCGAAGATGCGGGCTACATTTACCAAATGTACGGCTTCGGCTATCTTCGTAATTTGGAGTTGCATCAGGAAGCGGGATTCCCACCGCTGAAGATTATTGAACAGGCTTCTCTCCATGGCGCTCGTATCCCAGGACAAGAGAAAAAATCCGGACGAGTTCGCGTCGGTTGGCCGGCGGACCTTCTGGTGGTCAACAATAACCCTATCGAAGATTTCAAGGTTCTCTCCAGTTCATGGAAACGGTGGCATTGAATGGACCGTCAAAGAAGGGACGCCCTATCACGTCCAAACACTGATGAACGAAGTAAAGCAAATCGTGAACAAAGCACAAGCGGAAAATAAAAAATGAGTTTAGCCCCCTTTGATTTCACCCTTCGCCCAAGGCTGCTATTCGGCCCTGGTTCGCTGACGCAAATTGGAGAGCTAGCCCGGCAACTTGGTTTCCATCACACGTTGCTGGTGGCAGACAACGGACTGCTTAAAGCCAACTACGTTGGGCGAGCCACCGCCCTGCTTGAAGCCGCAGGCATCATCGTCACGCCGTTCCATAATTTCGAGGAAAACCCCGACACCAATATGGTGGAAAAGGGCCGCATTGCCGCCGCGGCCGCGAAGGCCGATTCGATCATCGGGCTTGGTGGCGGCAGTTCGCTTGACTGCGCCAAGGCCATCAACTTTGTGCACTCTTGCGGCGGAGCAATGCGCGATTATTGGGGCCACAACAAAGCCACCCAACCGTTGCTCCCGATGATCGGAGTTCCTTGCACCACTGGCACTGGCAGCGAAGCGCAAACCTATGCGCTGATTTCCGATGCTGAGACCCATGTCAAAATGGCTTGCGGAGACGACAAAGCGGCTTTTCGCATTGCGCTGCTTGACCCTGAACTAGCTATCTCGCAGCCCGCCAGTGTACGCGCAACCGCCGGGTACGATGCAATTTCCCATGCCGTTGAATCGTTCGTCTCGACGAAACGGAATGCCGCTAGCGACGCCTTCTCCCGCCAGGCGTGGCGTATGCTTTCCCGCGCATTTCCAAAACTGATCAATCAACCGGAAGACATTGAAGCCGTCGCCCAAATGCAACTCGGTTCATGGTTCGCCGGGTGCGCCATCGAAGCGTCTATGCTTGGCGCGACACATGCAACCGCAAATCCACTTACCGCTCGCTACGGTACGACTCACGGTTCCGCCATCGCCATCATGCTGCCCCATGTCGTTCAATGGAACGGTCTCCGTGAGTATGATGAGTTGTCCCCGAATTTACCCGCCTTGTTGGCTGACCTGGCGGCAATGGCCGGTCTTCCTGGTAGCTTGGAAGAAGCCAATATTCCACTTCACGATCTGTCTCAACTGGCCGAAGCCGCCGCCCGACAATGGACTGGCCGGTTTAACCCGCGTCCGTTCGATGCCGCCGGAGCCCTGGAGTTATACCAATGCGCATATTGATACTAGTCCTCTTCACAACCTCAGCAATATTCGCCCAGTGGCCGCAGTTTCGAGGCAATCAACAACTCACGGGAGTATCGGCCGAAAAAATCTCGGGCCAGTTAAAACTATTGTGGACATGGGAGGGTGGGGAAGTTTTTGAATCCTCCCCCATCATCGACAACGGTACGGTTTACATTGGTTCGGGCGGCAGCGAACTGATCGCCATCGACATCAATACCGGCAAGACCCGCTGGCGCTATAAAACAGGTAAGGAGGTGGGGGAATCCACCGCAACCATTAGTGGCGGCATTGTATATGTGGCTGACTTGACCGGCGTACTGCACGCCGTGGATGCCCAGACCGGAAAGGGTCTCTGGACTTTCCAAACCGGCACAGAAGTCAAATCCTCGCCTGTAGTTTTCCAGGATAAAGTTCTTATCGGCTCCTACGATCAAACTCTCTATGCCGTCAACGCAAAAACCGGAAAACAAGTTTGGAAATATGAAACCAACGGTCCGGTCCATGCCACTCCAGCCATACTCGACGGAGTAGCCTATATCGCCGGATGCGATGAGAACTTCCGGGCTATTCGCCTTTCCGACGGGCAGGAGGTCTACCATGTACCCTCTGGATCATATACCGGCTCATCTCCGGCAATTAGTGGTACCCGAGCCTACTTTGGCACCTACGGCAACGAGGTTTTCGCCGTGGATATGAAACTAAAAAAAATCATTTGGCGCTATGAACACCCTGTTCGGAAATTCCCCTATCAATCTTCAGCGGCTGTCTCCAATGGCAAGGTAGTGCTCGGCGGGCGCGACAAGAATGTTCACGCAATTGATGCCAATACGGGCAAGGGTCTTTGGACGTTTGCAACCAAGAGCCGCGTTGAATCTTCGCCCGCTATCGCCAATGGTCACGTTTACATCGGCTCAAACGATGGCCGCTTCTACGTGCTCGATTTGAATAACGGCCAAAAGCTTTGGGAGTTCACGGCTGGCGCCGCGCTATCGTCGTCCCCCGCTATCGGCAACGGCAAAGTAGTGATCGCCTCGCAGGACGGGCGAGTCTATTGTTTCGCTTCCCAATAGATGTTAACTTCAGCCTAGTTCACGCTGCCTAACGAATACACCAACGTAACCAGCGTCCCGTCGACAACGGTTACCACCACATCCTTCGCTCCCGATTCCGCTTTGAGAATCGCCACGTTCTGCGCTGCGGACAAATTCACTTTCCTTTCCACCGTGAACCCGCCGTCCTTGAATGTCTGCTCATACCAGGCGGTGACCTTCTCCACCTTGTCGGAAGTATGGAAGACAACCGTGCCCTTACCTTTCGCTAGCGACTCCACCTGCGTCACCGGATCCCCTTCCATCCCCGGATACTTCGGCAGCCAATCCGGCATGCGCGCCTTGCCCCCAATTACCACCCGGCCATCGGGCGACTTTATGTCGATCTTCCCTTTCTTGATATCACTTATGTTGATTTCCGTCTCTTGCCCTGTGCTCTTTACACGCACCCGCACGGTATCTCCATCCATGGAAATCACTTCAAGATCAGGGTTGAGTGTGGTTATCACCTTAGCAATCGCTATTGCCGGATTGCCCGAACCTGCTACCTGTTTCACAAAATAATAGGTGGTCGCGGCGGCTATCAATACCCCCGCGATCAGCAGACCTGCAATTCCCAGCAACACCCAAACAACGACGTTCGTCTTCTTCTGCTGGGATGGATTTGGACCGGGCACGGGTCCAAATGAACTAGGCACTGGAGGCGGCTGTGGCGGTTGGGTCATATTCCTTCTATTGGAACAGACGAAATCGGTTTTCGCCAGTTCGATATTTCCTCTTGCAAATTTCTAAGACTAGTGCGATAACTAGTCATGGAGGTGCAGCAATGTCATGGGCCGTACAAGACGCAAAAGCGAAATTCAGTGAATTTCTTAAGGCAAGTGTGGATCAAGGGCCACAGGTGGTGACCAATCGCGGCGAGGAAACCGCGGTACTGATCCCAATCGCCGAATACAAAAGACTAAAGGACTCGGCACGCCCTAACTTAAAAGAGTGGCTTCTTTCGCCTACCCCTAAGTTCGACATTCCGCTGCGCCTCCGCAAGAGTTACAACAAGCGGCCTCCGGTGGAATTCGATTAACCATGTTTCTGCTTGATACCAACGTCATATCGGAAACCCGGAAGCTCCGGCCACATGGTGGAGTGATTGAATTTATCGAAGCCCGCAAGCCTAGCGAACTATTCATTTCTGCGGTTACTATCGGAGAAATGCAGGAGGGCGTGGAAATGACGCGTCTTCAAAATCCCGAAAAAGCGAATGAAATCGAAGACTGGATCACTCAAACGGTTGAGAACTTCCCCATCCTCCCGATGGATGCCGAGGCTTTCCGCGAATGGGCCGTCCTGATGCAAGGCAAGTCCGGCGACCTTACCATGAACGCTATGATCGCCGCCACTGCCCGCACCAACCGCCTTACCGTAGTAACTCGCAACACCAAAGATTTCTCAACTTTCCACGTTCTTACCCTCAATCCCTTCACACAGAAACCGTAACCTCCCCGAACAGCGGTACAATCCAACTCTGTGCAACTCACCGTCATAGACTGGGCTGTCGTGGCTCTCTACTTCCTGTTCAACCTCGCCATCGGCCTTTACTACCGCGCCCGAGCTGGAAAGAGCGTTGAGGAATTTTTCCTTTCAGGCCGCAACGTTCCCTGGTGGCTGGCCGGCGCATCCATGGTGGCCACTACCTTTGCCGCCGATACGCCGCTCGCCGTCACTGGCTTGGTAGCCAAGTTCGGAATCGCCGGCAATTGGCTATGGTGGAACTTCGTCGCTGGCGGCATGCTTACAGTTTTCTTCTACGCCCGCCTGTGGCGCCGCAGCGGGGTCATGACTGACATCGAATTTTCCGAGATCCGATACAGCGGCAAGCCCGCGGCGTTCCTTCGTGGCTTCCGCGCGCTTTACCTTGGCATTCCCATCAACTGCATAGTACTTGGCTGGGTGAATCTGGCCATGGTGAAGATCCTCATGCTGATTCTCGGCGTGGAGAAAAGTACAGCGTTGCTGCTCGTTCTCGGCTTGATCGGCATCACCTCATTTATCAGCGCGCTCTCAGGCCTATGGGGAGTGCTGGTCACTGACCTTTTCCAGTTCGTTATAAAGATGGGGATGGTGATCATCCTTGCCGCCTCCGCCGTGAATGGAGTTGGCGGCATTGACCAACTCATTGCCAAGCTTCATGCCATGGGCCGATCCGACGCGCTCAATTTCGTCCCGGAAATGAACTCCCCCTGGATGCCCATGATCACGTTCTTCGTCTACATTTCCATGAATTGGTGGGCAACTTGGTATCCCGGCGCCGAACCCGGCGGCGGAGGTTATGTTGCCCAAAGAATGTTCTGCGCCAAAGACGAAAAGCATTCGCTGCTGGCCACCCTCAGCTTCAACATTGCCCACTACGCGATGCGTCCCTGGCCCTGGATCCTGGTCGGTTTAGTATCTCTCGTCCTTTACCCGGACCTTCAAGACAAGGAAACCGGCTACATCAAAGTTATGATTGATTTCCTGCCGCCCTACCTGCGCGGTCTCATGGTGGCCGCCTTCGCCGCAGCATACATGTCCACTATCGCCACTCAACTCAACTGGGGCGCAAGTTACATCGTCAACGACTTTTACCGCCGCTTCCTGAAGCCCGCCGAATCCGGCCAACACTATGTTCGCGTCTCGCAGCTGGCCACTGTCGGCATCACGCTGGTCTCCGCCATCGTCACTTACAAAATGGATTCCATCAGTGGGGCCTGGCAGTTGTTGATTTCCATCGGCGCAGGCACCGGCGGAGTGCTTCTCCTGCGCTGGTATTGGTGGCGAATCAACGCCTGGAGCGAAATCTCCGCAATGCTTGCCGCCTCGGTGGTGTCCCTCTCGTTAAGTCACATCTTCGGATTCAACAACGACAAGCCCGAAGAGTTTGCTTGGTCCATGATCATCACGGTTGGGCTTACCACTGCTACTTGGCTTGCCGTAACCCTGCTGACTCCCCCGGAATCTAATGCCACGCTAGTCGCCTTCTTCCGCCGCACCAGACCATCTCTCACAGGCTGGAAGCCTATTGCCGCGCAAGCCCCTGAGGTGCAGTTGGATGGAGACGGCATGGTGAATCTTCTTGACTGGATCTGCGGCTGCATCCTGATTTATGGAACGCTGTTTGGAGTGGGCAAGATCCTTCTCAAAGAAGCGGCCCTAGGTTTTGGTATGCTGGCCGCGGCCGCGCTGGCCGGTTTCATCATCTACCGCGACCTTTCGAATCGCGGATGGAATAAAGTAGTGGATTAGAATCCTATGCTTTCAAGACGCACTGCTCTTACAACCCTGGCCTCCGCGCCGCTCGTCTGCGCACAGGCCGCCAAACCTAATTTCCTATTTATCCTCGCCGACGACCATGCCGGCTATGTTCTTGGCGCAGACGGCAATCGGCTGGCCGAAACTCCTAACCTGGACCGACTCGCCGGCGAAGGAATCCGCTTTGCCCTCCACCATTGCAATCAACCAGTCTGCACGCCTTCGCGGCAATCTTTCCTAACCGGGCAGATGCCCAGCATGGCGGGCGTGACTGTTTTAAAGACGGCCCTTGACGAAAACAAACCCACGCTTGCCAAGCAATTCCAAAAGGCTGGCTACCATACTGCTGTCTTTGGCAAAATGCACTTCAATCGCCCTTCGCAACCCGGCATGCATGGATTCCAAACCATGATGACCGAACAGGACATCAATCGCGAATGGAGCAAGAAGCCCATTAAGACGACGTCGGCGGATCTTAAAGCTAAGCCCAAGTGGCAACCCTTCAAGGACCCCTCCCGCATCTGGCTCAATGCCGACAAACTACCATTCCCGCGCTACTACGAAGACATGCGCGGAACCTTCACGCTACGCCAAGCCCAACAATTTCTAAAGAGCAAACGCCCCGATCCGTTCGCGCTCTGGGTCAGTTTTCCGGAGCCGCATTCCCCATTCGACTTCCCCATTGAATGGACCCTGAAGTACGATAAGGCAAAATTCACACCTCCGAAAATTGGCCCCGAAGACGCCTGGCAAATCCCCCTCATCTTCCGTAATCTTTCTGAAGAAGACCGTCGCGGCATTATCGCCAGCTACTACACCTCGGTGAACTACCTAGACAAGAATATAGGGGAGTTACTCGAAACATTGCGCGCGCAAGGGCTTGACGAAAATACGTATGTGGTTTACATGGCCGATCACGGCTATATGTTAGGCCATCACGGCCGCATCGAAAAGCATTGCTGCTACGACCAAGCCCTGCGGGTGCCGCTCATCATGCGCTACCCAGGCAAGATCAAGAAGGGGACTGTTGTGAATTCCTTCACCGAGCACATCGACGTGCCGGCCACTATCACCGACATGATGGGCCTCGAAAGACTTCCAATCCAACATGGCGAATCTCTGCGGCCTTATCTGGAAGGCAAGAAGCCCGTCAAAGTGCGCGACCACATCTTTAGCCAATACCTCGAAAACGAAGAAGCCTGCATCCGCACTGATCGTTGGAAGTTCATTCAATGCACCGGCAAGCGAGCCCGGACCGACGGCTACGAAACCGATAAGCCTACACCGGGCCCATACATCCGCTTATATGACGTAAAGGCCGACCCCGGCGAGTTCACGGATGTGGCGGGCAAGCATCCCGAAGTGGTGGAGCAATTGCGGTCCCTCATGCTGCAGCGCTACCGCGCCACGCATCCCAATGCCGCACAGGAGCCAAAAGGTGTGAAGCCGACGGAAGCCGTGGAATTCTACCTGCGGCCCCGCGACGCTTAAACAGCCATTTCGATCACCGCTGACTTGCTTGCCTCGCCAGTTCCGAGAACCAGCCGCC
>JAYVXT010000679.1:0-3919 GCA_043785065.1 Bryobacterales bacterium | reverse complement strand
AGAATAACCCATTGAAGGCTGGCGCGGGTGGCTATTACGACATCGATTTTTCCTTGATGTTTCTGCGATTAAAAGGCGCCGGTATGTTTTTCAAACTATTAAATACACCGGCGCGAATTGATATCATCGAAAAAATGGGGCATCTGGAGCGGCCTGATGCGAATTTCTTGCGCGACGCCGCCACTTTTCATCGGTCCATCGATCACGCCACGCGGCTGTTGACCGGCCATCCCGAGGGCACGCTACCGAATGCCCCGGAGCAATTGAATACCTTGACGGACTTGGTGGAACGATGGGTGCCTGAGCATTTAAGTGATCAGCCGCTGTTGGTGGAACACGCGAAAATTCAACACCGCACTCGTGAGTTTTTTAATCGTCTTTTTCCTGGCTGAGTGTTCTGAATACTGTTTCAACTACCCCACGATGGCAATCAGGAGATCTCATCGAACCATTTCTCTCTATCCCATAACCTAGCGCGCCAGAATGGCTCGATAACGCGGTTCCCATGAATTTGATCTGCTGCGATGCTAGGCGACTGTGCTTCAATTGTCAAAGGAGGTTCCGTCGAAGATGCTATGGGCGAGTCTCTCAAAATTAAGGGAAAATCCAACAGACAATGAATCGCCGGTCCTTCCTTGCTGCCCTGTGCACAACTCCTTTGGCCAATGCCGCCACTGCGACGATCATCGACAAGGCCTTCGCGCGGCTGTATGAATTTGATTTCTGCGGTGTCCGTCAAATCACCGCCCCAAGCTTGAATGATCCGCTTGCCCACGGGGCTCGCGCCGCTGCAACGTTGTTCAGCGAATTTTCAAGGCTAAATATTTGGGAGGGAGAAGATTTCTTTGAAAGCGGCAAACGCATCAAGTCAAAACCCGATCCCGCCGTTCGTGATTCGTTCTACAAATCGCTGGAACAGGCGCGCAAGTTAGCGGATGGCGCACTCCAGGCGAATCCCAAAGACGTGAATGCGTTGTTCACCCAAACTATGTCGCATGGCCTCGAAACGGATTACATTGCGTTCGTCGAGCGGCGGTCGCTAGCCAGTTTTGAACCCTGCAAAATCAGCCAGCGTTGGGCCGATAAGCTCCTTGCCATCGATTCCAATTTTCATGACGCTTACCTTACCACTGGAGTAAACGAATACATGATGGGAGCCTTACCGGGAGTATTGAGGTGGGTGGTGAAAGTGGAGACCACCAAAGGCGACAAGAGGAAGGGAATTGAGCATTTGGAAATGGTTGCCAAAGGCGGACGCTATTTCGCAGGCTTTGCGAAGATTCTGCTTGCGGTATTCTACGAACGCGAAAAACAGCCAACCAGAGCCGAGGCAATGCTTCTTGATTTATCGCGCCAATATCCGGCCAATCCTTTGTTGGCCAAGCAATACGAACGCTTGCGACTTAAAACAGAAAGAACTATTTCCAAATGACTCGTCGCCGGAAACTTTTGCATCGGTTAGTTCGTCTTGTGTCATAGTGATATCGATGCTATTTGCCCGAACTTTGCCCATTTTGCTTATCGCGAGCCTGTTTTTCGCGTTGGCCCCGGCGCAGGTAATTGAATTCGAATCGGGTGGACTCATCTATCAAACGCTTACACGCAATGGACTGACGGTGATGTTCGCTCAGCTTCCCTCGCACATTCGGGAATATAGCGTGGTGCAAGTTGCGGTTTCAAATGGTTCATCGAAGCCGGTTATTTTGAAGATGGAAGATTTCACTTGGGTGCGCGCCAATGGCAGTGCCATGCGCCCTTCCGCGGCGCGCTATGTGGTGCAGGAGTTTTTGGAAAAGGCCGGCAGAAATGAAGTGGTGCGGCTGGTTTCAGCCTATGAACAGGGCCTTTATGGGATGAAAAGCCTTCGCTCCACGAGCGGGTACGAACAACGCCGTCTTTCCGCCCTGGCGGAAGTGAATTCAGCTAAATTGAAGGCGGCCGCGGCAGCTAGCGCTATTGCCTTTGTGGCCACAAAACTTGCACCCGGCGAAACCACAGACGGCGCCTTGTTCCTCGTGACCAATAACAAACCATTAGGTTCCGGCAAGCTGCGAGTAATGACCAATGGGTTGTTGTTTGACTTCAATCTCACCGGAGAACAACCAAGCAAACATCCCGGCAAAATGGATTCCCACTAAAGTTATCCGGTCGGTCAGCCGATACGGCGATAGATGGCTCGTTTTGTCATCTTCGAATTTTTGGCAACTTTATCGATTGCGCAGGCTTCTTTCGGTCAACCAAGCCTCAACACTTTTCTCGATAAATGGGTTCAAGCTGTCCAAAACCAGGATCCCGCCGCTTATCGCGCGCTAATTCATCCTGCTTCAAAAGCTTGTCTGGCCGGTGATAACCAGGATTTCATGATCCGCCACATTCAAACCCGTTTGGGCACCAGTCTTCAAGTGGCTCCTCAAATCAGTCTGACCCCATTAGGCCGCGGCGACTTGGGGCTTAAGGAAAGCGACCTTTTCAATTATGCCGTGCTCCCAACTCACGTGGCCAACATCCAGCTTGGGCAGAGGACTATCGCTGTGGGCATTGCGGGAACAAAGTACCAATGGCTTGAAGTGCTTCCTTGTCCTAACAGTAATGGCTTGAAACAGCTCCGCCTTCAGTGGGGCTTAGCGGATCGTTTTTCGCCGATAGCCACCTTGCGATGAGTATTCCTGGCGTCACACTGTTTTTTCCTACACCATTTCCCCGCTCTATCAATAACTTGGGTCTCGCCAAATATGCGGCTATTTTGCATCCACGTGCCAAAATCAATGCGAAGGGGAACGGCGGTATTTCCGGGAAAAGTCTTCCGATTCAACTTCAAATGGGAATGAAACTTATGACTGAGTCAACACTACAAGTGCACAATTATCCGTCGGCCAACCAATACTTCTTTGCTGACAAAATTCAAACTGCTGTTTTGCGGAACGAAGCCAATTTGGCCCAGAATGCATGGGAGGCGAATCCAACTGGCAATCCATGCAATATTTCCCTACATTGTTCTATGTGAGTAGTAAATCTTATCCAGCATCTCCTTCGTAAGCTACTGATTTAACTAACAGTTGCAATACGGTGTTTGGATTGCTTAAGTGAGACCGTATCACTCGAAGAAATGTCGGGTTATACTTTAAGACCTCTGATCGAAGATAACGATCATCGACTCTAGGAGAAAAATGCAAGTTAGATCCCTTTTTCAGAAGCTAGCTTCTGTGGCCCTCGGTGTGTTTTCGTTAAGCATTGGCTGGGCCGATCAAATCGTCATGAAAAATGGAGACCGCATAACAGGAAGTGTAGTCAAGAAAGATGCTAAGACAGTAACGATAAAGACGGATAATTTCGGTGTCGTCACGCTCAATTGGGACTACGTAACCTCGATCATCGTCGACAAGCCGATCAATGTAGTTTTGGGTGACGGTAAGGCCGTGCAAGGAACTATCGTAACGGCAGGCGACAAAGTGGAAGTCACTTCCGGCGGCGCCAAGCAATCCGTTCCTCCCGCCGACGTAGCTGTGCTTCGCGACGACGCTGAACAGAAAAACTATGTCCGGATGCTGAAACCGGGCTTTACCGACCTATGGGTAATTTCCGCAAACATTGGCTTAGCGGGGACCACAGGAAACGCGAAGACGGCTTCATTCACCGTTCCAGCTAATTTGACGCGAATTTCAAATACCAGTAAGACAACAGCCTATTTCAACTACATTCGCGCATCCGCCGATGTTGCCGGCATTTCCACAACAACGGCGCAAGCGGTGCGCGGTGGTTGGGCCTACAACCGAAACCTGAAACCTCGCCTGTTCGCCACCGTATTCAATGATTATGAATATGACAAGTTTCAATCCCTCGACCTTCGCTCGGTGATCGGCGGCGGCCTTGGTTACATTGTTTTTAAGTCGGATCGTGGCCGTTTAGATCTAGTTGGCGG
>JAYVXT010000678.1:0-3919 GCA_043785065.1 Bryobacterales bacterium | reverse complement strand
CGCGGCAGCGGCCGCTTAGCTCAAGCGTTAGAAGGCATGGTCACTAAAGTCGCTGTCGTAAGGTTTGGTGCTTTGATATCGATTGCGCTGCAAGGATGCGCTATGTTCAAGACGCAGAACCTCTATTCGCTTAGTAAGCTCCAGGGAGGCTGGATGTCAAACTGCAGCGATCCTGCCATGGAGTTTCTAATTCAAGGCAACGACTACTCCGGCGACTTTGAAGGTACATACAAACTATCGCTGGTTGGTGACACCCTGGTGTTTGAAGACGGTTTAGTTGCGGGGCATAGCGTTGACGTTACTCATCGGCTGCTTCGGTTCCGAATCGTCAGTCTATCTAAAGACCTATTGGTGCTTCGCCGTATTCCACCCTTGGAACCGAACGACTGGCAATTGCATCACGCCAATAATCATGGCTGCACGCATGCCCTCTAACTATTCGTTCAAGCGGACGGCTGCGGGTCGGTTGCGGTAAGCTGACAGGCACTGCGGCAGCCGCCGCTTAACTCAAGCGTTAGGCATCACAGGGAGATTACGTATGAACGGTTTGCTAGGTGGTGGACTTGGGGTTTTCGGGGTTTGGTTGTCGGTTCTTATTTTTGTGTTCCTGTTCGTCTGGGCAATTCTTTGGTTTTTGCTTCCATTCGCAATCTTTGGCACCAAAGCCAAGCTTGCCGCGCTAATCGCCGAGTCTCAAAAGACGAATGTTGAGCTGGCACGTATTGCCGCAGATCTAGCCGCCGCGCGTATTGATTTCGCAAGGCAACAACCGCAGCAGCCTATCGCGCGCGATGCCTAACTATTCGTTCAACGCGACCGTGAAGGGTCGCCGCGAAATCCAGCCGCCTTCGCACGGCGCCTTAACTCAAGCGTTAGGTGGCAAAGGAAGGTTATGTCAGCTCGAGATCTCTATTCTGTTGGGGCGCGGCTTCTCGGACTTTACCTCATCATAAATGGGCTAGTCTCTCTTCTTGGTTTAGGCACGACGTACGAGGCAGCATTCAATTCCAACGCGGCTCATCCACTTGGGTACGCTGTCGTCGCCGCAGCACAATCGCTTTTATTTTGCATAATTGGGTTTACCTTGTTCCTAAAGAACCGAGTGCTCACCACGGCGCCCGCAGCAGTTGGCCCAACACCCGCAGAGTTTTTACTTGTCGGGTTGCAACTGATGGGGGTCAGTTTCGCAACAGCCGGCCTCGTTGGTACTCTTCGAGCGGCTGCCGACATCATGGCCGTGGAGGCAAGTTTCACTCTCCATTTTACTGACACCGCTACGTCTCTCGCTTATGTTGGCATCGGTCTGTTTCTCATCTTTCGCGCATCCAAAGTGGTTCGCGTCATTGCCACCTAACTATTCGCTCAAGCGGACCGCTGCGAGTCGGCACGGTGTAAACTCAGACGCATTCGCGGCAGCGGCCGCTTAGCTCAAGCGTTAGGTTTGCTTATCATGGACTCGCCAAATATCGTCACTCTATTGCTTGCGTTTTATGGCGCGTTGCTTTCAACATTCGTATTTATCACCGCTCGGCTCGACCAAAGGCCGCGCATAAGAACATCTGTTAATTTGGGTTTCACCGTAGGCTTGGCTGGAGCTAGCGGCAATCTCGTCCTTTTAGAAGCAGCAAATGTTGGGCGCATAGAAGTAACGCTTGCATCATGGTCAATTCGTATCCCTTCCAAGCGCAAGTTGGTCTTCCCTATGCTTGCTCAGCTGGTCTTATTTCCGCATGAACTCAAGCCGGGCAAAAGCTGCACAGTACACATTCCTCTTGACCAACTCATAGGCCCGCTCAAAAAAGAGGGCTATGGTCCTACGACCAAGCTAGTTCCTGAATTCACAGACCAAACTGGCGTCGTCCACAAGGGTAAGCGGCTCAAACTCAATAACACTTGGTGGGCGCAATCCTAACTATTCGCTCAAGCGGACTGCGGGTGTCGGTACGGCGTTTCCTGTTACGTTCGCGGCCGCAGCCGCTTAGCTCAAGCGTTAGGTGTCACATGCGTGTCCGTGCAACTCTGATCGCACTAACGATTCTTTCGTCCGGCTGCACGGTCGCTCCAGTTCGAACCGAGACACCGATCGACTTGGTAGGTGACATCTCGAGTCCAGCTTTTACTGGTTGGTACATCGACTATTGCAATGGTCGCGGGCTTACTAAAGTATTTCCGAACTGCGCTCAAATCGGCGGCGAAATCTACAAAGTCATGTTCCACGGCACTAGAACGCCCCAAAGCAGTTCCTCACAGAGTCTTGTTATTGCCTTTCCAGCTCATGCGCTCTCACGCGAGTACAACGCGCGGGTACATGTCCATTTGGTGAAGGCGCCGGATGCATTTGCGCACGAAACCGGTATAGCCTACTTGGCAAGTGAGTGGAGTGACACCTAACTATTCGCTCAAGCGGACCGCTGCGAATCGGTACGGTGTAGACTAGACGTCATCGCGGCAGCGGCCGCTTAGCTCAAGCGTTATGCCCCATGAAGAGCGTCCTTACCATCGTGCTCTGCATCATCTTCGTGGCTTTAGCGTTGGTCCACGCCTACTGGGCACTGGGCGGCAATGGCAGCAAGTCTGCAGCAGTCCCACACGTCAATGGCACTCCCGCGTTTCGACCATCTTCAAGTGGCACTCTGTTGGTGGCGTTTGCGCTGGTGCTTTGTGCCCTTCTGGTCGCATCAGTCTCTGGCCTGGTTTCATTGCCAGTTCCACACCAGTTACTAGTGTGGTTCACATACGGTCTCGCGCTTGCGTTGTTCCTGCGTGCGGTCGGCGATTTCAGGTTTGTTGGTTTTTTCAAGCGTGTAAGAGGCAGCCGCTTCGCCCGTCTCGACACCTTAGTGTTTTCGCCGCTATGTCTTGTGTTGTCCGCTGGCGTTTTTATTGTTGGTCACGCTCATGTGGCATAACTATTCGCTCAAGCGGACCGCTGCGAATCGGTACGGTAAACTCCAACGTCTCGCGGCAGCGGCCGCTTAGCTCAAGCCATTCTATCTAGGTCGCCTGAGATTGCCCATGGACAACGAAGAACAAATCCTCACCGCGCTGAACAAGATGCTCCAACTTCAGGAGCAATCTTTGGCCATTCAGAAACAGGCATTCGAGAATCAGCAACAGGCGATTGCCCATCAGCAGCAAGCCATTAAGAACCAGGTGAACTTTAGTCGAACCTACAGAATTGTCATCCTCGTTGCAGTTGTTTTGATTGGTTTCCTCTTATTCAAGATCTTGCCGTACCTTCGCTAATGGTTGGGCGGCCTAACCTCTCCGTAAGAGACTTCCCGTCAACCCCGGCAAAGTGATGCCCTGATACGGCAAGATAGTGTCCGAAAGTTGGTGGAAATTCGTCAGTGGCGTACTTCCAGCATCGTCATCGTCGTATACGTTACGCGGCCAGGTCAAGTACGCTCGGTTCGGTGGCCAGCGATTGCCAACCGTCGACTTTGCGTAGCGTGATCTGACCGCTCGCGAGCAACGCCCAGAACAGCATGACGGTGGTCTCGGTGCACGGCAGCACACACTGTGTTTTGATGCGTCGCTTGAATTCCTCATGGAGCCGTTCAATGGCATTGGTGGTGCGGATCGATCGCCACTGCGGCTCGGGGAAACGCAGGAACGTGAATAACCGCTCGCCCGCTTCCTCCAGGCTGTCCGCCACGGCGCGACAGCCGAGTTGAAGCGCGTCGTTGGTCCGTGAGCAAAGCGGTCCCCGCTGCGGGTGGGTCGATAGCTAAGACTGCTGTGCGGTCGCCGGGTGTTGAAGTGGTGACGCCATCGCTCGATGACTCCTGCCAGAAAGTACTGCTTGGAGTATGCTCCAGATATCCAAAAGAACGCCGTGGAGACATTGTGATACGTAGCGGTTTCGAGCGCGGACGGCGCGAAATGCTGAAAGCCGGCGCGCTGCTGGTTTGCGGTG
>JAYVXT010000677.1:0-3920 GCA_043785065.1 Bryobacterales bacterium | reverse complement strand
CGATGCGCGTGGTTTGTTTCATGACCGACGGTTACGTGGGAAACGAGGCGGAGATTTTAGCGGAGATTGACCGGCATCCGAATGCCCGGATTTTCTCGTTCGGCATCGGTTCGGCGGTGAATCATTATCTACTGGACAAGATGGCGGAGCATGGCCGGGGCGAGGTGGATTACGTCAATTTGAGCGACGATGGATCACTGGCGGCGAAGCGGTTTTCGCAGCGGGTCCATGATCCTTTGTTGACCGACATTCGCCTGGAATGGAATGGCTTGCCAGTGAAAGATGTAGAGCCGGCGCGTGTGCTGGACTTGTTCAGTGCGAAGCCAATTGTGTTGGCCGGGCGATATACCCGTGGGGCCAGCGGCAAGCTGAAGATCACCGGAAAGATGGCGGGGAAGGGCTTTGAACGTGTGGTGGACGTCAATTTGCCGGATGGTCAACCGGAGAATAGTTCGATAGCTACCTTGTGGGCCCGGCGAAGGATTGATACGCTGGAGAGCGCGAATGCGGCAAACAATCGGGACGCCATCACCAAGCTTGGGTTGGATTTCCAACTGATGACGGCGTTCACCTCGTTTGTGGCCGTGGAAGATCGCGTTGTGAATGAAGGCGGCTATTCGAGAACCATTCAAGTTCCTGTGGAATTGCCTGAGGGGACACGGCATGAAGGGTTTGGGATGGTTGGCGGGGCCCTACCTGGGACCGCTGGGTATGTGAGCGAATCCCGCGGCGACGGCAGAATGATGGTACGGGCCATGCCTATGAATGGGCCATTTCACCAGGCTCCTCAATTGGCGGAAGTGGAGCCCAGACAGAATGAATTATCGAAGAAGATGAGTCAGGATGTGGTGACGGCTGCCGCCGGCGGCGGGGCGGCGAAGGTTGAGATTCGACTGTTCGTGACCGAGGTAAGCGACGCCAATTTGGCCGCATTGAAAAAGCTTGGCTTCGAGGTGATCTCAAGGCCCGGGCAGGCAAAGCTGTTGATTGGCCGCATTGCTTCGGACAAACTCAATCAATTGGCTGCGCTTGCTTTCGTGCAGCACATTGCGGCGCGATAGGATGCTGGTGGTTCTCTAAACGGGCCACAATTCCAAAGTTAGAGTACCGCTCCCTTACGGTCACGGCTCGGTGGGTTTACGGTAATAGCGAGCCGTGAACGTAAGGGAGCGGTACTCTAATTCTAGTCACGGTCGGGGATGAAGCGGTTGATAGATACCGACCGTACCACCGCCCGGCAGTGTAACGTGAGTCAATAGGCCCCATCTTTCGCGTTGCACCGGACCGCACTCCACACCTTTGCCTTTCATTTCAGCGATGAGCGATTCAACGTCGTCACACATCAGATAGAATTCATGCACGTTGTTCTTGCTGGAAGGGTGAATCGCAATTTCCGAAGGCGGCAACGCAAAGATAAGCCAACCATGGCCTGCGTCAACATGCGGAAACTCTAGAATGTCGCGAAAGAATACGCGGTCAGCTTCGGGGTTGGTGCTGTAAAGAATCGTGTGCGCGCCGGTGATCATGGAACAGAGTCTTAATGACCGCCGGCTGCTTCCTCATGAACCACCGGAGCATGCGCGCCAACAGGAATCTGCACCAGCATGTTTTCCTTGCGCATCACCAGGGTCGATGTGTTGTAACTAGCCAACTCAAATCCGTGACCATGAGTAATGGCATCGGTGGGGCAAGCTTCCACGCAAAATCCACAGAAGATGCAGCGGGAATAGTCGATGTTGTAAACCTCGGCATAACGCTCTCCGCCGGAGATGCGTTTCTGTTCGGTGTTTTCAGCCGCTTCGATGTAGATGCAGTTCACCGGGCAGGCAGCCGCGCACAAAAAACATGCGACGCACTTTTCCATGCCATGAGCATCGCGCTGCAATTCATGCTTGCCGCGATACCGTTCCTGAAAATTTACCGGAGCATCCGGGTAATCCTCCGTGACGGTGGGCTGCATCATCTCCTTGAAGGTGACGCCCATCCCTTTGGCGATTGCCGCCGCTGAACCGAAAATTTCCCCAATTAGTGCCATGCGCTCCTACTAGTTTACCTTAGGATTCCAAACAATTTTCGTCGCTCTTGGTTTTACCGGCGTCTTCCACACGGGAAGGCTAATTCCTGGAGCCTCAACCGGGTTTGTAGAGCGGAACCGTGTCAGCATCGGTAAACACCGTAATGCCTACCCGTTCGCCCAATTCTTCAAGAAGTGGTTTGGTGAAGCCTTGTTCGGCCACTGAGATCTTACCGTCGGGTTCCACCACAAACATGGAAGGCACGTGGGAGATGCCGAAAGCATTGCCGGCAGCGTAGCCGGATTGTTCGGTATCGAGCAGGATAGGAAAGTGAATGCCAAACACTTTGTTGAATTCGACAGCTCCGGCGGGTTCGTCTTGGCAGATGCCGATTACCTGTAGGATCGCGTTTTTCGAAAGACGTTCGAGGAACGGGAAGGTGAGCTGGCAGGTTGGGCAGGAGATTTTGTAGAAGGCCAAGAGGGCGGGGCCCTTGGATCGGATCTCGGCCATGGTTGTGGTTCCGCCGGCCAGAGTTTCGAAATTGAGTTCAGGTGCCTGCGCCCCTTCGTTCAACATTTGCCGCTGCTGCGATTGCGTTGCCATGCTTTCAGGTTAGCGGTTGGGGGAAGGTGGGTGCAAGAGACCGGAAACCAAGCGTTCACAGTGCTGGTCAGAAATTTCCGTCGAGTCAAAAAGATAGAAGAGCGGATCGCATAACTCTTTGACAAGTTCCTTGGCTTTGGAATCGAACCCACCCAGTTCGAATTCGATTACACCGACTTGCCTTTGTTCCACGGAATCTCTCCCGCGGTTTAAAAATTTGTTTATAGAATTGAATTTCGTGCTAAGTTTGCGTCCTGCTAGGCTTGTGTACTCGATAGTGAAGTGAATGTTTGTATTGCTAGGTGTTCCGACGCTTCGATAAAAGGCAACGCAGTGCATTAAGGACTCTGTTGTTGCGAGTTAGCCAGAATACCAATTTATCTCGTACCCAACGGTTCCAATGCAGAGTATGGGGATTTCGTTTGTAGCTGTAGAAGATGTCGTATTGGTAGTCCATCAGCTCTACAGATTTCCCTCGGCCTTTTGCTGCTGAATAAAGCTTAAAATATCGAACCGGCGGATCTCGCGGTTAGGGAAAAAACTGTTGATTGCCTGCTGCTCTTCGTCGAAGACCTCGAAGACGGTTTCCAGTTTCGTCAGCACCAGGAGTTCCACGTTGCGGCGGGTCAGGTTCAATAGTTTCAGCTTACCCTCGGCGCGGCGTATAGACGTAAAGCACATCACCATGGCGCCCAAGCCGGATGAATCGATATAGTCAACGTGTTGCAAGTTCAGGACTGCATTGACCTTACCCGACGTGACCAATTCCGAAATCTTTTCCCGCAGAGCCGCTACATTCTCCCCTGCCACCAAACGGCCATTGAGATCGAGTAAGACAACCCCCTCATGCTCACGTTGCCCAATATGAACCTTCATGCTGGCATTCTAGCATTTACGGCCAACATGGCTTACGATCACATTTATGCCTCTTGGCTTTCATTCGAAAGTTCTTTGGATTGACCTGACCACCCAAACAGCGATTTGGGAACCTCGACCGGAAATATTTTTTCGACAGTGGGGCGGGTGCGGATTACTGGCTACCAAGCTCCTTCTAGAAACAACACCACCAAGACTGGACCCGTTCGATCCTCGAAATCCGCTGATTTTCGCATCGTCCGTAATCGCCGGCCATAACGGTCCGGGACTATCGCGATTCGTGGTTTGCGCCAAGAGTCCGCTTACCTTCGGCATTGGCGAGGCGCGTAGCGAGGGTCCGTTTGCGCAGGCCCTAAAACAATCCGGCGCCGAGGCGATTGTTTTCACCGGGCGCTCCGGCGCGCCGGTTTCGGTGATCATTGA
>JAYVXT010000676.1:0-3921 GCA_043785065.1 Bryobacterales bacterium | reverse complement strand
ATTTCTTGGAGAATGGATGCCGAATCAAACAAGCGCATTTCAGTCGGATGGGTCATTTTTGGCGAGCAGAGGTGGGTAACTCTTCGCAAGCGCCGAAGATAGATCCAGTCGCACGTTTCTTTGCCACACCCAAATTGCGCCCCAAGCGGGGTTCTGGTGCCAGTGTGGCTAAACAGTTCTGCGGCTGCTCGGAATTTGGGAACTCAACCAAAGATCAGCCACGCTCAATATCAAGCAAACTTCTATTCCGGATAATCTACACTAGGGATGCGTGTGGCTGTCAAAATGGCTGTCAAATGAGCTAATTGCGAAACCTGTGAGAGCATAAGTGCTTTAGAATGTGGTGCGCCCGGAGGGATTCGAACCCCCGGCCTACTGGTTCGAAGCCAGTTGCTCTATCCAGCTGAGCTACAGGCGCACAGGTGGGCTTGTTGTCTTCTCTAATTATACGCTGTAGCGGAATCGCCGCGGTAACAACGATAATAAAAACAATGCGACATTTTCTTGGGCTCTTACTCCTAGCCGCCGCTACGGCTCCCTCCGTCTTTGCGCAACCGGCTTCGGCACAACCCACGCCTGCACAAACCACGTCCCCACAAACCTGGAAAACCACCGCCGATTTGGCCGATGTCGATTGGGGCAAGGCCACGCCCGCTCAAAAGCAAGCCGGTCTCGCGGTCTTGCGCTCCACCGGCTGCACCTGCGGCTGCGCCATGAAACTTGCCCAGTGCCGCGTGGAAGATCCTCCTTGTTCCCAAAGTAAGGTTCTGGCCAACATGGTCTCGCGCGCCGCTGCCGAAGGCAAGTCTGCGGCGGCAATGGAAAAGCAGGTGCTGTCAAGCGACTTGGCGAAACGCGCCATGATGCGCAATCGCATCCTTTGGGATCCGGTTGCCATTGAAACCTCCGGCGCGCCCGCTAAAGGCGCCGGTAGTCCTAAAGTCATCTTGGCGGAGTTTTCGGATTTTCAGTGCCCTTATTGCACCATCGCCGTCGGCAACCTCAACGCCATTTTGAAGCAGTATCCCAAGGACGTCCGGCTTGTGTTCAAGCAATTTCCCTTAAGCAATCATCCGCAGGCGAAGATTGCCGCGCAAGCTTCTCTCGCCGCGCACGTCCAAGGCAAATTCTGGGAAATGCACGATAAACTCTATGGAAACACGCGAAGCATCAACCGCGCCAACATCGGCGAGTGGGCTAAGCAAATTGGGCTTGACCTTGCGCGTTTCAATGCCGATATTGATTCGCAATCCATCATAACCGCGGTTGAGAAAGAAGAGGCCGAAGGCGAAAAAATCGGCGTCGAGGCCACACCCACGGTATTTGTCAACGGCAAGAAGTATATGGGATCCCTTGAACCGGCGGAGTTCAAGAAGATCATTGATGCCGAAATCAAGAACGCGACCAGCCCCAGGCGCTAGTTCGCTAGTTACCCAACCGGTATTCCATAAGGAGACACCATGACAAGGAACTTGTTTCTCGCAGCGCTGGCGTGTGGGCTATGCTTCACCGCCGTAGCGCAGGATTTGAAACTCTTGCGTGAACGTGAAGAACAGCTTGTCGCGGTCTCTATTCTATTCCATTTGGGAATAAGCACTGGACCACTCATCGAGTAACTACCGATGTTATAGAGGTACGGTGTCCATTTACGCCCCGCTTTATTATTGAAAAAGTCATTCGCGTTCAGTGCTTCATTACAGACGTAGTATCCGGCGCTGCCATGAAACTGTTTTGAACCGCCCTTAGTTGCAATGTTGATCGACGGCGGATTGCGCCCACTCTCCGCTGAGTAAGCCGACATCAGCACCTTCACTTCGCCCACCGAATCCATCGAAGGCATACTGTGCATACCGCCGTTTGATCCGGTATCCAAAATCGTGACGCCATTCAGCGTGACGTTCTTCGAATCATTGCGGCCGCCCATTATAAAAAAATGCAGCCCACGCTGGTTGGTCCAGGCGCATCGCGTCCGTCGGTTGTATCCACAACGCCAGCCATCAAACTAATCGCATCGAAAATGTCCCGCCCACGCAGCGCGATCTGATCCAGTTGATCGCCGGTAAGCGTGCCCGGCCGTTTCCCGGTAACAAGGTTCACGCTTGTGGTCTCGGCGGTAACGGTAACCGATTCACTCAACTACCCAATAGCCAGCATGATTTTTTCCGACTTATGATCGGTCGTGAAGATCTCCAGTCCAGTCTCTGATTAAGTATTGAATCCGGCAGTCTCAACTTTTAGCGTGAAAGTGGATGGAGTAATATCAGAGTAATTATAGAACCCTTCTTTAAGTGGTTTTTACCGTGCGGATAAATCCGTTGCTTTCGCCAGTCAACGTGACCTTGGCTCCAGGAACCATGGCCCCGGAAGCATCCTGAACGCTGCCCGACAACGAACCCGTGGTGCTTTGTGCCTGCAAAACACGGCGGATGAAATTAGGAGCGCAAGCCGCTTCATTAAGATTCCTCCAGAGTAGTGTCTGAGAATCTATAGCAAAAAGGTGGCCTCGTGTTGGTTTTTGCTACTATTGCAATTGGTCCAAATTCTGTGTCAGGAGTAAAGGTATTAAATGAACCCCAATAAAGCATTGTGGGAAAAAGGCGACTTCACTCAAATCGCCGCCTTCATGCGTGAATCCGGAGAAGCACTCGTTGCTTCCTTAGGCATAAAGCCGCCGGTGCGAGTTTTGGACCTTGGCTGCGGAGATGGCACAACTGCTCTTCCACTTGCCCGCTTGGGAGCCGAAGTGCTTGGAATCGACATCGCCAGGAACCTGGTGGAAGCCGGCAATCGCCGCGCCGTCCAGGCCGGTCTGAGCCAACTCAAGTTTCAGGAAGGTGACGCCTGCAATCTTGAAGGTGTCGCGGACCATTCGTTCGATCTAACCATCTCCGTGTTCGGTGCGATGTTTGCACCCAAGCCCTTCGATGTCGCCAAGGAATTGGTCCGAGTCACCAAACCAGGCGGCCGCATAGTGATGGGCAACTGGATTCCCAACGATCCAACTTTCGTATCACAAGTGCTGAAAATCAGCTCAGCGTTCATGCCTCCACCCCCGGAAGGCTTCGTCAGTCCCATGACTTGGGGCGTGGAGAGCCACATCATTGAGCGATTTGGCCAAGCCGGCGTGCCCAGCGAGAAAATCTCCATGCTTAAGGATACGTTCTATTTTACGTCCCCCGATAAAAGCCCAACGCAGTTTATAGAGCTATTTGAAACATTCTATGGTCCGACGATGAACGCTGTCGAAGCGGCTCAAAAAAACGGCAAGGCGGATGAACTCCACAACCAACTCGTAGAACTGGCAAAAGCACAGAGCAAAAGTACGGATGGCTCCACTTCTATCCCCGCCACGTTCATGCGAGTCACCTTAGCCCTCTAGTCGAAAAAGCGGCGATCCTGGTCGGCCAAATGCGCCTTGGCCGCTTGAATCTTAAACGTTATCCCAAGCCCCGGCTTGGGATAAACATCAATGAAGCCGCGTTTGACTATAGGGTTCGGCAGCCGGTTAGCAATGTCGTACCACCACTCCGCCAGAACGTGGCTCGTCATACCAAGCGTTTGGCGTGGTCCGCATCATTGCCCCGTTGTAAAAGCCCACTGCTTGTTTGATCAAGGTGAAGCCCTCTTTGGATTCCTTCATCTTGGCCGTATTTTCGGCGTAGTCTTGCGGCGTTTGGCCGGTCATCGCGGGACGGCTGCCTCCGTTGTAGATGCGCACACGGTCCCGAATTTTACCGGTAAGCAGTTTGTACACTGGCACTCCAGCCACCTGCCCCGCGATGTCCCACAAAGCGATCTCAATCGCGCTAACCGCCGCGCCCCGCGGATTAAAGCCACCCATCCGGCGAATCTTCAGCATGACGCGCTCCACATCAGTAGGGTCTTCGCCAACGATATAGTCCTTATAGAAAAGCACCATCA
>JAYVXT010000675.1:0-12488 GCA_043785065.1 Bryobacterales bacterium | reverse complement strand
GACTCATTCAACCTAACATCCAACTCCGGAACACTCGGTCAAAACCGGACATTCTTACTTTGCTGGGATTAGGACATTTCTACTTTGCCTTGACAGGGTTCGCATTCGCTGCGCAATAAACGCGCGCCCTTGACGGCTCCGCGCTGTTCTGAAGGCCAACCTGAGATAAGGGAAAGGGGGCATGTGCAAATCGGCCATTGTAGGACATTTCTACTTTTCTCAATTAGGACATTATCATCTTGCCGCGACATGCTGAAATACTTACTATACGTCCCCCCCCCATTTGTTATATATTTATCGTCAACTTTAGCGGCGACTGCTTTCTATTCCGTAGTACTGCCGGTCTCGTCAATCGAATGTTTTTGACCCTAAGTAAGGGAGTTCCACATATGATGTTCAAGCGTCTAATTCAGATTACACTTTTCACTTTTCCGCTAACCGTTTTGTTTGCCCAGAGTGATCGCGGCGCCATTACTGGTACAGTCGCCGATACGACTGGATCCCTGATTCCCGGCGCCCGCCTCGTCCTCACCAACGCAAACACAGGTGCGCAAACCGACACCGTAACCACGGGCACCGGCAACTACACCCTTCTGGCTTTGCCTGCGGGAACCTATGCTCTTAAAGTGGCGCACCCTGGCTTCAGCCAATTTGAGCAAACCAGAATCCAGGTGCAGGTAGCTGTCACAACCCGCGTCGACGTTGTGTTGGCCGTTGGGGCCTCCGCCGAATCCATTAGCGTCACCGCCGATTCCAATCAACTGAAGACGGAAAGCGCCGAGCAATCCACCACCATCACCGGCAAACAGATTTCCGAACTGCCAATCAACTTCGGAATCGGCGCCGGGGCGATTCGCAATCCGCTTTCGTTTGCCCAGATGACGCCGGGCGCGACGTTCAACGGTTGGAACAACATCTCCATTAATGGCGGTTCGAACAACTTCAAAATCATATTCGAAGGCCAGGAATCTGACAGCCATCGCCAAACCCGCGTGTCCGACGAATTGCAGCCGTCGGTTGAGGCCATTGAGCAGTTCACGCTTCAAACGTCGAACTTCTCGGCCGAATTCGGGCGCGTTGGCAATGGCGGCGTATACAATTTTACTTCTAAGAGCGGCACTAACCAGCTTCACGGTAGCGCTTACCTTTACTTCGAAAACACATTCATGAATGCCGGTATTCCGTTTACCAATGACGGTGCCGGAAAGCACATAAAAGTGGTTAAGCATTTATCCGATTACGGTGGATCCATTGGCGGTCCGGTGCTAATCCCGAAAGTTTACAACGGAAAGAATCGCACGTTCTTCTTCTTCAATTTGGAGAAGTACCGCGACCGCGAAAGCTTGTACGCAGGTACTTCCACCGTACCCAACAGCGCCTATCTCGCCGGGAACTTGAGCAATAATTTGCTGGTGACCGGGAACCGGAATTTGGGGACTGACTTTGCCGGACGTCCGATCATCCAGAACGCCATCTACGATCCCGCTACTGCGGTGATCGATCCGACTGGCCGTCGCGTCCTGAGCATTTTTCCAAATAACATTATCCCGCCCAGCCGCATCGATCCGACCTCGGCGAAGATTCTGACGTTCTTCCCCAAACCCAATATCGGAAACGACCTGTTTGTGAACAACTTCAGCCAATCCGGAGCATTCTACAAGCTGCAACAAATTCCATCGATCAAGATTGACCATAATTTCGGTCAGAAGGGTAAGTTGTCCGGTTATTGGGGTGGTCAAAATACAGACAAATCGAACGGTGTGGATGGCCTGCCGGAACTGTTGTCCCGCGTTCGGATTCAAAACATCCGCAGTTGGACAAGCCGCGTGAACTACGATCACACCATTACGCCGACGCTGCTTGCCCATCTTGGCGCCGGCTTTATACGCTACAAGAATCCGGACACAGTGCCCCCGGTCAGCTTTGAATACGATCTGACCAAGTTGGGAATTACGGGCGCGCCTGGCACTGGGTTCCCCCGCATCAATGCAGTTGGTGATAGTGTCCTGGGCGGCATGGCTCTGCCATTCGGAACAGGAAACCGCCTGCTACTATTCGACCAAAAGGCGACAGGCGTTGCCAACATGAGTTGGATACACAGCAACCATACTTACAAATTTGGCGGCGATTGGAAGTTGGAAACAACCACCCCTCTCAATTTTAATAACTTGACCCCCACGTTTAATTTCAGCGGCGCGCAAACGTCGCAACCACTTTATGGGCAGGTGCTGCCGAATGGAACGGGGACCGGCTCCGCATATGCTAGTTTCCTGCTGGGACTGTACGACAACTTTTCGGCCGGCAATACGGCAGCGCCGCAGAACCGGCGCACGTCGCTGGCGTTGTTTGCCCAAGACACCTGGAAGTTGACGCGCAAGCTTACGCTGGACTATGGCGTGCGCTGGGATTACCAGGCGCCGCTTAGCGAACTGCATGACCGTCAATCCACCTTCAGCCCAACTACGCCGAATCCGAATGCCAATGGCATACTGGGCGCAGTGATCTATGCCGGCAAAGGGGCGGGTCGTTGCGATTGCGTATTGGTCCCGCCATATAAACTAGCCTATGCGCCTCGCATCGGGGCAGCGTATCAGTTGAATCAGAAGACGGTGCTCCGCGCCGGATGGGGTTTGGTTTACGGTCCCCTGTCTACTTCGGTGACGGCGCCTTCCACCGCAAGCATGGGTTTCAACGTGATCAACGTGAATTCGCCAGGCAACGGCGTCGCGTCAGGAATCATTTCCAAGCCGCTAGTGCTGGACCAGGGATTGCTTTACGGAGCGGCCTACGATCCGGGCCTGAACGTAATTCCCGGAGCTGCGGTGCAAGGCGCTCCCGCACTCGTGGATCGCAACGGCGGGCGGCCTTCGCGCGTCAACCAGTGGAACATTTCCGTTCAGCGCGAAGTGGTGAAGGATATCGTGGTTGAGGCGGCTTACGTCGCCAACCGTACCGTTTGGCAAAATGCAGGTGGTGGCGGAGCCTCATCGTATAACGTTGGCGCGCTGATCAACTACAACGCGGTAAACCCAGCGACTCTGCAACGCGTTGGGCTTGGTGATTTGACCAACGCGGCCACACGTTCGCTGTTGACCTCGACAATTAGTTCTCCAGCAGCGGTGTCGGCGGGATTCAAACCTCCGTATGCAAATTTCCCGGCATCCGGCACAGTGCTGCAGAGTCTGCGGCCGTTTCCACAGTTCAGCGGCATAGGCCAGTTGCTGGCTCCGTTGGGCAAGTCCTGGTATGACGCGCTGCAAGTCAAAGTGACCAAACGTTTCTCGCATGGCCTTACTTCAACCTTCTCCTACGCCTTCTCGAAGACACTGGACAACGCGACGAACACGGGCAGTATTTACGACAGGGCAAGCTTCAAGGGGCTCTCTGCAAATCATGTTCCGAACATTGCCAGCCTGAGTGTCAACTACACAATCCCCGCCTTCGGCATCGCCAAGAGTAATCGCATGGCGAGTGCGCTGTTGGCCAATTGGAGGCTGGGTACACTTAGCACCTGGCAAAGCGGCAATTTGCTGAATGCGCCGGGCTCTAACAACGGCATCGGCGGTTTCCTTTCCACCGGCTATACCAGACAGGTTCGGGTTGCTGGTGTTCCGCTTTACCTAAAGAATCCGCAATGCGGGTGCATTGACCCAACGCAGGAAACCATCCTGAATCCGGCCGCTTGGCAGGATCAAGCCGCTGGCGTCCCTGGCAGCAATATCACTTACTACAATGACTTTCGTGGCCAGCGCCGTCCAATCATTTCGGGCGGCTTCGGCAAGGAATTCAAAATCCGTGAGAGAACTTCGTTCAGCCTTCGCGCCGAGTTCTTCAATCTGTTCAACCAGAACCTTTCGATTGCGGATCCCAGCACCGGTAGCCCGGCAACTCCTCCAACACGGTCGGCAAACGGTTTGCTGACTGGTGGATTCGGGTTCCTCAACTACCTCGGCATCGCGTCGAACAGCGTGAACTCATCGCTGCCTACGCCGCGAACGGGTCAGCTTGTTGCACGATTCGAGTTCTAAGAAGCTAGTCGCCGTGAATTAATGGACCGGGTCCAATTCGGACCCGGTCCATTTTCTTTTGATGAAACCTATCCTCGCCCTCTTCCTTCCCTTGGTTGTTTTTTCAACTGAAACTTCCGCCGACATTCTGCGAACCTGGCGGTACATCCGTTATCGCGACAACCGTAAAGTAAAACGGCCGAACATGGCGTTTACGCCCGCACGGTGGACAAAGATATTGCCAGGTACGGTGAACCTGAAAACGGTAGTTGGATGCATCTGACTAGCCCCAATACTTGTCACTTACAAATACTTCGGACCGGTAAATTACCCAATGTTCGAAGTTTTCTCCAATACCTATAGCAGGCTGGCCAGGGGGCCAGCCGCAGACGAGGGCGTCTGCCCCACTTTGGACGCAGCAGTGGCTAATTCCTTAAGTGACGAGCATTGTGACTGGGATAATCAGTAACTTAGCCAATGACGAGTGCCCCGGAATCCCCCGATTACCATGGGGGGCTGGTGCGTGGTTGTGTCACCCAAATGGTGAAATAAGCCGTACGCGGAACCACCTTTGCTTCAAGCAGTCTGGGTCTATCATGTCAACTCAACTGTCGTTTCAAGGTGAAATGACGCTGCTCTTGCCGTAATAAGTATCCACTGCGTCCTTCAAGTAACAATCGTAAACCTGAGCCAAGACGTCATAATAGAGTCAACATGCGGCTCGCCCTCATTAGCTTCCTCCTTGCAATCCCCCTCACCGCTCAGGTGCTGGTCAGCCCCGCCCGCAATCAGCGAATCGCTAAATCCTTCGATGCGCGTGCTGACGACAAGCCTCTGCGTTGCGACGTTACCCCTATCAAACCCATGCTCAACTACGGCTTCCGTTTTCAAGCAGGCTATGTGGTCCGTATCCCCTTGACCCAATACTTCGGAACGGGCAACCGCCTGACAGTGCTCAGCCGTATCACTCCGAAGAACGGCAAACCCGCATATTTCACCCAGGGCATGAGCCTGCCGCCCATTCCCGACGACGCGCCCAACAAGAAAGATCAAATCATTGAAACCGGCGGCAATTTCCTGTTGGGCGAAGGCCAATACGAAGTGGCGTGGGTGCTGGCAGATAACTCCGGCCGCGTTTGTCGCAAGAAGTGGACCGCCGTAGCGGAACTGAAGGGTGCGAATCGCGGCATCAAGGCAGCCATTCCGCCAAGCGCTGTCACCGATCTTTCCTTGCGCGGCATTCCGAAGCCTACCGGAGAGGAGTCTAAGGACGAGGACGCCCGCAAACTTCGGCTCACCGTGATGGTTCACGCCACGCCAATGTCTTCGCGTCGCACTCAACTTCGCGCCAGCGATGAAGCCATGCTGCTGGGCACGCTTTCAGCCCTGTTAAGCCGCGTGCCCTCCGTCTCCGTGCGTCTGGTGGTATTCAATCTGGAACAGCATAAGGAAATCTTCCGGCGCGACAAATTCCAGTTCGCGGACTTTGAAGAGGTAAGCGACGCGCTCCAGAAGATCGACTTAAACTCAGTCGACTATTCCGTTCTGAAAGACCGCAAAGGTCACCTTGACCTCCTGGCCAATTTGATCAATACCGAGCAAACCGAAAACCCCGCCGACGCTGTTGTTTTCCTTGGACCCATGGCGCGTCATTTGGATAAAGTTCCATCCGAGTCCATCGAAAAGCCGCAAGGAGCCTTGCCCCGATTCTTCTACTTCCGTTTCGAATCGTTTTTCAGACGCAGCCCCAATGCAGGGTTGCCCGATGCCATCACTCTTGCTCTGAAGAGCGTTAAAGGCAAGAGCATCATTATCCACACGCCAGCCGAATTTTCAAAGGCGATCGAGCAGGTCATCACCAGGACCAACCGCGGTTAGGCGATCATAGAGAGGTGCCGTTCATCAATGACCTCGCCCAGTTACTGCCCACCGATCTTCCGAATCGCGAAAAATGCGTCGCCATTTCCGCCCGGCACCTTGAATTGATCGTTGATGCCAACAAGAATTTCAATCTCACCCGCATCGTTTCTTCTCGCGAGGCCGCCATAAAGCACGTGGCCGATTCCGTGATTCCCTGGCGTCAATTTCAGGGCTCGGCGCGTATTGCCGACGCCGGTACGGGCCCTGGCTTTCCCGGAATTCCTTTGGCTGTGGTGCTTTCCGAATCGCACTTCTTTCTTCTGGAATCGACGCAGAAAAAGGCCCGATTCGTGATGGATGCCGTGGCTGCGCTTGGGTTGACCAACGTCACCGTGCTTCCCAATCGCGCCGAGGCTTGGCTTGAAGAGAATGCAGTGGATCTGGTCACCGCGCGGGCCTTTGCTCCGATGGAGCGCGCCATTCCGCTGTTGCTACCGGCTTTGAAGCATAAGACCCGGGTGCTTTTGTACAAGGGTCCGGACGTCGAGGCGGAAATCGCCACAGCCGTCCATGAGATAAAAAAAAGCAAGGTTCGGGTGACGGTGGTGGAGCGCTATAACCTACCTGATGAGATGGGAGTGCGCACCCTGGTTGAAGTGGTGTCGATTGACTGATCAACCTATGCAGCTTGAAATCCGATCTGTTTGCGGGAGGATGCGGGTGGCTCCATCAATTCCTGAATGGCGTCGAAGACCGCTTTGAATTGGTGGTCGTATTTCTGTTCCAATTCACTGACCTTCTTTCGCAGTTGGTTATGTTCGGATAGAATCGAACGCATCCGCACGAAGGCTCGCATTATCCTGAAAACGGTGGTTGAGTTGACAGGAAAGACCCAGACTGTTTGAGGCAAAGGCAGTTCCGCGTGCGGCGTATTTCACCATTTGGGTGACACAACCACGCACCAGCCCCAGATGGCAATCGGGGGCTGGTGCGATACTCGTCATTCGCTAATTTGTTGTTTCAGCAAGGCTAGTGGCAATCCCCGATTGGCATCGGGGGCTGGTCTCCCCTGTGCTAACCCCAGAGTTCTTGAATTGGGGCGTATGCGTCGGCCACTCCCGATTGCGGCACATACTCAAAGCCACGCCCGAAGGGATCATCGCGCCGGATGGTGGTGTAATCAATGCCTAGCGCGGAATAGATAGTTGCTTCGATATCTTCGGCGCGGATGTCGCGCTGGCGTGACCAGCCTGGATCGACGGTGACGGCGCCACGGTCGTCGGTTGCCCCAATGGCTCTGCGCCCGCGGATGCCCGCACCGGCGAACAAGGTGGATTGTTGCAGGAAATGATCGCGGCCGCCGGTAGTGTTTAACGGGCCGATGGTGCGGCCGAATTCGCCCATAGCGATGATTAACGTTTGATCCAACAAGTTTTCCTTGCGTAGATCCTCAATGAGATTGCCCAGGCCTGAATCGAACTGGCGGCCAAGGGAATTCACATTCGTGGGATTCATTCCGGTTTGGTAAATGTTGGAGTGCAGATCCCAACTGCCTACGTTGATCTGCATGAAGCGAGTGCCAAGGTCGGCGCGTATCAGGTTGCGGGCCGTGATGCAGGCATTGCCGAATGCACCATTGCCGTAGCGCACGCGGTCGGTGGCATCGACTGTAAAGGCTTTGGTGATATCGGTGTTGTACATCAACTTACGGGCGTTGAGACTTACCTGCTCATTTTCAAGAGTGGCCGCGCCGAGCGTGCCGCCGCGCAGTTCCGCATCAAGGTCCGCGGTCAAAGCAAAGCGGCGTTCAAACACTGCCTGGCCACCGGCAAAGGAAGTGTTCGGAAGAGGGCTACCGGCATTGACGAAAAAGGGAGCATGGTCGGGCGACAAGTAACCTTGCCCGGGACCCGTGTTGGTGTTGAGGGCCATAAAGCCGGGCAACGTTTTATTTCCGGGGCGGGAAGCCATTTCAAGCGACACTACCGAGCCAATGTGGGGCGCGATTTTTGCAAGCTGCGTGGTGGGGTTGCGGCCAATCTGTAGCCAATTTTGCGCCAAACCGTGCACCGCCGCCCAAGGCTTAACCGACCGCACCAGGGCGATGTTATCGAAGTTTTCACCAAGTTTGGGGAACAGTCCTTGGGGCCAGATTACGCCCCCATAGGTTGTGGGGTTGAAGGTTGTGGGCAGCCATGGGCCGACTTTCAAATCGAAGCTGTCGACATGGCTAGGAGCGCCGGTCATCAAAACAAAAACGCAGAATTTCGCCTTGCCTAGCGGCGCTTCCGCGCAGGCCAGTGTCTCCATGGGCCGCCCCGGCATAAGGTAATAACCGCCCACGGCGGTGCCCGCCTGGCGTAAAAAGACGCGCCTGCCAAGGTGTGGACGCTTCCAGAAACATGAGCCGCGAGCTTTGCTCCGATCAATTCCAAATCGATCTTTCATGATGGTAGCCCCCTCCTTTTAATAGTTGAACAGGAAATCGGTTTTCTGGACAATGGCCCAAGCAAGATCTTCCAGCGCCGCTGAGCGTAATGCGGCGGTGTTGGCTTTAGCCAGAAATGCCATCGCTTTGGTTTTTTCATCATCGCCGGGGAGCCGTGAGAGATAAGCGATGTAGAGTTCGTCCAGCATCTTGGCGTTATCGGTGATTTTAAGAATCGCAGCCAAGTTGGGGGCGGTGGCGACGCGCGTCCGGTTATAGACAAACGAATCGTTCATCAGCGCCAAGCGTTGCTGAATGCTTAATTGCTGCGTGCGAAGCTGCGTGTCGCGATTTCCGCGAAGGAAATAATCCATAAACACGCGAGCGTTGCCTTGATTGCCTTGCGGTTCGGATGCGTCGGGCATGCGCCAGGCGTAGTGAACGGTAATGTCGCCGTAACCGCCGATAGGGTATTCCTGAATCAGGCCTGAGGCGTCGGAGAGTGTGTCGTGAATTTCCTCGCCTTCAAGCCGCCGGGCGTAGTGGCGAGCGAACATGGGAACGTAGTCGATCTTCCATTCGCCTTCATACCGCGAGCTTAGTTGATAGGCGGTGGACGAAACCATCAACCGAACGGTCTCGCGCAAGTTGTAGTTGGTATCTTGAAAATAGCCGGCTAGTTGTTCGAGCAACTCGGGGTGAGTCGCTTGGAATGTCCAAGGGTCGGGTGGAGGATTCTTGGGGTCGAGCCGCGCGGGATCGAGCTGATCCACTGGTTCAGCCAAGGCCATTGTGAATAGCTGCTTCCACATGCGGTTCACCATGTTGCGGGCGAACATGGGGTCATGAACCAGTTTGTCGGCAAAGCCGTCGCGCCACACCGCGTTGGTGGCATATGCCGTTCCATCGCGGTATTCGGGCATTATATTGAAAACCGTTCCGACCTTCACGCGATTAGGCCTATTGCCGTAGTTGGTGTTCAGATCGTAGGTGCCCGTGGTGCGTTCGGAGATATCGAAGCTGTTGAAGTAGGGATCGCCGCCGCGAACATTGCGTCCCGCAACATTAACTCGGGAAAAGAAGGCGGCCATTTTGTAGGCTTCAAACCGAGTGGCCTTCCGAGCCCAGACGCTTAATTGATCAAGGTGGCCACGACCGTCGTGGCAAAGCAGGCAATCATAATGCCCCATGCCGAGGAACATAGTAGCGGAGCGCGCCAGAGCCGTATCATAGCGGTCCTGAATTGGACCTCCGGGCGTGGTGGTCTTCACTTGCCAGCTTAATTGGCCGTAATCGAGATTGTTGCCCGAGTCGGCAATCATCTCGTAGACAATATCCTTGAGCGATCGATTTTCGTTGACTGTTTTGCGGAAGTATTCGTACCAGGCGTTGCGGCCCTCGTTGTTTAAGTTGGCATTGGCGGCGGTGCGGTTGTTCTGCGCAAGCTCGCCCAACCAATTGGCCCAACGATAAGTGAAATCGGGAGTGTAGAGAAGGCGGTCAATAAGTTCATCGCGCTTAGTGGAATTTTGGTCGTCCACAAAAGACCGGACTTCGGCGGGCTTGGGGGCGCGGCCGATGAGATCAAGATAGATGCGGCGAACGAATTCGGTGTCGGTGGAGAGCGGGGCCACCTGGACGTGAGTTCGCGTGGCTTTCCCCAGGATTTCGGCGTCAATGAAGTTGCTCCATCGAAGTTCGGCGGCATCAACTGTTTTGGCATTGCGCGGACCGTTGCGGGAAGTTTGATTTTGTTTTATGCGGGCATTGATGGTTTCAATGGCCCGTTGTTGGGCATTGAGGAAGTCGTCGGGCGCATTTTTGAAGGTACAAGTTTCCCCTCCATTTGAGTCACCGTCGCCGGCAAATAAAAGGGTCGCAGAAACCATAAAAATGGCAAAGAACTGCAAATACATCGCTGATCCCCTGCACGATAATACCTCGAATTTTCTCCGGAGGAAAGGGGGAGTGCGCGGGCGCCGCGGGCGCGCCACACGAAGGTGACAGGTCACCCGATTCACAATCAATCCATTCAAATCCGAACGTACTGATACTCAAATGTATACGTGGTGGTTCCGGGTCTTTAGCCCGGCACGTCGACGCGCGCCGCAGCCAACGGGGTGAACCCGTGTTCGCTCGCCGGACTTGTCCGGCGGGGCGTAGGACAAGTCCGGCGGGTTCACAATTATCAAGCCCGCACTGAACTTAATCTTTGGGCCGAAGCGATACAAGTCTTAAAGCGATTTCGCGACAATCTCCTGCGCCTCAGCAACCAGCGCGCCCAAGTGCTCCGCGCTCTTCAAGCTCTCCGCATACAGCTTGTAGATGTTCTCCGTCCCCGATGGCCGCGCCGCGAACCAGCCATTATTTGTCGTCACCTTCAGCCCGCCGATCGACACTCCATTGCCCGGCGCCGTGGTCAGCTTCGCCACAATCTGCTCACCCGCCAACGAAGTTGCGCTCACCGCTTCAGGCGAGAGCTTTTTAAGACTCTCCTTCTGCGCGGGCGTCGCCGCGGCATCAATGCGAGTGTAGAACGATGCGCCGAACTGCGCCGTGATGTCCGCGTAATGCTCCCCAGGATCCCGACCCGTCTTCGCCATAATTTCCGCCGCCAGCAAACCAAGAATCAACCCGTCTTTATCCGTGCACCAAGCCGAGCCGTCGCGACGCAGGAAGCTTGCACCCGCGCTCTCCTCCCCACCAAAGCAAACCGAGCCATCGAACAACCCAGGCGTGAACCACTTGAAGCCCACCGGAACCTCAAGCAATCGCCGCCCTAGCGAAGCCACTACGCGGTCAATCAGGCTGCTCGATACAAGCGTCTTGCCAACCTCCGCCATAACGGGCCACTCTGGCCGCGCCCCGAGCAAATAACGAATCGCCACGGCAAGATAGTGATTCGGATTCAGCAACCCGGAGGAGCGCGTCACAATGCCATGCCGGTCCGCATCGGGATCATTGCCCCAAGCCACGTCAAACTTGTCTTTCAACTTCACCAACCCAGCCATCGCATACGGACTGGAACAATCCATGCGAATCTTGCCATCATGATCCAGCGTCATGAAGCCGAACGTTGGATCGATCACCGGATTCACCACCGTAATGTTCAAACCAAATCGCTCCGCGATAGGAGCCCAGTATGGCGCGCTCGCCCCTCCCAACGGATCCACGCCAAGCCGCAAGCCGGAACCGCGAATCGCATCCATATCGATGACCGCCGCAAGATCCGCCACGTAGGGCGTGATCAAATCGCGCTGATGCGTGGTAGCCGCCGCCAGCGCTTGCGCGAAGGGCATCCGCTTCACCTCGCGATTCCCATTCGACAGTAGATGATTCGCCCGGTTTTGCACCCAGTCGGTGACATCCGTATCGGCCGGCCCACCGTTCGGAGGATTGTACTTGAACCCACCGTCCGCCGGAGGGTTGTGCGAGGGCGTAATGATGATGCCATCAGCAAAAGCCCCACCGCGCCCCGCGTTGTGGCCGAGGATTGCGTGGGAGATCACAGGCGTGGGCGTAACCCCATCGCTCACGGCGATGATCGTTTCAACCCCATTCGACACCAGCACTTCAAGAGCGGTGCGCTGCGCCACGCCTGAGAGCGCATGCGTGTCTTTGCCCATGAACAGCGGCCCAGTGGCCGAGCCTTGCATGCGGTAATCGCAAATGGCCTGCGTGATGGCCGCGATGTGCGCCTCGGTAAACGTGCCGTTCGACGATGTGCCTCGATGGCCGCTGGTTCCGAAGCTGACCCGTTGCGTCGGGTCGGCCATGTCTGGGGTGCGGTCGAAGTAACCGCGTTCTAGTTTAGCGACGTCGATGAGTTGCGCGGCGGGCGCGGGAGTTCCTGCTAACGGATGAGCCATTGTAGTTTAGTTTACGGGATTAAGTGGCGTACCCGTGCTCGACGTCACTGTCACTTTGCAAATTATCAGGCTTAGATCTTTGCACGCTATTTGGCGTACGAGCGCCTTCCTCTCTGAGTGTCGGCGCCAAACGGGAGCAGCCATTGCGCAAACCTGTCGCCATGCACGACCGCAACGCGATACATTTTCGCAACGCTCAAACCCCAGCAAATCGAGATGCTGCCGGTTTGTTGCACAAACGAATCTTTCCGCAACGCCACGACACCGGCCATCGCGAGGCTATTTCCGAGTAGCCGACCACCCAGGACCTATCCAAAAAACACA
>JAYVXT010000674.1:0-3947 GCA_043785065.1 Bryobacterales bacterium | reverse complement strand
GGGTTTGGCGGCGGGGACGGGCTGGCTGAAGGCAGCCGCTTTATTTACTGACAAAGGGTTCGTGCCGCCGGCCTCACTTGCATTCACTACGCTCAGCGGACTTCGTATAAGCTGGGCTGTATGCGACTTCTTTCACTCTGCGTGCTGCTCGCTATAACGGGGCTTGCCGCTGATGAGCCATTGTTGCTTCAAAAGCCTGCCCTCAACAAAACCCACATCGTGTTTGTTTACGCCGGAGATTTGTGGAGTGTGCCGCGCATTGGGGGCGACGCAATTCGGCTTACAAGCGGCGTGGGTTACGAAACGGACCCAATGTTCTCGCCCGATGGAACGCATATCGCATTCACAGGTGAGTATGACGGCAACGTGGATGTCTTCGTGATTTCCGCGGCGGGCGGAGTTCCAAAGCGGCTGACTTGGCACCCAGCTCCGGATCGGGCCATAGGTTGGAGCCCGGGCGGCAAGCGGATTCTCTTTCACTCCCCACGCACCGCCTATTCGCGCTTCGACGAAATTTTCAGCGTTTCCGTCGATGGCGGCGCTGAAGAAAAACTGCCCTTGCCATCGGGATACGAAGCTTCTTATTCGCCGGATGGACAATCACTCGCCTATGAACCTACCATTCGGGCGTTTCAAATGTGGAAGCAGTATCGCGGCGGAACCACGTCCAAGATATGGCTGGCCAAGCTTTCCGATAGCAGCATCACCAAAGTTCCCCGTACCAATTCAAACGATTTTAACCCGATGTGGGCTGGGGACAAAGTGTTCTTTCTTTCCGACCGGAAAGGGGCGGCCACGTTGTTCTCCTATGACGTGAAAACGAAAGCGGTGAAGGAAGTGGTCGCAAATAGAGGCCTGGATATGAAGTCGGCTTCCTTGGGGCCCGACGCCATTGTTTATGAGCAGTTCGGCGTCATTGGCCTTTACGATTTGAAATCGGGAATGACCAAACAGGTCCCAATTCGAGTGCGGGGCGACTTGCCGGAACTGCGGGCCAAGTTCGTAAATGTCGGCAAGAGATTGGGTAGCGGCGCGGTGTCTCCGAATGGGGCAAGGGCGGTGTTCATGGCTCGGGGCGAGATTTTGACGGTGCCTGCCGAGAAGGGTACGCCGCGTAACCTGACCAACACGGTAAACGTGATGGAGCGTGATCCGCAGTGGTCGCCGGACGGAAAGACCATTGTCTATTTGTCGGACGAATCGGGCGAGTATGCCCTGCATTTGCGGCCACAGAATGGAGATGGCGAAGCGCTGAAAATCGAGTTGAAGCCGGGATTCTATATGGGACCGCGCTTTTCGCCCGATAGCAAGAAGGTGGCGTTGATGGACAGCTTCAGCAAGCTTTGGTATTTGGATCTGGGAACGAAGAAACAGGTTGAGGTTGATGCGGATCATTTCCAGATGCGGACGGGAAATATTGCGGGGAACTGGTCGCCGGATAGTAAGTGGCTGACTTACTCGAAAGTGTTGCCTAATAACTTGAGCGCGGTGCATCTATATTCGTTAGCCGATGGGAAATCGACGCAGATCACAGATGGGATGAGTGACGCCGCCAATCCCGTGTTCGATAAAGACGGCAAGTACCTTTACTTTACGGCAAGCACCAATTCGGGCGAGAGTTTGGGGCTGGACATTCACGCCGTTTCAAGGACGTCGAGTAGTTCGATTTACCTGGCGGTTTTGGATAAGACTCTGCCGTCGCCATTTGCGCCGGAGAGCGATGAAGAAAAGCCCATCGATGCCGCCAAACCCGCTACGGATACGTCCAAGCCACCCGATGACGCAAAGCCGGCGGCGGACCAGCCGAAGCCTACCGAACCGGCCAAGCCCAAGTCGGGGGAGGTGAAGGATATCAAGGTGGATTTGGATGGGATCGATCAACGCATTCTTGCAGTCCCAATGCCGACTCGCCGTTATTCAAATTTGCAGGTGGCGAAGGCCGGGGTGCTTTTGGCACTGGAACTTCTTGCATCGACGGAGGCGCCTCCGGAAGGCGGGCCGCCAAGCTTCGGGCAGATTGTGCACCGCTACGACTTTAAGGCTCGAAAGAGCGATATGCCGCTGGCAGGTGTGAGCGGCTTCGTGATGTCATTCAGCGGTGACAAGGCCCTGTATCAGCAAGGTGGAAACTGGATGATCGCGGCACTGCGGCCAATGGCTACCGGTTCCGGGCCCTCACCGCCGGCTACCGGCGCGCCGCAAGGGGCATTGAAAACGGATGGCATCGAAATCCGCGTGGATCCGGCTGAAGAATGGAAGCAGATGTATCGCGAAGCGTTTCGCGTGGAACGGGATTGGTTCTATGATCGTAACATTCATGGTTTTGACTTGAACGCTGCGGAGAAGAAGTATGAACCGTATCTGCATAACATCGCCTCGCGCCAGGATCTGACTTACTTGTTTCAAGAGATGCTGGGTAACATGGTGGTGGGTCACTTAATGACCGGCGGTGGCGACTTACCGGAAGTGAAGCGTGTTTCGACGGGCCTGCTTGGGGCGGATTATGAGGTAGCCGATGGCCGCTATCGGTTTAGCCGCGTGTATGGCGGCGAGAATTGGAATCCGCAGCTGACGGCGCCACTTACTCAGCCTGGCGTGAATGTGAGGGCCGGCGAATTCTTATTGGCTGTTAATGGCCGCCAAGTGCGGTCGCAAGATAACGTGTATAGCTTTTTTGAGGGGCTGCAGGGTAAGGCAGTTGTATTAAAAGTTGGGCCGGATGCGTCGGGCAAGGGATCGCGAGAAGTTACTGTTGTGCCGGTGGCCACCGAGGATAGGCTGCGGAATTTGGCGTGGATTGAAGGGAATCGGCGCAAGGTGGAGAAGATGTCTAACGGGCAGGTGGCCTACATCTATATGCCAGATACAGCCAACGGCGGCCTCACCTCGTTCAACCGGTATTTCTATGCGCAGATCGGCAAGCCGGCGGCGATTCTGGATGAGCGTTTCAATGGCGGAGGTCTGCTTGCCACCGATATCGTTGAGATCATGAATCGCAAACCGATGTCGGCGCTGGCGAATCGGATTGGCGAGGATCCGGTGCAACCGCAAGGAATATTCGGTCCGAAGGTGATGTTGATCAATGAGCGGGCGGGTTCGGGGGGAGATGCGATGCCGTGGTACTTTAAGCGGTCCGGCGCAGGGAAGCTGATTGGGACTCGGACGTGGGGAGGGTTGGTGGGCATGGCAGGCTCCCCACCGCTGATGGATGGCGGTTTTGTGACGGCTCCCGCAAGTGGGGTTTATAATCCGCACACGGGCGAATGGGAAGTAGAGAATATCGGCGTGGGTCCGGATATTGAGGTGGAGCAAGATCCGGCGTTGGTGCGGCAGGGGCGCGATCCGCAGTTGGAGCGGGCGGTGGAAGTGGTGATGGAGGAATTGAAGCGGAATCCTCCAGCGAAGTTGAGGAGGCCCGCGTTTCCGAATTATCATCGCGAGGCGAGTGGCGGTGGGAAGTAGAGCTATCGTTATTGGAGATTAGCCGGCTCGGGGATCATTCATCGCCTCCGGCTCTTCTTACATTCAAACTCTTCGTCCCAGCCGCACAGGGTAAGATAAAAGAAACCCCATGGAGAATGAGGAACTTGTTCCGTCAGCGCTAGCCCCCGCCGCGCCCCCGCCGCTTCCGCCATTGCCGGCAGTTTCCGTTACCCACCTTCACAAAGTATACGGGGACAAAATCGCGGTGGATGACCTGACCTTTTCGGTGCCTCGCGGCTGCTTTTTCGGTTTCCTTGGGCCGAATGGCGCGGGCAAAACCACGACCATCAAAATGCTGATGGGCTTGGCCGCGCCAACTTCCGGCACGATTGAATTGCTTGGATTGCCGATGCCCGAACAGGCGTTGGCGATCAAGAAGCAGATTGGGCTTGTTCCCGACGATACGCTGCTGTTCGATCATCTAACCGGGCTTGAGTTCCTGGAATTCGTGGGTCGCATGTATT
>JAYVXT010000673.1:0-33510 GCA_043785065.1 Bryobacterales bacterium | reverse complement strand
ATAAACTCGCAGCGTCAAGCCGACACCGGACAGCACTACCGCCAAAACCAGCCAATTCCGCATACCTCTATTTTTATCACCTCTGAGATTCACCGGCTTGACATGGGTCAAAACAATGTGAAATACTTCTCCAACCTCTGTATTTCAGGGTAAGGAGTCTTTGTTTGACCCGTCCAGCATTAAATCCTGTCGTTCTCACTCTTCTCGGAATCAGTCTGTTTGCCGGTTCGCTCTCCGCACAGACCACCAATGCCACCATGCTCGGCACCGTTGTTGATCCGCAAGCCGGCACCATCGCCGGTGTCGCCATCACGGTAAAAGATAAAGGTACGGGCATTTCCCGCTTAGTTACCACTGACCCGTCGGGCAACTTCCGCGTCTTCCCGCTTAACCCCGGACGCTACGAGGTTTCGGCCTCCATGGCCGGCTTCAAGACCAAGCTAATCTCTGAAGTGATTCTCGAAATCGCTTCTGTAGTCAAGGTCGATCTGACTCTTGAAGTGGGTAAAGTCACCGACACTGTCGAGGTCACCGCCTCCGCCGCTATCCTGCAAACCCAAGAAGCCTCCGTCGGCGGGACTGTCACCAGTTCAGAGCTTTCGCGTCTTCCCGTCAACGGCCGTAACTATACCCGGCTCATCCTGCTCATGCCCGGCACTAGTGACCAGGGCGGATCGCAGAGCAAGGGCACATTCTCGGGGACTCAGTTGATCTCCGTCAACGGCCAACGCCGTCAGGACAACAACTACACAATGGATGGCGTAGACAACAACTTCCAGATGATGAACTCTCCCGGCGCCTCGCCGCCGATGGATTCCATCCAGGAGTTCCGCGTTCTCAACAACACCTCGGCCGAGTTTGGCCGCTCCTCCGGCGCCAACGTCAACATCGCGATCAAGTCGGGGACACGCGACATTCATGGCTCACTGTATGAGTTCCTACGCAACGACAAGTTCGACGCCAACGACTTCTTCGCCAACAAACGAGGCACCGGCAAAGTGCCGTTCCGCCAGAACCAATATGGCGCGGCGGTGGGTGGCCCCGTGGTCATTCCGAAACTGTACAACGGACGAGACAAGACTTTCTGGTTCGCCAGTTGGGAAGGGTTCCGCCTTCGTCGCGGCGGCACAAATATCATGACCGTCCCGGTGCAAGCGCAGCGCGACGGAGATTTCTCGCAGCAGTCGCGTACCATCTACGATCCGTTCAGCGGGACGCTCGACGCGCAGGGCAACATCCTCCGCAACCCGTTTGCAGGTAACAAAATCCCGGCTAACCGGATTGCTCCTTCGATGAAGTTCCTCATCGATACGATGGCGCCTCTGCCGAATTTTGCCGGCCTTCAGAACAACTTCATCAACACCGCCGGCCGTTCCAATGATCGGGATACCCTTGTCCTGCGCGGCGATCACAACTTCTCGCCGAAGGACATCGTCAACTTCCGTTATCTGCGGCAACGCGTCGGAGAAACGGTCCCCAACGCCAATCCGAATCTCTATTCAAATAACCGCTTCGACGTTGAAAATATGGCCGGTGGCTGGACGCATATCTTTAGCGCTACCACGGTACTCGACGTCAAGTACGGCTACAACAAACCGAACAATCCCGGCGCCACGCTCAACAGCAAAATCAACCGCGGCGATTTCTTCGACAAGACCGGAATTAAGATGTACCAGCGCGACGTCTTATTCGATCCGCTGCCAAACTTAAACGCCTCTGGTGAGTTTTCCGTCGGCGGTGGCGGCGATATCACCGGCGACAAGATCAACCAGTTCATCGCCAATCTGTCGAAGACAGTGGGCCGTCACAACCTGAAGACCGGCCTCAACTACACCTACCGCATCTTCAACACGAACACGTCGAACCCGATGAACGGCGACGGCATCTTTGACCGCCGTCTGACTTCGTTATTCTCGGACAATAATTCCGGCCACAGCTTCGCTACGATGCTTCTCGGCACCCCCACCGAGATTCGGCGCAGCACGGGGAATACCCTTACCGACGCCCGGGTAAAGGCTACACAGGCTTACATTCAGGATGACTGGCGCATCAGCAACAAACTCACCGTGAACCTCGGCCTGCGATATGAATTCGCCAATCCCCCCTACGACACGACCGATCGGATCGGTAACCTCGTCGTTACCCGGGATCCTCAATCCGGAAAGATCGCCGGAACCCTGCTCTGGGCTACGACCAACCCCTCCGTCAACCCGGTAACCGGCAAAGTCGGCGATCCGCCGAATCAAGGCGGCTACGGCCGTTCGCTCAAGCGTTCCAACTATTTTGATTTCGCCCCGCGCGTTGGCGTCGCGTATCAGCTAAATTCCAAGACTGTCATCCGTTCGGCTTATGGAATTTTCTTTAACTCCACTTTCGTTCAGGAGTTGCAGGACCTTCGCAAATTCTGGCCGTACACCCCGCAGGAACTGTTCACCGCCAACACCGGCACCGTTCCCGATCTGTTGATCACCGATGCGCCCCGCATCGGCACCGTCAGCATCGGCGGCTGGTCGCAGAACCCGGAAAATCGTACGCCCTACTCGCAGCAGTGGAACTTCACCGTACAGCGGCAAGTGATGGACGATCTGACGTTCGACATTGGCTACGTCGGCAACGTCAACAAACGCCAGATTGGCTACAGCTCGCTAAACACGGCTCCCATTCCCGGCCCCGGTCCGGTGGATCCGCGCCGCCTGATGCCGCAGTTTGGCGACCTAGATGGCGGTTCGAATCAGTACTCTTCGGCTTACCACTCTTTAAGGACCAGCGCCGTGAAACGGTTCAGCAAAGGCCTACAGTTCCAGGGCAGCTATACCTGGGGCAAAGCGCTCGATAATCAATCGTCGCTCGCGGAAACCCGGGCGCAGAACCAGTATGATCGCCGCTCGGATTGGGGCCGTTCCTCGATCGACATTCGGCACATCTTCCAGGCGTCGTATGTGTACGAACTGCCGTTCGGTAAAGGGAAGGCGTATGGTTCAGGCTGGTCCATGCCTGCCGAAGCCGTCTTCGGCGGATGGGCGATTGAGGGTATCACCCGGCTCCAGACGGGAGCGCCTTTCAACGTCCTGGTCGGTCAGGATCGCGCGAACGTCGGCCGCTCTCAACAGCGCCCGAACCTGGTCAGCAATCCTAACAATGGGGGGAATCGTAACGTCGACGTCTCGTGGTTTGACACCTCGGCGTTCCAACTTCAGCCTGCCTTTACTTATGGCAACGCAGGCTCCTTTGTCACCCAGGCCGATGGCCGCGAAACGTGGGACGTCTCTATGCAAAAGGTATTTCGCTTCGTCCAGGAGCGGCATTCCTTACAATTCCGCGCGGAGATCTTCAACGTAGGTAACCACGTCAACTTCGGAAATCCGCAAGGTAACTTCGCCTCCTCCGCCTTCGGAAAGGTGACGTCGGCAACCTCAGCGCGGCAGATTCAGTTCGGTCTGCGCTATCAATTCTAAATCGTCTTTTATGAGGCAGGTTTAGGCAAGGCCGCCGCTCCCCGCGGCGGCCTTTTATCGTACTGTCGTTCTCGCAAATTTGATAACGGCCAGAGTGGCAACCAAATTTGAACTCGTCACCCGCTGCGAGCGTCAAAACACGGGAGGCTGTTCGCCGGAAGCGGGTGGAAATCTTAGGGTGAGGTGCGGTTCTCAGGGGGCGGCTGAAGGCCGAGCGCCCGGCTAACGTTGAGTGAGCGTTACCACAGCTGATTGAACGATTGAACGAAGGTCATCTGCTCAGGCCGCACGCCGCGGAAGAAGTTTCAGAACAACACTTGGGGCGGGGAGGCCGATGGTCCCGTCTATATTCCGAAGCTTTCATGTCAATTCAACCGCCGTTTTCAGGATTAATTAAGCGCTTCGCCCTAAGTTAGCGGAGAAGAACCCGACGATTGCACTGGTCCCCGTTACGAAAGTTCCCCAGGCCAAATCCATCAATGTTATTTGTAGTGGCCAAATAATCAGAGTCGCCTGATTGGTTAAATCGTAAGTTGCGTATGACACGAACCCCAGGCACGCGCCTAGAATTGCGGCCGTCATCCAATTGCCGCTCCGCAGCCCCGGCGCCACCGCGAACAAAATGACACCCGCCAAATAGATCAAATAAAAACTGATTGCCGGAACCCATCTGACGCCGTCAATTAGAATCTGCCCAAGCAACGGTCTATAAATTCGTGAGCTCGTAAGCGAAAGCCATATGGCGTCGAGCAAAACAAAAGCAATTGCCGTCCCGGCATAGGCGAGTATATAGCGTGTCAAAGTAAGTTCTCCTAACTCACTGGCAGGATGCCGCCATTAGCGGCAAGGCTCTCTATCTCTTAGCTTAACTTAGCCGCAAGAATATCCACCTTTTCAATCACCGGCGGCTTTGCCAACAAATCCGGCGCGTTTTTCATGAGAGCTTTTACTATCTCCCCGGCCAAGTGCGCCTGCCGTCCCGCCTCATTTTCGAACACATCAAAAATTCCGAACGTTGAAAATCCAAATCGAACGGCGAACCAAGCCGCGGTCGCTTCTTCTTCCACCGCTAATGGCAAAGCTCCACCCTAAAAGCGGGCTACTTCTTCTTTTCCTGGCTTTGCTTCCACTCGGACAAACAGTCCAACTTTCACCATAATTGTTTTCTCCTCGTGACCCCGGCGACTCTACACTGCGGGAGTTAATCCACAAATTGCCGGGCCAGTGATGACGCCCCCAAGCGCTTCAAAGCGCGATCCATGACAGGGGCAATCCCATGTCTTCTCGGCTGAGTTCCAAGCCACCACGCATCCCAGATGGGGACAAACCGCCGATAGCTCATGTATTGTTCCCTTTTCGTCCCGGTAAGCCGCAATCTTTTTCAAACCATGGCGAACGATCGCTCCCGTCCCAGGGGCAATTTCGGCAGCGGAGGAAACATCGCCGCCTGTCACGTAATCGCCGAATTGCGCAATCACATTTAGATTTTCTTTCGCGAATTTTGGGGCGGCCTGCAGTGAAATCCGGGACGGATCATAAAGGCTTTCCCACTCATTTGCCCGTCCCTGTATCTGGTCTGTGATAAGAATTCCGGCGATCGTGCCATGAGTCATTCCGTTCCCGGAATCGCCCGTGGCAATGAACACGCTTTGCTCTCCGGGATTTCGTCCGATAAACGCCAACCCGTCATTCGGTTCCTGAACCTGGCCGGACCAGCGGTATTCAACCTCCCCGGCCATGGGGAAGCGTTCCCGGCTCCAGGATTCTAGCCGGCTAAAGCGCGCATCGGCGTAATTGGCTTGGCCGGTTTTATGATCCTCTCCCCCAACGATAAGCACATCGTGGCTTGTGGCGCTTTGCAGCCGTACATAGTGATACGGTGCGGGTGTGTCCCAGTAAAGGGCTCTTGTGATTGATCCTTTGGGCACGCGCATTCCAATTACATAGGTTCTGTATGCCGCTTGTTTTGTATGAATCGTTACCCAATCATTGATCGGAGTATTGGTGGCCACCACAACGCTGAGCGCGGTAATTTTGTTGCCATTACTGGTGATCACTTGATGAGGCGGACCGGTCTTGAATTCCTCGGCGTGCGTTTGAGTAAAAATCCGGCCGCCATTGCTCTTGATGGCCTGCGCAAGAGCTTCCAGATAGAGGAGCGGTTGAAATTGAGCCTGACGGGGAAATCGAAGGCAGGGGCCAGTATCAAATGCCGATAAGGGCGCGCGACCGGCACGTTCTACCTCTTTCAATCCACAACGGTGCGCGGCTTCCAACTCTCTGTCCAAAATGTCAATGGGCTCGCCAGGCGGGACAAAAAGATAGCCATTAAGCCGTTCAAATTCGCATGAGATGTTTTCTTTGGCGATAATCGCCTCAATCCGATTGATGGCCTCAGTGTGGCTCTGCGCCGCCAACCGGCTTCCAGTGGCTCCATGAAGTTGTTCCAGTTGGAAATAGCGATCATCCAGTGCGTTGACAAGATGCGCGGTAGTTCTGGACGTTTCGCCTCCGGCAATCTCCCCACTTTCCAATATGATTACGGATTGACCCTCGCAGGATAAAAGATAGGCGGTAGTGAGCCCCGCGATTCCCGCGCCAACCACGCACACGTCCGCCTTCAAATCGCTTGTTAAGAATGGCCAACTTGAGCCCTTCGAGTTCGCCATCCAAATTGATGTTGTGTGCCCTGTTTCTGTCATATGAATTCAATATTCCTAAGTTGTGGAATGGTTAATTCTGCAAATCATCTTTAAGGCGTAACCTTCAGGCCCCACTACGGCTTTGCCTGTTTGCTTGAGGATTCGATTGCGGCAAGTAAACTGTCATGATCCCACGGCCCGGCGTGCTGCACTCCGTTAATGAAAAACGTGGGCGTGCCACCCACTCCGCTGCGAACGCCACCCATGAAATCCATCTTTACTCTTTCCTGAAACGTGTGCTTCGCTACCGCCTCCCGCAGGGCCGACGGATCCAGGGCGCACTCTTCCGCCACCGCCGTAAGCACTTCGCTCGAAAGCGCGAATGGCTGCTGGAAGACATGATCGTGAAATTCCCAAAATTTTCCGTATTTTCCCGCGAACTCGGCTGCTTCGGCCGTTGGCTGGGCCATCGGATGCGCCTGCGTAAGCGGAAAGTGCCGGAACACTAAACGTAATGAGTCCGCGAAATGCTCTTGTAGTCTTTTAACCATTGGATAAGCTTCCCGGCAACTGGGGCATTGGTAATCACCATATTCCACTAGCGTCGTGGTTGCGCTCCCCAACCCTTGTTGATGATCCTTGGCAGTGACTGGGTTCTTTAGTTGCACACATCCTCCTGTTACTTAGGCAGCTTTTCCAGAGCCGACAAAATTCCATCCGCGCCCGGATTGACGCCCACCGGCGAACAGTAACTCCACTGGATCACGCCCGCCTTATCCAGCACAAACAGAGCCCGCTCTGCAAAACCCTCCTCTCTATATGCGCCGTACATTTTCGCCACTGCCCCTTTCGGTTCAAAATCCGCCAACAACGGAAAGTGCAATTTTCGCTCTTTTGCGAATGCAGCGTGACACCAAACGCCATCCACGGAAATAGCAAGCAACTCCGCATTGTGCTCTCGAAACACTGGCAGCAATTCATTCAGTAAAGTCAACTGGTCGCCGCATACCGGGCTCCAATCCGCTGGAAAAAAAGCCAGAATTACAGGTTTCCCCTTGAATTCAGAGAGCGACACCGATTGGTCTGGGGTGGCTTTAAGAGTAAAATCCGGCGCGGCGGCGTGCTGATTTAGAATATTTGGCATTGCTATAGAAAATCAACCAGCAATCGACGCACCAATTTATTTTCGCCAATGCCCTTTCTGGTTATACTTAGCCCACTCAACAATGCGCACCCAGATAGAGTGAAAGGCTTGCTATGGTTTCCGGCGTGCTGTACAATTAACCGGCTGTCAGGAGGATGGCTACAGATGAGCCAGCCCTTTCCAAAATCGGATCTCCGATCGCTAGCCACAAAGTTGATTGTCTGCGAATCCTCTTCTAACATAGTTACCGCCGGCGAAAACCTCCCTTTGGAAAACGTCCCCGTGGTGTTCCGTGTAACCGAAACCTTACGCGGATCCCTTTCCAGACTTGTTGGCATTGCCGGATACCGTGTCCTGCTGGCCCGCGCACTCAGTGTGGCCAAGTCTCAGGATTCTACCTTTGGAAACTTCCGCGTCAGTCAGGAAGCCAGGCTGGAAGCCGTCAACGGCTCCCAATCGCATCCCCTCCAGGACGACGCAGGTGTCGTTCTTATCGCCCAGCTACTTGGCCTACTGGTTACTTTCATTGGCGAGCCGCTAACAATCAGCTTGATCGCTGAGGCTTGGCCTTCCTTCACCGCTACAAATTCCTCGACCTTGGAGAAACTTAAAAATGAACCCCGCAGATAAAGTGAAGATCAACAAAATGCCTACCGGCATTCCTGGATTCGATGATATTTTGGGCGGTGGGTTGCCTGAATTCTCATTTAACATCATTGCCGGCTCTCCTGGATGCGGCAAAACTACCCTCGCGCATCAATTCATTTTCACGAATGCCACTCCTCAGCGCCCGGCGATATACTTCACCGTTATGGGGGAACCTGCTTTGAAAATGTTGCGGTATCAGCAGCAGTATTCATTTTTTGACACTTCCAAATTGAATAGCTCCATCCACTTCATAAACTTGAGCCACGTTCTTGAAGAGCGCGGACTGAAGGGAATATTGGAAGAAATAACTAAGGAAGTGGAAGCGTCCAACCCAAGCATCGTGGTGGTGGATTCGTTTCGGACAGTGGTCCGCAAGGCCCCCGAACGCGAAGTGCAAATACAAATGTTCGTGCAGCAACTGGGCTTGCTTTTGTCAGGATGGGAAGCCACCACCTTTTTAATTGGCGAATACATTGAAGAGGAAATGCGAGACAATCCCGTGTTCACGGTTGCCGATGGCCTCTTGTGGCTTTATCAAATCGTCGAGGGCAATTCGGTTGTTCGCAAGCTTCAAGTAATGAAACTGCGCGGACAGACGTCCGTACCGGGTTTGCATACCTTCCGCATAACTGACCACGGGCTGCAGACGTTTTCGCGCACCCTTGGGCTAACTACGGCTCGTAAGCATATCCGCGGGAAACGGCTTTCGATGGGAATTCCGGCATTGGATGCGATGCTGGGCGGAGGCATTCCGGAAGGCGATAGTCTTTTAATCGCCGGTTCCTCCGGGACCGGAAAATCCCTACTGGCAACCCAATTTATCGATGCGGGCTTACGGGAGGGAGAGCCCGGAATAGTAGCCGTCTTTGAAGAGCGCCCTGAAGAGTACGCCGCGCGGGCCTCCAGTTTCGGCCTTGATCTCGAAACACCGATCAAGGATGGAAATCTTGCCGTGATTTATCTGCGCCCTTTGGATCTCTCCGTGGACGAAACCATGCAGGAGATCCTGGATGTGATCAAGAAAACCGGGGCCAAGCGCCTGGTGATCGATTCGCTGGCCGGCTTTGAAATGGCTTTGTCCCCAGGCTTCCGCAGCAACTTCCGGGAATCGCTCTATCGCATGATCTTCGCTTTAACAGGCCTGGGCGTCACCATCCTCAGCACGGTGGAAATGGAAGAGTCTTTCACGCAGTTACTGTTCAGCACCTATTCCATTTCCTTCCTGACGGACGATATCATCCGGCTTCGCTACGTAGAGATCGAAGGCCAGCTGCGTAGGATCATGATGATCATCAAGATGCGTGGCGGCGCCCACAGCAAGGATATTCGCGAATACGAAATTACGTCCAAAGGAGTGATCATCGGCGAACGCCTCACTGGTTACGATCCTTTGATTTCAGGGATTCCCAAGCGTGTTTTAAGCGGTTCCTTGGTAAAGTAATGACGTTGGCGCCGCGGATTGCCGGAAGGAGGAGCAATGGAAGTAGGAATTAGAGCGGCTCGGGATTTTGACTTGCAGGGACTGTGCCAAAGTATTGCCGAATCGTCCCCCATGCCAATGGCCGCCGTTGAGAACGGAAGCAACCTGCTCTGCTATGCCAATGCCGCTTACTGCCGCTTGGTGGGAAAAACCGGCCAACAATTAATTGGTGGACCCTTTTCCGCTGCCTCTAACCCAGGCGAAGGCGACGAAGTGGCCCAGGCCCTGTTGGAAAAGGTTTTTCAGACAGGCAAAGCGGAAACCCATACAGGCATGAGAGATGAACTCAGCCACGCATTCTATTGGTCCTACACCATGTGGCCTGTGATCGCTCCCGGCGGCGGCACTGCGGGCGTAATGATTCAAGTGACCGAGACCACTTCCCATCACAACCAATCCACCGCCATGAACCAGTCCCTACTGATGAGTGCCTTGCACCAACATGAGCTCACCTCCGCCTCGGAATTGATGAATGCCCAACTGCGCGAAGAGATTTCCGAGCGGAAACGCGCTGCCAAGTTACTGCGCGAATCTGAAGAAAAATTCCGCGCGCTGTTCGACTCGTTGGATGAAGGATTTTGCATCATCGAAAGAGTGGTTGGGGGAACCGCCGGCAAGTTGGATTTCCGTTATATGGAAGCCAATCAGGCATTCGGGGAGCAGTCCGGCGTCTTCAATGTAGTGGGGAAAACCATACGGCAAATGTTCCCCGAAGCAGGTGAGGAATGGTACGAAACCTATGAAGAGGTTCTCAACACCGGCAAACCAATCCGATGTGAACGCGCAATTTCGGAGGAAGGGCGCCAATTGGAGCTATACGCCTTTCGCATCGCAATAGAAGGAAGCCGCCGTGTCGCGGTGGTCTTCCAGGACATCACCGAGCGCAAGCGAGTGGAAAACGAGATTCTGAGCAGCGGCAAGCGGTTTCGGTTCCTAGCTGAATCCATGCCCCAAAAGGTGTTCACCGCCACGCACATTGGCGATTTTGATTACTTCAATCAACTGTGGATGAGCTATACGGGCGCCACAATCGCAAAACTGCAACGTCACGGCTGGGCACCGTTCGTCCATTCCGATTGCGTCAGGGAAAGTGTCACACATTGGAAACATTCCATTGAAACCGGCGAGCAGTTTCACTTCGTTCACCGCCTCCGGCGCAAAGATGGCCTATACCGATGGCATTTGACCATAGCCGTACCCATGCGCACTTCGAGGGGAGCAATCTCAATGTGGATTGGATCGTCCACCGACATTCAGGAACAAAAGGAAACAGAGCAAGAGTTACGGCGCGCCAATGAAGACTTGAATCAATTCGCATTTGCCGCAAGCCACGACCTGCAAGAGCCGCTACGCATGATCACCAGCTATTCGCAACTGTTAATTAAAGACTACCAAGGCAATCTGAATGGCGACGCCGCCTTGTGTGTGGATTTCATCACCAAGGGCTCAAAACAAATGCAAGCCTTGCTAGCCGATCTTCTTTCCTTTACCGAAATCGGAGCGAGGAGTGGAGGGTCGCATGATTTCGTGAATCTCAATCAGGTGGTGGAAACCGTGCTGCGGAACCTGGGGCCGGCCATTGAAGAGAGTGGGGCTGTTGTTACCTGCACCGAGCTACCCGCCGTTCTTGGGCACTCTACGCGCTTCGTGCAACTCTTCCAAAACCTGATCGGCAATGGCATCAAATACCATGGGGAAGATCCGCCGCGCATCGATGTTTCGGTTAAGCAACAAGGCGCGGAATGGCTCTTTGCGATTGCCGATAACGGCATGGGGATCGAGCCTGAGTATTTTCAGACCATCTTCGGGGTCTTCAAGCGGCTTCATGGCAAATCCATCCCCGGCACAGGCATCGGCCTCGCCATTTGTCAGAGAGTGGTGGAGCGCTGCGACGGCCGCATTTGGGTGGAATCAGAAACCGGGCGAGGGAGCACCTTCTATTTCACTCTTCCTGTAAATGGAATAAGCAAATGATCCCCAAGACATTTCAGATTCTTGTTCTGGAAGACAATGCCGGTGATGTGTTTCTGCTAAGAAAGGCGCTGGCGCATGCGGACGTAATGTTTGAGATGACCGTGATGGAGGACGGTGCTTCTGGCTTAGCCTTCGCACTCCGCCAGGGGAAATATGCGGAGTTTATCCCTGACCTTGCCGTGCTGGATTTGAATTTGCCCAAAGGCGGCGGCATGTTGGTGCTGGAAGCAATGCGCAATAGCAGGGATTTAGCCCAATTGCCGGTTGTAATCACTACCTCTTCCCGCGCCCCTAGTGAGCGGGCCAAAGGGGAAGAACTTAAAATGACGCTGTTCATAACGAAACCACCCAGCTTGGAAGAATACCTCAAAATCGGAGGCATGTTGAAAACCCTATTGATGAAAAACGCAAACTGATCACGAAAATCAACAGCGCAAATTTTTCATCTTTTGGTGTATATATTTCACTTCCTGCTAACTCCAATTGAATGCGCATTTTGACTAGCGTCCGATGGCAATCGGGGGATTGTTGGGAGCCCCGGCAGCAGCCTGGGTTCGGGAGAATCCCCCAATTCCAATCGGAGGCTGGTGAAATTGGTTGTTTGAGTGCTCAAGTAAATCAGGATGAAAGCGATCCTTGTACGAATACTTGTCATCGGTCTTTTGGTCATGCAGGTCTGGGGACAGGATCCGAATCAGCGCATCGCCGAAGTTGAGCGCAAGCTCACCGAGGCGCGCAGTGGTGTCGCCTCCCTCCAAAAATCCATCGAACAACTAACCGCCGATGTTCAGGCTTTGCGGCAAGGTACCGTTGATCTTGTCTCAGTGGTGAAGCCCGAACCAAGCCCTGCAACTGGTTTCAAGGAACAAATTCTCCGACTCGATCTAGGCGGGGATGAACGCGACGCATTCCTATCCGCCCGTCCTGAACTTTTCATTCAGTCACGCTTCCAGGCCAAGCCAGTCAACGGCGCCGGCCAGCAAAACGCTCCGGTAAATTTTGTTCTTACTCGAATGGAAAGCCGTTGGGCGGGAAGAATCTCAAACAAGATCGGTCTGGGGTTTGAAATTCAATACCACCCAGCGCCGGCCGGAGCGGCGGAGGAATTAGTGAATGATGCGTTTGTTGAATATTACGCTACCGATGCCGTCACAGTGCGCTTTGGCCAGTTCATTAAGCCATTCGGTTTTGATATCCAGCAGTCTAGCAGGGACCGCGAATCGCCTGAGCGTGGAATGTTCGCCGGTTATTTTCTGCCTGGCCAACGAGACCGCGGCCTAATGGTTTCCGCCAAGTTGGATCGGCTTGGCGGCATTGGGCGTGGCGCCCAAATCTTTGCCGGCGCCTTCAACGGGAACCGCTTTTTCAACGACAGCAACCGCCAACTCAACTATGATTTTCGGATCCGGAAAGTTTTCGATTCGCTTCCCATCGCACTGGGTGCGTCCGTGCAGTTAGGCCGCCAACTCCTTCCCCCAGGTCTAAGAGGTAACGACCGCGAGCACTTGTATGGGGCCGACATGCAATGGACCTGGCGGCGTTTAGGCGCAAGGGCGGAATTTATTGCGGGCAACATGCCATCCACTCTCCTCAGCCTTAAGCCGGAATTTGCCCCCGCCTTCCGTCCGGGGGCTCACGCCACGGGGGGCTCCTTGTTTTCCAGTTTTCGCCTCGCCGGTCAGGACCAGATTTATTGGCGCTACGATCAATTCAATCGCGATTTTTTATCAGGTCTGGATATCAGAGCATTCAACTTCGGATATTTCCATTACATTGGCAAGGTCTCCAGAATCGGAGTAGATTACCAATTCAAGAATAGAGAGTCGTTCAACGATGATCGCCTAAACACGAAGGTGCAACTGATTTGGAATGTCATGTATTAACGTTGCAAGCCTGGCACGGCGAGACTTTTCAGAGTCGCGCGTCGGCCGAGGGTCGGCCCAACGATGGTTAATAAATGAGGAATAGGAATGTCGATAAACAAACTCGCGGTGTTGATTGGGGCTATGGCTATTATCGCCTTAGCGGGCGGCTACAAATATATCCGCTCCGGTGGACTTATCGCACGACAGTCCCCAAGCTCCGTTGAGGCAACCGCTGCGCAATGGGTCTTGAATCTAAGTGTGCCCGCCGCCTCCAAAGAGCTCAAGAATCCCATTGAAGTAACCGGTGCAAGCCTCACCGCCGGCAGAGCGCTCTATGGGCAGAAATGTGAAGTCTGCCACGGTTACGACGGGGGTGGCAAGACGGAAACTGGCAGCGGCCTCTATCCGCCGCCGCTCGATCTGCGCGGGATGGAAGTGAAACAGCGAACCGATGGCGAACTGTTCTATTTCATCCAAAACGGCATTCGAAACACTGCCATGCCCGGCTGGCGGATGCCGGATCAAGACATTTGGCAATTGATTGGGTTCGTCCGCAACCTTCCCAAAGTAGCATCAACAACAATAGCCCCGGTTAATCGCCCAACCGCCGCCTTCACCGGATCAGCCGCGTGCAAGTCATGCCACGCCAACGTCTACGAACGGTGGAGCAAAACCCTTATGGCAAACATTATCCGCGATCCCAAACAACATCCTGATGCCATCATTCCGGATCTCTCCAAGCCGAATCCTCTAGTCACGTTTACTAAGGAGGACATCGCCTTCGTCTACGGCAGTAAATGGAAACAACGCTATTTCAAGAAAGCCGGAGACGACTACTATCCCCTTCCCGCGCAATGGGACGTTGGCAATAAAGTTTGGAAACCGTACCACCCAGCGAAAGGAACCGATTGGTGGACCGAATTCTATCCCGATGCCAACTCCGAACGCCCCACCGGACCTTTATGCGATGGTTGCCATGCGGTCAATTACAACATAGAAACCAAGAAGGTGACCGAATGGAACGTCGGTTGCGAAAAGTGTCACGGCCCCGGCAGCGAGCACGTGAAAAATCCGCTCGCTTCCAATACACTCAATCCTGCCCGAATGGACTACGTGGCCGCAAACGATGTGTGCATTCAATGCCACTCGCAAGGGCAGCCACTTACAAATCCGATTCAGGGAAAGTATTACGATTGGCCCGTAGGCTTCAACGTCGGCTTAAAGTTGAATGACTTCTGGAAACTTGAAGAGAGTGATCCTGGCGAAACAACATTTACTCATTACGCCGACGGCACGGCCCACAAGAATCGCATGCAAGGCAACGACTACGTCACTAGCCTCATGTACACTCACGGAGTAACTTGTTTCAGTTGTCACGATGCCCACGGAACGGGCAACAACGCCATCCTTCGCAAACCAGCGAACGAAATATGCCTGGATTGTCATGGCCCCAAATCGCCCAACGGCCCGTTTGCTGCGTCGATCGAACAACATACTCATCATAAGGAGGATAGCCAAGGCAACGAATGCATGGCATGTCATATGCCGAAAATCGAACAGACTCTCCCCGGAGTCAACGTTCGCAGCCATACATTCCGATTCGTTTATCCGGCCACAACGGACAATTTGAAAACTCCAAACGCCTGCAACGTTTGCCATTCGGACAAATCTACGTCCTGGGCTACGGCGGCGCTGAAGTCTTGGACTGATCGCTCTCCTTGGCGGGGAGCGCAATAGTAACCATGATCCGCAAAGGCATCCAATTCGTACCTGTCTTGCTGGTTGCGCTGTTAACCGGTCTCGCATTTGCACACGTGCTGGAGCGCCCTGCCAAAATGCTGTACGATGCGGAAACGTATACCGTCTTGCAACGCACTCTTTACGTAGCTTGGGGGCTCCCGAATGTCGGAGGCTTTCTGGAGCCAGCTGCAATTCCTGCAACGCTCTTGCTCACGTTAGCGGTTCGAAAAAACAGACCGGCGTTCTGGCTTTCACTTATCGCCAGTATTTTTTTGCTGCTTGCGTTTCCAGTTGTGTTCTTCGTATTTGTTGCTCCGGCGAATACGGCTTTTCCTGGGGCGGCTTCAAACAATATTCCAATCAATTGGGTGGAATTACGCGCAAGCTGGGAAACAGGCCAATCCATCCGTATCGTCCTTCAACTGACTTCCCTCGCCTTGTGGTTTCCTCAATTTTGACGGAGAACCGCGCGAAGCTTTCCGCGGCTGACTTTCAAAATTCCCTTCCTTGTCTGCTAACATTCACAATGGCATTGCACCGGCCCGGCATTTGCCCGTTCGACTGGTAGAGATGACCAACAAAATAATCCAGTAGGCTGAAGCCCAATTTTGGTTATTGCTATCGTCTCACCTGCACAATTGCAATCGAGCCAACCTGCCAGAGTATCTAAAAGAAATCATACAGATGCACAATTGACTTAATCAAACATCGACTTGTCTGAAACAGAATTCTAACCCACAAAAATGCGCGGAAAATTTACAACTTTGCTACCTTAGCGTGATCCAAAGCCAAGCAAGCTACGTAGTATCTGCCAAGATCACTTATTAGGCCCAGCAATGCTGTTTTTAAGATTAGGCAAATAACATTACAAACAAAGGAGAAATAAAATGCATCTAACGAATGGGTCCATTCACCAGCCCTTTCAACACCCGCGCGGCAAGCTAGGTCAAGATGCGCCAGTAACGGTCACCCCATTAGTCACGCCAAGTAGTTCCCTGTTGTAACACCGGTCGTTTTAGTAGCATATGCAGTCTAGTACGAACTTAGGAGGAAGAATGAAGCAGTACATACTATTGGGCGGAATTCTGGCTTTGTCAAATTCCGTCTTTGCAGCACCCTGTACAAACGGGACGCTTGCTGATTACATCGCTCTGGGTGCAGGTGGGTGCCAAAACGGATCAGTTCTGTTTTCGGCATTTGCAACTGCGCCGGGGCAGACGGGCGCAACGTTAATCGCGCCGACGCTGATCACAGTCACCCCGGATGGGACGTTGTTCCTGCCCAATCTGCTGTTCACCGTGAATCGAACGGCCAGTTCCAACCAGTTGTTGGAATCGTTTTTCCGGTTTAAGGCAACGTCTACTTCCGTTCTTGGAGCAGCCGTGGCATTGAACGGATCAGCGACAGGCACAGGAGATGCAACCGCATCGCTTGATATCTGCCGGGGCGCGATGTTCGTGGGAAACAGCCCAACGGGCTGTGCCAACACCTCAACCGTGCTGGCACTTCAATCTGTTGGATTTTCCCTCCCGTCAGATTCCACCACCTTTCCCCCGGTCAGCTTAGTCGATGTTTTTGCAGACTTAGTGGCCGAGGGCGGCGGGAATGGAACGGGAACTCTTAATTCGGCAACCATAACCCTCACCGCAACCCCTGAACCGTCCACATCGCAACTGTTTTTGGCGGGTATATCGCTGCTCGCCATGTCTCAACGCCGCCGCTTTTCTTTACTGAATTGGAGCAATAAATGTATCAAGTGAAATCTATTCTTGCCCCCACCATGGCGCTTTTGATGGCAATGCCCCCTGGCTACGCCGCAAATCACCGTGAAGCCCCCATCACCGCAATTGACCATAAAGCAGACATTACCGACGTTTTTGCTTTCCGGAGTTATGGTACAACTGCCGTTCCCAGCGTGACGCTCATCATGTGCGTCGATCCGCTGCAGGAGCCGGCAAATGGCCCCAATTGGTGGCCGTTTGATACGGACATTCTGTACGAGATCAAGATTGACAACAATAACGATGCGGTGGAAGACATTGTTTTTCAATTCCGCTTCAACACCGAACAACGCTTACCGAACATTGCGCAGGCATTTGCTGGCGTTGGCCTAAGTGGCGCCGTGGCTCCCGCTAATTCTCCAGCCCCGGTGGCTCCTGGCACCCTTGTCATTCCGCCGCGAATCACGGACTTCAACTCCCCTGGCTTCGGCACGCGGCAGAATTACTCGGTGACCATGGTGAAGGGTGGCATCTCCACTCCCATCACCGGCACTGGTTCCGCCCCATTCTTCGCAGTTCCTTCCAACGTTGGTCCGCGCACCATGGATTACTCAGCCCTTTTCGCACAAGGCACTTACACTACCAGCACCCCGAACGTGAAAGTGTTCGCCGGAACCGTGGACGATCCTTTTTGGATCGACTTGGGCGCTGCGTTTGACACGTTGAACCTTCGCGCGGCCGTTAACGGCGGCGTTTTAACACCTGCCCAAGATGCTGACGACAAAACGAACATTACCAGCGACACCGTGTCCGGTTATTCTGTGAACGCAATCGCCATTGAAGTTCCTGTGTCGATGCTGACAAGCACTGGTAACGTAGAGGCAGCCAACTCAACCTCGGCTACCATCGGCGTGTTTGGCACAACGTCCCGCATGCGTGTTACCGCACGCCGCGCGCCGCTGCCGGCACAGAATGCCGGCGGCTTCAGCCAAATTCAGCGGATGGGCAATCCGCTGATTAACGAACTGCTGATTGGGACAGGATCGAAGGATCGTTTCAGCATGGATCAACCTAAGAACGATTCGCAGTTTGCGAATTTCTTCCTCGATCCCACGCTGGCTCGAATCATCAACGCCGCAACAGGAGGCGCTGTGGCCATTCCGACTCCCCCGCGCACTGACCTGCTCCCGTTGGTTACTTACGCTCCGCCGATTGCGGCTCCTGGTACGATGGCGGGCCCTGTGGCCGACTTGCTTCGCCTGAACACGGGCGTTGCGCCAACAGCGGCTGCTTCCACTAGGCGCTTAGGCCTTTTGGCCGGCGACGCGGCAGGTTACCCCAATGGCCGTCGCCTGTTTGACGACGTGACCGACATTTCGCTGCGCGTTGTAGTTGGCGTTCTGATTCCCGCATTCAACGTATCTCCTAACAACCTATTGGGTGATGGCGTGAACACTAACGATACGGCTCTCAAAGCGACGTTCCCGTACTTGGGCGAAGCTCCAAGCGGACGGAATCGCCGTCATATTGATCCAAGCGAGCCCGGTTGCACAGCTGGCTTGGGCCCTGCTTGCGCACCCTAAACATGTAACTCCCGGTTGCGGGCCTTCCGGCCCGCAACTTTTTTAAGATTCATCATCATGACAAAACTAATCTTCCTTCTTACAATCTTCGCCGGCGCTTACGCGGCTGAAAGCGGCGCACTTCCCGCTGCCAGAGATAACGTCCGGCTGTTAATCAAAGCCGGCGACTATGCTACAGCAATGGAAAAGGCCAAAGCACTGAACAAGCAGACGCCTGACGATGTAGCCACCTATCAGATATTGGCTGAAGCACAACTCGGCCTGGGTGATTATGAAGACGCGGAAATGACAATTCAATGGATGCTTGACCTGCGAATCGGCAAGGCGGACGCCATGGGTTGGTACGTAGTGGCGAAGTTCCGGGAAGCGGTTGGCGATTTGGAGGGCAGCCTGGATGCGGTGAATCTTGCCTATGGCAGAGTGGCGCCAGGGCAGCAGCCCGATATTCCGACGTTGCTGATTTACTCCGCAAGATTGCAAATGAAAGCAGGACGGCTGGAGAATGCCGAAGCGGTGCTGAAAAGCATGCCTGCGGGAACGGAGACAACCGAACAGAAGCAGATAGCAATGGCGAAACTGCGCGTTCTGCAACAACGGCATGCCGAAGCGGTAGAGATTCTGAAAGGTCTAAGCAAGACCCCCGGCAACTTGTATTTACTGTCTGAGCAGACTAAGGATGCGGCCGATTACAAGGCCTTTGAAACCGCTGCGCTGGAGCAGAAGGACAAGTGGAATGCCGAACTGACTCTCTACTACGCGGGAGCAGGTGATCGTGCGCAGGACGCGTTAAAGTTGGCCAGGCAAGAGGCTGCCAAGCGGCACGACGTTGGAACGTTGGACCGGCTGGCATATGCCCTTTATCAGGCTGGCCAAAAGGATGAAGCCCGGGTTACCATGAATCGCATTGTGAAGCTCGGCAACCGTGATCCGGAAGTGCTGCGGCATGCCGCCTTGATGGGGGTTGCGATAAGGTAGACATCGCATGGAACCCACATCGCGACGTCGATTCATTCAAGCCAGCGCTGCTATTGCAACCGCTGGCTTTCCTATTTTAGGGGCAAATGACAAGTGCATGTGCATTGTCGGCCTGGGTGGGGCGCGGTACCTCCTCAAAGGCAAACTGATGCGGCGAACAATCAGATCCGGATGGTGGAAAGTGTGGAAAGTATGCACCGCGAATGTGATGGCTGGAGTGGTGGATAACTTGCAAGATGCCCTTTTTCTAGCCGAGCATGATCGGGATCTGCCACAAGCTTTGACCTTGTCCCGGCACCGGCAGGAATACAAAGCGAGAACCTCTGTTTACGCAGGGATACTTTAGCTTGGTGTCTGCTCAAAAACGGACAAGCCGCTGAAGCGAAGACTTACAAAAACAAAGCAGTAAGTCAGGGTACGCAAGAAGCTTCGTACTATTAACATAAGGGAGTTATCTATGCTAAAGCAGGAGAGGTGGGATTAGCCAGGAAGTTTCTTTACCAGGCATTGAGCCAGAATCCCAACTTCGATCCGGAAGCACGGTGGACGCATTAAAGTGGGTTCAGCAATTGGGCGAAGTAGCGGTAACCGCTGAGGTCGCTTCAAAGGACAAATAGAGATGTGGAACTGCTTCTAACCTAACCTACCCTAGAGCTCGTCCTTCGACTGGCCCCGATGAAAATCGGGGGATTGTTCCGAGCCCAGTAAGCTGGTTAAAGCTCCGAACGATCCCAGTTCCATTGGGGCTAGACTAGTCAAAAGGAAAGTCGAGACTGCGAAGTGATTGTGGAAGTTACTGCGAAGAGCGGATGAAAGAAGTAGGTATAAAAAAGGGCCGGGTTCAACCCGGCCCTTTAGTAGTTACGGCTTGTAAGTTAAAGTAATCGGAGTGGATGCCGTGTTTGGCGTACCATCCGGGTTCTTCGTTCCATCGGTGACAATCAGAACAAGGTTGTAAACGCCTGCTCCGTTGACGAATTGAACAATCGCCTGTGGACTGTTAGGCGTCTGTAGGACTGCGGGAATCAAGCCGCCAGGGGCAACCATGAAGAGATAGGTCAAGGCTTTGGAGGAGGAACTTGTGGATCCACTCGCATCAAGAGCAATCTGCGCCTGGCTTGTGGTGATGGTTTGCGGTGTCACAGCGACTGTCAAACCATTGCTCACCATTGGGCTACCAGACGTTGTCGAGGTGTTTAGGCTTCCGTTCACGCCAGCCGGGAAGAACCCGCCAGACGTTGCATTGGCTTTGCTTCCATAGACAATGTACAGAACCTGTCCAACGGTACGCGTTGCCGTCAAGGAATTCGCGTCAACCGGGAAATATTTTGTCCCGGTCGGCGGCGGGAGAATATCAATGCCGTCAAGGGCTGCTGTGGGAATCCCCAGGATGGCCACTTGCAACCGGATGTTCGCGGCATGGGCAGCTTCGGCCTGCGCAATACGGGCCGCGTACCCGACTAGCGTCTTATTTTGAAGCAAAGGCGCCGCGCCGGCATATGCAGTCACGCCGACATCTTCAAAGGCTCGGGCTAACTGAAGGAAATCCGTCACGCCGCCAAACCCAATGCCCAAAGCATTCAAGTTGATGGCGGGACGAGCTACAGGGGTTGCCCCAGCGCCAGTCAATGCTGTACGGATGAACTGCACGTGGGCTCGTTCATCGGCTGCGATCTGATTAGCGATGGCGCCGGTATTCACGGTGTTGGTTCCGAAATTCACCTTGGCTCCGCCCGTGGTGGCGCCTGCTGTTCCCGATCCGGTTATGCCAACGCCCATTTGGTCAATGGTCAAGCCTGAAGTGGCTACCGTGTAGAATTCGGCTTCTAAGTATTCTAGGTTCAGCGCAAAGTTGATAATGTCAACGTCTGTCGGCGCACCGGATTGGCCAAAGGCAATGCCCGCTCCTTTGTCCATCGCGGCCGCTGCTGCGCCTGCCAGTGCTATCTTGTTCAGGAAGCTGCGCCGGTCAGGGGCGGCTTCAATAACGCTTTTTAGTAAATTAGAGGTATTCATTTGTTTTTCCTTAAAGTAAATTTATTACTCGAAACTATTTCAGGTAGGTAAGTTTTGGGAGTCTCGTCGAAGAGGCGTCTTTATGACTCGCGCAACGGTGTCAAGGAGCAAAACCATCAACATCGCGATTCCGATCAACACCAATCTAGCGATATTCACATTTTTTGTATTGGTATCCGTCAAAGGGGGCTTACTTCGTGATTTGGAATTGAATGGGGAGCTTCGGATAGGGGTATTAGTGGGGGCCCCAATCCGAAGCTTCCAAACCGGCCCGCTACCGCATGCCCTGCGCTGCCTTCGCTTTTGCAGGGTAATCGGCGCTGGATTCGCCGGATGACGAGATATCTTCAGCGCCGGTTTGCTTCAATAAGTCCTTGGCGCGTGTGATTTGGTCGGAGGTGTCGCAATGCACGGAAAGCAGCACGCCGCCGTCCTTGATTCTTCCTTCATAGCGTTTAGCTTCATACTCGGGAATGCCCATTCCGACCAAGGCTCCGATCAGGCCGCCAACAGCCCCACCGACTCCGAGTCCAGCCAAAGTCCCCATTATTGGGCCCGCGGCGATAAGTGGACCCACTCCAGGTATGGCCAATGCGCCGATGCCAGCCAGCAAGCCCAAGGTTCCGCCGATGGCTCCGCCGGCGGCTACGCCAGTCGTTGTTCCCTCTGGCGCCTTGGTATTTTTCTCATGGGCGAATTCCTTGGTGCTGTTATGATCGGGCAGCAACACCGAAATATCATCGCTGGTGAAACCGGACGCCATTAAGCGATCCACGCTGCGCTCGGCTTGGGATGTGGTCGGGTAAATGCCGAAAACGGCAGTCATTTTAGATGTCATGGTAATTTTGATCCTTATCCTTTAAATTGTGTTTTAGGCCCTAGGGCTTGACGGACATTTGGTTCGTGACTTTGTCGGCGGAGCCAACAATTTCGACTGTCTTAGCCATAATGGTTTTCACTTCTTCATCGGAGCGAACGGGTCCTTTCAAAGTCACCATTCCGCTTTGGCTAATAATTTTCACGTTGTGGGCGTAAGTTGAAAGTGATTTGTCCGCCATAACCGACTTACGGATCTTGGCTGTAAGTTCGCGGTCCGGCCTGTTCATTTTCTGCTTATCGGCAGTTGCTTCACCGGAATTTTTATCTCGTTTGTTTACCTTGGTATTGTCAGGTTGTGTTTTTGCGTCTTGGGCCTGGCTTAGCGCCGGCATAGACACACTAAGAAGGAACGAAAGAGCAAATGTCTTGGTTCTGGTGAGTGTCATGCCTTACGCTAAAGCAAGTAAATGGCCACAATTGACTTTATTGACCTTAGAGCGTACTGGGCTTTATTGATTAACTATCATTTGCAATAATCTCTGCACCTTGGTGCAAAAGTTGCTTTTCCGCATTTGGCGCCGCCGGAATGTTAACTATTAGCAAATGCGAGCGCCCATCATCCGCCAACTCAATGAAATCCCCACCAACAGGCTTGCCATCTAACTCCATGGATCTCACTTCCGCATTGTTGTATACGTTGATCTCATACTGGGAAGAACGATAGTGGAACCACATTTCAAATTTTGGCCAATCCACCGGGATAACCGGATTCATCTTCAACTGGTTGCCTCTCAAATGGAATCCAAGCACTTCTTCTATCCAGACGCGATACATCCAGGAAGCCGATCCCGTATACCAGGTCCATCCGCAACGCCCCGCAAAGCTGGGAGCGGCATATACGTCCGCCGCCACAACGTACGGCTCGCCGCGATAGCAATCCACCTCAATGGGGTGGCGGTTTTTCTCAATGGGATTCATCATCTCAAGAAGCCTCACAGCCGCCGCGCCATCGCCCATTCGGGCACGGGCCATGGCCAGCCACAGGGAGCCGTGTGTATACTGGCCGCCGTTTTCTCTAACTCCCGGCGGATAGCCCATAATGTAACCCGGGTTGGGTTCTGAGTGATCGAACGGTGGAGTAAACAGTTTGACAAGTTTCTTATCCCGGTCAACCAAGCGGTCCTCGGCGGATTGCATCGCCGTTTGCATGCGGCTTGGCTCCGCCGCGCCGGAAATGGCCGCCCAAGATTGGGGTAGGGAATCGATGCTTGCTTCGGGGTTCGACTTCGACCCAAGTACGGAACCGTTGTCAAAAAAGCCCCTGACATACCATTGGCCATCCCAACATTCGCGTTCCATGGCCCGCGACAAGTCGTCGGCGCGCGACAGCCAGTCAAGAGCTAAGGCGGCTCCTGGCGGCAAGTTTTCCATCAGCCGGGCGAAGTCGCGCGCCACGAAGGGCAGGAACCATCCCAGCCAGCTGCTTTCGCCGCGGCCTCCGGAGCCCACGTGATTCATCCCGTCGTTCCAGTCCCCGGAGCCAATTAAAGGAAGTCCATGTGGCCCCAATCGCCATGCCTTTTCGATCGCCCGCCGGCAATGGTCCCACAGGGGGGCGCTTTGAGCGCTAATGGTCGGGACAAAGAGGCGATCATCTTCTCCTTCCGCCAGAAGCGCGCCTTCGACGAAAGGAATTTCCTCGATCAGAATGGAATGGTCTCCAGTGATCTCAACATAACGGGACACGGCATAGGGCAGCCATAATAAGTCATCAGAACAATGAGTTCTAACTCCATTGCCGGTCTCCGGGTGCCACCAATGTTGCACATCGCCCTCGGGAAACTGGCGCGCGGCGGAGGCAAGAATATGGGCGCGAGTCAATTGCGGTTTGGAGTAAAGAAATGCCAGGCAATCCTGCAACTGATCCCGGAACCCAAACGCGCCTCCCGATTGGTAGAGGGCGCTGCGGGCAAAGTAACGGCAACTCATCGTTTGGTAGAGCAACCATCGATTGAGCAAAAAGTCCGTGGAAAGGGATGGCGTGCGAACTTGTAATGCCCCCAATGTGTTGTCCCAATAACGGTGAACCTCACTCAGAGCGGATTCCACTTGATCCGCTGTTCTGTAACGCGCCAGCAACGACCTGACTTCTTCGGTGGATCCGGCTTCTCCCAACAGGAAAACCACCTCGGCGCGCGCGCCAGGGGCCAGTTGCAGTTGGCACTGCAAAACAGCGGCGGGGTCCAGCCCGCCCCCGGTGCGATTATCCAAACGAGCCGCGGCCAAGGCGGCGGGCTTCGCGCAAGATCCATTCAAACCAAAGAATTGAGCTCGATCACCGGTGTACGAGGAGACACCCGTCGAACAGGAAACAAACGCTTTGGCTCCGGAACCGTTCCAATGGTGAGTGGCCAAAAGCGCGTTCGATTCCTGGTCCCAAGCCGTATGAATGTGACTCTGCAAATCGTCGCGGTCGTCGCCCAGAACCCAGGTGGCGTAGTAAGTCACCGAAAGCTGGCGGGCGATTGCGGAAGGGTTGTATAAACGCAGGCGGTATATCTTAAGCGCATCGCCCTCACCGTCGCCTCTAATCGGGACAAAAACCGTAAGTTCCTGGTTAATGCCGTTGCTGTTATGTTCATACACCGTGTAGCCCTGACCGTGACGGGCGCGGTGCGCGCTGGCTCCGCGAATCGGCAATGCCGTGGGCGTCCAATATTCGCCGGTGGATTCGTCGCGAATGTAAATGATTTCCGATTGCGGATCGCTCAGAGGGTCGTTGTGCCAAGGCGTTAGGCGGTGAGCCTGACTGTTTCCATGCCACGTGACACCGAGCCCACTCTCACTTACAGCGGCGCCGAAATTCTTGTTAGCCATGACGTTAATCCAGGGGGCCGGTGTGTTCGTCTCCGCCTTAAGATAAATGGCGTATTCCCGGGCATCGCGGGTAAAGCCGCCGATGCCATTAAAATAGGGCAGCTCGAGGAACGGCAGTGGTTCCGGCGTGCGCTTAACGGGAAGGCTGGAGGGCGCAAGAAGGGGAAGGCTGGGACGCGTGGTAGTCCGCAATAATTGCTGCTGCAACGAGCCTCGGCTTCCGCTCAAAATCACATTGGATACAGCGAGGATCAAGGTTCGATGCTCTTCAGGAATTGCGTGCCAGTCGAGCAAGGAAACGCTTCCGGAACGTTCGGGCCCGGTTTGACTGGAGTGAGCGGCCATCTGCCGCTGCAACTGCAGACGCAACGGATGATCATAGCTCGGGCTTTCCTGGTTGAGGATGATTAGGTCGGCTTGGAATCCTCGCGTGCGCCAATAGGAGTGGGCCAACAGCATTTCGCGGATGAGCGGCAAACTTCTGGCATCGGTGGCGGTGATGGAAACGATTGGCAGGTCTCCCGACACGCCGTAAATCCATAAAGACGATTGCCCCAGCATGTTTCGCAAAAGCCGGTCGTCGGATGCGCGATAGGCCGCGTTGGGATAGATGAGGTGGCCCGCCAGTTCCTGGAAGCGATGGGCGTTGCTTGCTCCAATGCCCAGGTGGCGGAACTCCAATTGGCTTCTTGTCCAGGCCATTTCAAACTGCCTGGAAACGGCCTCCGGACGGCGGTACTTTGCGGTCATTGCAACCAACTCTTCCCGCGAGGAGGCGGCGAGAGTGATGAAAGATAGCTCCACTCTTTCGCGCGGTTCCAAGGTCAGGCGGCAACGAAGACTAAAAATTGGATCGAGCACGGCGCCGGTGGAGCCAGTCAGATCGCCCTGCAGAGCAACCGGCGAAGCGGCGTTATTGGAGCGGCCAAGGAACTTACCCCGATCCGTTTCGTACTGGATTTCGCCGCTGGCTCCATTGAGGATGTGGGCGGCCCAGATGGGCTGATCGGCGGCGGATCGAGGCCGTCTGCGGGCGAACAACACGCCGGGCTCGACGCATTCGGTTTCGATGAACATTTTGGCGAACGCCGGATGCGCTTTGTCCATGGCATGGGGAGCGAGAGCGAGTTCAAGATAACTGGTAAATTCAACTTTACGCGCGCGAAGAGACCGGTTGGTTATGGAAACGCGGCGCAATTCCGCATTGTCTTCAGCCGCCACGGTGATGTGCATGAGCGTTTCAATGCCCATGAACAGACGATGAAATTCCGCATGGTCGGCCGTAAACCGCACCGAAGTTGAACCTAACATCGCTCCCAAAGGGTTTAGAGCGGCAGCCCAACGAACGTCGGATTTCAGATCGCGGATATAGAGAAATGCGCCCCATGGATCGAGCGTTGCATCCGCCCGCCAGCGGTTGATATCAAACCCATTCCAACGCGAATATCCGGTTCCCGAGTTGGTGATCATCAACGCATATTTTCCATTCCCCAGCAATTGGGGTTGAGGAATGATCGTTTTCTGATCCCAGTTGCGTTGGATCTGTTGCTCCACCGGCGCGACTTTTATTAGTGGCTCATCGGCCTGGGTTTTTTCGGAGATCGCCGTGCTGATGGGGATGCGCTCAAACAAAAGAGACTCAAATGCACGGATTCGCAAATCGTTTCGAAACCGCCGTTTGATTGGATCCTGGTGCAGAAGGTTGTTGAGAGCAAGCAAGGACATGCCCTTATGGTGGGCCATATAGGAATAGATCACCAGGCCAAGTTCGCCGCCTCTCTTGGCCTCTCGGGTGAAGTCGATGGATTCATAGAACCCCATCGTTCCCGTCACGCCCAAACCTTCCAATCGTTTCAGATTGTCTATCGCCGCTGGGGGATCAAGCGGCAAGGCAAGCATGGTGGCGTACGGGGCGACTACAAGGGACCCTTTTAGATCGCGCTGCAGCGCCAGTTGCGGGACGCCGAATGCCCTATATTGATAGATTTGATTGGCGTCTAACGCGCTATATGCGCATTCGGAAACTCCCCATGGAATGTTATTGTCCTGCCCATATTCGATCTGCCTGTCGAGGGCGTCTCTACAAGCCTGATCGAGCAAGGAATTGGGGAAGCTCGGGGTATACAAGGTCGGCATGAGATATTCAAACATGGTGCCGCTCCAACTCAGCAGGGCGCGGCGATTCAATGTGGTCACGCGCGGCCTGCCAAGGGCTTTCCAATGCGTGAGGGGCACGTCGCCTTTGGCAATGGAAACCAAACTGGCCAAACGGCACTCACTGGCCAGCAGATCGTAATGGCTGGTAAAGACCAAGGGGTCGCCGACAGCGTAACCCACACCGAACAATTCTCTGTTCTGATCAAAGAGGAACTTCATGTTCATGCCGTCCGCGATACGGTTGGCATTGGCTCCTAATTCTTTCAGGTTGTGAGCCGATTGCGCGGCAAACGTCCGGCACTGCCCGTAAGTGGCAGCCAAGCGGTTGAGCCAAGTTGCAATCTCGGGAGACACTCCCGGGTCGCCGCGTTTGAATAAAATGGAATCCACTTGCGGGCATCCTTGCGTTGCCAATTCAAGCAACGATGGGGCGACAAGGATAGCGCGGCGGCGCATTCTTACTATTTCATCCCCCAGTTCACCGACCAACGAATCGGGCGGTTGGGTTAGGACTTCCATCCAAAGCAAATATCGGTCGATAGAGGTAATCCAGAATTCCAGTTGTTGCGCGAACTTCGATGCCCAGTACGAACGTTCATCGCCTGGAGATCGAACCTCAAGCAACTGCTTTGCGGGGCCCTGCGCCATGCGCAGGCGGCCGATGAGTGCGTGACCTTCGACCTTACCGCGCAATAGACGGCGAAGGAGTTGAATGGGCACCGTGGTGGACGGGTCCCTGCCGCAGACTCTGCGAAGCATGGCCAACGCATCGAACAGGCCGCGCATGCTGAGCGAACTGATGATGGGAGTTGAAAGCGTTTCCTGGCAACCTTGATTGAGCACCCACAGACTGGTCAGCAAATTACCGCTATCCACGGTAGACACATAACGAGGAAGCAAAGGAGTTAGGGTTTGAATGTCGTACCAATTCAACAGATGCCCTTCGTAATGTTCCATGCCCTGCAAAGTGGTCAAGGTAAGGTTACAACGGCGCCACAATTCATCGGTTGTAATATAGCCGAAATCGTGGGCGGCAAGAGCTGAATTCAACCACAGTCCAATATTCGTGGGAGAGGTGCGCTGAGCCACTTCAACGCGGAGCGCCAACTGAGAATTATCGGGGGGCAGCCAGTTGGTTTCTTGCGTCACCAAGTCGTCAAAGTAGCGCCAGGTTTGGCGGGCAATCCGGCGCAGATAAATGCTATCTTTCGGGCGAAGCTTGCTGTAACTAGTCACCGCCCCGGGAAGCGCCAGCCATTTCATTAAACCCGGAGAGGCAATCCAAAGGGTGACAAACCCGGAGGCGGGAAACAGGGCATCGCGCACGGCGAGGGCCAACATGAGTATGCATGAAAGGCCGCTGATGACTAACAAGGCTTTCATGGCGGAACCGATGTGGACTTTCGCATTGAGGTCCACGCCTTCGGCCGTTTGCCATTCAAGTAAGTTGCGGCGGCTGATCCATCGTCGAAACGTCACCCGAACCATTGCGTCCATGGCAAGCCAGGCCTGATGTGGAAGAAACGCGAGCAGCACAATGGTGCGGACCAATTCATCGGTTGCGCCTTGCCAACCATGGATTGTTCCTTGAATGCGGCGGGCGAGCCTATCCAGAAGAGGAGCGAACACCGGAATGGCCAAGGCAAGCAGCAGCACCAGCGTCCATACCCCGGGCGAGGCGGAGATTAACCATCCAAATAATAGAAGCAGCACCGAGGCAATGGGGACAACACTTCTCCGCAAATTGTCGAAAATGCGCCAACGATTTATCAATGAAAGCGGATTGGGCTCCAAAGCACCGGATTCGCCGGGCACATTCGGAAGGATCCATTGAGCGATTTGCCAATCGCCACGAATCCAACGGTGTTGCCGTTTGCAGTAACCCGCGTAATCGAGCGGAATATTTTCGAACAATTCAATATCGGTGGCAAGAGCGACTCCGACGTGCGCCCCTTCAATCAAATCATGGCTGAGTATTGTTTCCGGGGGGAAACGTTGATGCAAGATGGAACTGAACGCGCGGACCTCGTAAATGGCTTTGCCGTGGAAAATGGCGTGGCCGAACAAGTCCTGGTGGACGTCGGAAACGGTGTGGCAATAGGGGTCGGTTCCGGTGGCATCGGCAAAGATGCGGGTGAAGCGAGTGGCTGCGGCGTCGGGCAGAGCAACGCTTACTCGGGGCTGAATGATGGTGTAGCCGCGGATTCGGGCATGCTTCACTGGGTCGATTTCCACTTGATTTAGTGGATGGGCGATCGTTTCAACCATACGCCGGGCGGCTCCTGGAGGAAGCTGCGTATCCGCATCAAGGGTGATCACGTAGCGGATAGATGAATTCAGCGCGCCCGCGGCAAGAAGGGATTGGGAACTTTCTCCATTGAGGTAGGCATTTAAGTCTTCCAGCTTTCCTCGTTTGCGTTCTCTGCCGATCCAAAGTTGTTCACTTTCCGACCAGCTGCGTTGGCGGTGAAACAGAAGAAAGCGGCCGCCAGGGTAACGCTGATTCAATTCCTCAATACCGTTGCGGGCGGTCTGAAACAAGGCAGAATCGCGAGCGGTGGTGGGTGTGGACGCATCTTCAAAATCGGAGAGCAAACCATAAGAAAGATTACTTTCAGGATTGGCGAGAAAACGAATTTCCAGTTTTTCTATTTCGCGCCGCACCGCATTCGTGTTGGAGAGCATCATGGGGACGACAGCGAGTGTGGCGTGTTCGAGCGGGATTCCATCCTCAAGATTGAGCTTAGGAAGCGTGCGAGGCGTGAACATGGAAATTACCAGCGCATTGACAATTTGAATCGCCAGTTCACTTAAGGGGAATAATGCGAGAACTCCTAAGAGAACCAGCATCCCGTGGGATCTAACCCCGGTTTCCCAGGCTGCCCCAATAGCAAGGGCTAGAAAGCTGAGAGAGATGATAAAAATTGAACCGATGTAAGCGCCCGTGGAGTGACGGCTAACCGTCCGCAAGAAGCGGCTTCCCAAGGGAATGCGAGCTCCCGTTTCGCGCTCCAGCTCAAGAATCCCTTCATCGATCAAATAGCACGCAACAAGCCGGGAACGAGGAGTATCGCCCTTGAGCGCCAAAGCATTCGCTTCTTTGGCTACCGTCAATTCATCGATTGAAGAGTAGCGGGCTATGAGTTCAACAACCTTACGGCATTGGTCGCGAGTGGTGAAATCGCTGTTGGGGTAAACGCCGGAGGGGTCTAGACGAAGTTCCTTTTCGACAAGGGATGTGGCTTCAAAAACATCGGAGAAGTCGATGCAGGCAAGCGTCCGGAGACTTCCGAAGGCATTGGAAATAGAAACACGTTCGGCGGCTTCGCGATTGTGTTCGATACGCACCAATTCATCCAGCGAGGAGCCAGGTCCGGTTTCAATCCAATGTTGAAATCGCGCCAGAGCGCTGTCCTCGTCCTGCAACTGCTCCGCTAAACAAGTGATGAAATATGGTTCGGTGGCAATGGGCTCGCCGGCCATTCGCGATACGACTTGTTCGAGGGTGGCCGAATCTCTGCGTGAACTTGAAATCAACCTGTTCGCCCAAAAATACGCTGTCTCGCGAACTTGCTGGTTGTGACTTACACGAGCCGCGAAACCAGCCAAGGCTTCAAGCAAAGCCAAGCGCAGCAGCAAGGGTAAAGCCCACAATTCGGCGATGGATAAATGACGTGACTCCTGGGAACTATGAAGGGAATCTATAATCTCGCTGACTTGAATGCCGTGATCGCTGGCCGAGGTGATTTGCGTTGCCAATTCAAAGGCGTATTCGTAGCCGTCGGAACCTTGGGCGCGGTAGCGGGCGGCCCGAGGCTGCTTGGGAAGATGACGGCGCAACTCAGTTATTTGGGTTCTGGCAAGAGGAGCGTTATCCAACAACCATTCGGCGGATGGACTAAGCGGGTGGTCCAAAATAACGGAGTGAAACAACTGATCAAGGGAGCACTTAAGGGAAGCTTCGCAGGCGCGCAACTTTGCGTGAACACGCTGATCGGCTTGAGGACTTGGAGTGGCGCATTCATAATATGGGGGAAGGACAAAAACAGTTGGAACCCCTTCCTGGCGCATTAAGTCCACGCCCTCTTTGAGGCGGGCACGATCAGTAACCGTAGTTACAAAGGTTTCCCCGTCTAATCGCGGGAGACGAGGATCGGCCTTCCCCTTATCGGCCAATTCGGGTCTGGACCCAAGAAGAGTTAAGGATTTGAATCCTTTTGAACGGAGAGAGCTATAGGCGGCTAACGCCTTATCGGGATCCGTTGTATAAATACCAATGAGGAAACACGTTGCTTTTGAGCGCATTATCGTGAAAAAACAGAGAGCCGCTAATCAAGTACGACGGCGAAACAATCGAGTTAAGACACATAGCAGGCAAAGAGTAGACGAGAGTAGAACAGCTGTTTTGACGGAAAAATCGATTTGAGTCTGCCCCATGGCCAACGGAATGGCTCCAAAGAGCGAGAGAATAGCGAACAGTAGAATCCAGCCAAGCATTTAATAATTACCTCGTCCTTTTTTGTAGTTAAGTAACTATGATAGCAATTGCATGGCCAACCTCGGAGGGTCTACTTTTAAGAACATAGCTTTGATCCCCATGTTGGGTTTTTACTTCAGGATGCAATAGTTGCACCGAAATTCGTGCTTTAGCCTCTAATTACAATGGTCTTTTGATTGCTTACAAGAATCCCATGACGAAAGAAACGTACGGAGAAGCCTACACACACGGGTATGTGCGAACTGTTCGCTATCTGTGCAGCAGAGGGATTTCCGCTGAATTCTCCCAAGAATTGGCGCAGTCCGCATGGGCGAGAGGGTGGGAAAGAATTCAGCAGTTAAGAAACGAACGCATGGTGTTTACCTGGGTAAACACAATTGCATTAAATACTTACCGAAGTGGGTTACGGAACGCTCCGCAAATGGAACCGCTAAAGGAGTATTCGTGCGGGACGCAAGACAATCTTGCCTCAATTGATGTGCAACGGATACTAACGCGTTGCTGCCCCCAGCAAAGAAAGTTATTTGAGCGATTCCTGGATGGAGCGACCGTACAAGAGATTGCCCAAGATGAGCAAGCATCCATAACGGCTATCCGGCTGCGGTTGCTCCGAGCTAGAAGAGACGTGTTCCGGACGCTCAACAGACCGAGCAAGATAAATGCAGAAGTTGCTCTCTGATGTAACAATCCTTCCCACCGTTTCCTGTAACTTACTCAATAGTGGCGCTAAATCGAATGGCCGTGGGATTGCTTAAACAAGTTACAAGAAAGAAGGAGAAACATATGAATAAGAAGATGGTGACGCTGACTGCTTTCCTGGTGGGCAACGCAATATTCGCGGCATCCAACAAAGATGTCGATAAACGGCTGGAAGAATCGGCCATGGTCCTCAAAGAAGTCATGGACGCCCCCGACAAGGGCATTCCCGATGAGTTGTTGGAGAAAGCTCATTGCGTGGTCATTGTACCGGGCATGAAGAAGGCCGCCTTTATCGTTGGCGCCAAATACGGTAAAGGATTCGTATCTTGCCGTACTGCGAGCGGGTGGTCCGCCCCAGGCGCGGTGCGCATTGAGGGCGGTTCGGTAGGCTTTCAAATTGGCGGGTCGGAAACCGATGTGGTGATGTTAGTGATGAATGCGCGCGGGGCGGACAAATTGCTTTCGAGCAAATTCACTTTGGGTGGAGAAGGCGAAGTGGCCGCAGGACCGGTGGGACGTTCGGCAACAGCTCAAACGGACGCAAAAATGACCGCGGAGATTTTATCCTGGTCCCGTTCGAGAGGGGTATTCGCGGGTGTTTCCTTACAGGGCGCCACTTTGAGAGAAGATCTTGACGATAACGAAGCTCTGTATTCCTCACGGATGCAGAATGCGGACATCGTAAAGAAACAAGTGGCATTTCCCGTTGCCGCCTCAAACTTGCAAGCTGTGTTAAAAAAATATTCACCGAAAGAAAAATAAAGGAATAAACAAATGATGGATAGAAACGGAACTGCAAATTTTTTGTGTGGCCTTGGGGCCGGACTGGCTCTAGGCATTCTCTATGCTCCGCAACGCGGAGAAGATCTGCGGAGAATGGTAGCCACGAAGACTAAACAGGGCGCGGAAGAAATTAAAGGGCAAGCGTCGGACTTGTGGGATACGGCTAGCGATTTGGTGGGCAAGGGCCGGGCGGAACTAGCACGCAAGCAAGGCGATGTGAAACAAGCTGTTCAGGCAGGAAAAATGGCTTACAACGAGACTGTCGGCTAGCAGCCTTGTGGTGAAAGTCCGCTCCGTTACCGTAGCGGCCGGTAACGCATTGCAATTACTGAGTCATAAGCGTAAGCAGCTGGTCTTTTCCTACTTTAGCCACGCTCTACTAGGATTACCCGCCTGGCCACTTGCCCGCTAAGAAAGGGCGGCTGACCAGCCGC
>JAYVXT010000672.1:0-12538 GCA_043785065.1 Bryobacterales bacterium | reverse complement strand
CATGATCACCAGCCGGCCAACCCTAACACTTCCAGCCGGATTCATTTACGAAGGTTTATTGGAGGCGAAAAGACACGTCTTCGACGGCCACCTATCTTACCTATTCGGCGAATTTTCAAAGCACGGGTGGTGGTACTTTTTCCTCGTTGTCTTGTTCTTCAAAACTACCTTGCCGTTTCTTGCGCTGGCCGTCAGTTCGCTATTTTGGCTGCGCCGCCTGAACCGCCCCGCATGGGTTCCTTTTGCCTCGGCGGTGTTTATTTTGTTGTCTGTGTTGCCGGGAACGATCAATCTTGGTGTTCGTCACATTTTGATTATACTGGCGCTACTTTCCATCCCAGCCGGCTTAGTGCTATCGCGCCTCTTGTTAACTTCGTCAAAACCACTACAACTTACTGGAGCCGTGTTACTGCTGTGGCACCTTGCGGCCGGCATTCGCGCTCATCCTAATTACATAAGTTACTTCAACGAATTGGCGCTTGAACCGGAGTATATTCGCATTGACTCCGACCTCGACTGGGGTCAATCCGCCAAGCAAGCAGCGGACGCATTGATGGCGAGGCGCGATAAGGCTCCCTTCGGCGTCAGTTTTTGGGGCTCAAGCGATTTATGGCGCCACGGCTTGGGCGAGAACGGAAACTACGTAGCGAATCCATGGAGGCCTACTGCGGGCTGGCTCGCAATCAGTGCGTCGCAACGCTATATGCCGCTTGATTTGCGGCCAGCGGGAGAAATCCGCGCTCCATGGTGGTGGCTGAAAGGGCTGAAACCTGCGGAGCGGCTGGCGGGGGGGGCCGTTCTGCTTTATTATGTCCCTCAATAGAGTTTGCATCTACCCCTCCTAGATTGTCCCGGAGTAGACCCTAAGCAGCCAAGGCAAAGAATAAAAAAGTATTACTTACTTGGATTAAGTCGAAAAGGACTGTAGACCGTGAGGCTATTTACCGCACGGCTATCTAATTCAAACTTTGCTTCTTAAAGGTCATCCACATGTCAATTCTTCTCAATTCCGCTCACCGTTTGGTGTTTTTCAGTTTCCTTTCCGTTTTTACTCATGCCGCTATAGTTCAATCATTTGATGCCAATGATTTAGCTGGTACTGGCTCCGGAGGTTCCGGTTTTATGAACACGTTTCTGTATTCATCCACAATCCCCAGTCCTTGCACTAGCAATACCCAAATGTTCGCGGAAGGCACTTGGTCCATCGGGCCAAACGCGAGCGATTGCCATAGCCTATGGGCACCGGCCACTGCGCAATCGGGGTCTGGTACAAACTTCCTAATTGTCAATGGCAGCGCAACCGGCAACGGCAGGATCTATTCACAAGTTGTGAATACCGGAGGGGCTACCAGTGGAACCGTTTCAGGTTATTTCACAGGTCTATACACGACGCAGGCGGCCAATCTCAGTCTGAACGTATATGATGGGGCCACTTCCGCCGTGCTCGGGTCCTTTTCTTTTGACACCAACTTGGCTACAAGCAGTACTTCATCCACCCCCAATCCTGCCTCTTGGATTCAACAGTCCCTTAACTTTACCGGTGTGACAGGTTTGAGCATCGTTCTTGAAATCTCGCTAAACAACGCAATCGCCGGTGGCAACGATTTTGGAATCGACACTTTGGACGTGGCATTCGTCAGCGCCGCAGACCCAACGGGCCATTTGAACACAGTTCCGGAACCGGTAAGCTTTCTGATGTGCGGCTCCGTCATGATCGGATTTGCGCTGTTGCGGTCAAAGCGAGAATTATGACGTTTCCAATAGAATAGGATAGTAACAATCATCCATTCTAAGCGTATTTGCAGTTCTCATTGCGTATTGTCCCTTAGCCGGAGCGTTTCACGGAGGATTTCGAGGGTCGACTGGACCTTGGGATGCCCACTTCTTATTTGCTCTGGATTAACAGGGGGCAGACTGACCACCATGATCTGTGTGCCATCACCAAGATCCATTGGTTCGGCATGAACCGACAACTCATCATAACCGTGGTTGCTGCCGATCATTCCCAACACGTCAAGAGGGCCGAATTTTGTAATCAATAACTGATGGCCGGGAGTGGCCGGATGCGACAACCCGGGTCGAAGGTTCCGATCCGAAGAATGTCTATAATGGGCCTTGATCGATTCCAGTGCTTGCATTAGCCGGCTTATGTTCTCTTCCGTTCGGCGGGGAACAACATTAACGTCGAAAGTAGTGACGGGAGCTCCTTGCAGCACCGACGCCACACCACCAACAAGTATGAACTCCACGTCGCTCTCAATAAGCGTTTTGAGGATTTTAATAAATCGAATGTCGGGTGTTCGCGGCACGAATTATGGAAATGGAATCGACCGCGCCTTGAAGGACTTGAAGACGCTCCGCTGGAGTCGCGGTGGCCTCCCATTGATACAAGCTGTTCATTAGATCAATCCTAGTGACGACGCGTCCGCTGTTTCGCATAAGGACTTCCAGAATATCGAATTCAATGGAGGTGAGGTCGATTTTCCGGCCAGATTGCATATCTTCGCGGGTGGCCGAATCGATGTGTACCCCAACCTGCCTCCGCTACGGTTTGGCCCGCTGGAGTTGAAGCGCGCCTCAGAACAGCGCGGATGCGTGCAGCTAATTCTTGCGGATCGAAGGGTTTAGGGAGATAGTCATCGGCTCCGGCGTCTAGACCTGTCGCGCTGCTCGGTTCGCGCCGCCAGCATGATCACCGGAGTTTGCTTCACGGTCCGCAGCTTGCGTAACAATTCAAATCCGTTCATGCCCGGCATCATCAAATTAAAAATGATTAAGCTGACATCGGCTACCAAGGCCCTCGCTAGACCATCCTTGCCGTCATTTACGATTTCTACCTGGAAATGTTGGCTTTCCAGGAATTCCTTCACCAAAATGGAAAGTTCGACATAGTCGTCTATCAAGAGTAGAGAAAGTGACGTGGATGCGGTCATGAAATACAACTAAGCCATAATAAACGACGAGCGGGGCAAACCACGTGGTTTCTGGTTTCGCCTCATCTTTACAATTCTTTACAGGTCAATAGCTTAGGGCTATTTACAAAACTTTACTCAAACAAGTAGGGCCATACCTGTAACAGCTGCGTATCCAAATACATCATCTCTCTGGAAGGAAGCAATGTTTAAATTACTTTTGACGGCAATTTTGTTCACGATTCTCACGGCAAACCCAGGTTACGGCCAGACGGCCGCTCCGGCGCGCCGCGTGCTGGGGGAAGTCACCGCTGTAGATACCTCCACTGGCGCTTTTACGGTGAAAGTCGACAAGGGCGAACCGCAGACCATTGAGAAAGCCACTGAATTAAGCTACAAGCGCGTGGCTCCCGGCGTTACCGACCTGAAGAAAGCAGAGCCGAGCAACATCGGCGAACTCCAAGTTGGAGATCGTGTTCTGGTGCGCGACAAAGACGTCATCGTGATGGCGAAAACGGAACTGGCGAAAAAGCACGAGGCCGATGCGGCGGAGTGGACCACCCGTGGCACCTCAGGCGTAGTCAAGGGCGTGAAGCCTGAAACCAAGGAGATCCAAATTGAAGTCCGCACGGGCATGGGCCCGTCGGCTACCCCTAAGCCGGTTTCTGTCGCCATAACCGAAAAAACCCAATTTAAGCGCTATGCCCCCGATTCGGTGAAGTTTTCCGAAGCCAAGGACGCCTCCATGAAAGACATCAGCAAAGATGATCAGATGCGCGTTTTAGGGACGAAATCCGAAGATGGAGCCAAGGTGGAAGCCGAAGTGATTGTATTCGGCACATTCAAGACGATGGCGGGAACCATAACCAAGATTGATGCGGCCACGGGTCTGATTGACATCAAGCCGCTTGAGGGCAAAGGGCTGACGACGGTTAAAGCGACCAAAGATTCAAACATTAAGAAGATGCCGCCGATGATGGCGGCGATGATGGGTGGCGGCGGAATGCGTGGACCTGGCGGACCAGGCGGTCCCCCGCGTGGACCCGGAGTCCCCCCGCGTGGTGAAGGTGGCGGCCGGCCGGCCGGAGCTCCAGGTGGCTCTCCGGGTGAAGGCCAAGGGCGGCCCCCGGGTGGTCCAGGCGCCGGCATGTTTGGCGGCGGCGCGCGAAGCGGCGGTGATTTGAACGCCATGCTGGAGCACATGCCCGCTCTTGCGATGACCGATTTGAAGGTCGGCGATCAAATTATAGTTTCAAGCACCAAAGGCGCGACAGCTGAGCAGATGACGGCGATTACGATTCTTACCGGAGTCGAAGCGCTCATCGCTGCAAGGCCCGCCGCGGCTCCACAAGGCGGCCGGGCAATCGGCGCTTGGTCAATGGATATTCCCGTACTTTAAGTGATTCGAGTTTCTAGGATTAATGATGAAAAATAAAATCTGGACGTGTGTCCTTCTACTTCTGCTCAGTCTTTCCGCTTTTGCGCAAACCAGACTGGGAATTTCTGGTACGGTGAGCGATCCTTCGGGCGCGATCATCCCAGCCGCCGATGTGGCCGTTAGTGGTCCTCGCGGCTACAAGAAAACCGTATCCACCGATCAGGACGGGAAGTTTAATCTCACCCCGCTTGAAGCCGGCAATTATACCGTCGTCATCAAGCGTTTCGGTTTCAAAACGAATACTCAAAAAGTAAACGTCACCAGCGCCATGGTGCTTGACGCACGGCTGGTGATTGCCGCTGAAAACCAAGCTGTAACTGTCAATGACGATACGGCGCGTATTGGCACCGATCCGACGCAAAACGCCGGCCAACTAGTACTGCGCGGGGCGGATCTAGACGTTCTCTCCGACGATCCCGATGAACTTTCGCAAGATCTACAAGCCTTGGCTGGTCCTTCTGCCGGCCCAAATGGCGGACAGATTTACATCGACGGTTTTACCGGGGGCAGCTTGCCGCCTAAGTCGTCAATTCGCGAAATTCGCGTCAATGCCAGCCCATTTTCGGCGGAATATGACCGCATCGGGTTTGGCCGCATCGAAATTTTCACCAAACCCGGTACGGACCGCTATCGCGGCTCGGCATTCTTCAACTTCTCCGACAAACTCTTCAATTCCCGCAACCCGTTCGTTGCGGTTAAGCCGGATTTTCAATCGAAGATGTATGGCTTCAACTTCGGCGGGCCGCTCAGCAAGAAGTCGTCGTTCAATCTTGATATGGATCATCGTGGAATTGATGATAGTAACTTGGTGAATGCCACAATTCTCGATTCCAACCTAACGCCGCAAGCGCTGCAAATCGCATTGCCCAATCCGCAATCGCGCACCTCGATCAGCCCGCGGGTGGACTATGCGCTAAACAGCAAGAACACGTTGGTTGGCCGCTACATGTTCTCCCGCACCAGCACTGACGGCGAAGGAACCGGAGCCTTTTCGCTGTCCTCCCGCGCCTACGATCATCACGATACCGAACACTCCGTGCAGTTGACCGAAACCGCTGTCCTTTCGGCCCGCATGATCAATGAAACACGCTTCCAATTCATGCACAGCTCGATTGACAATACGGGCGATAACACGATCCCCTCGATCAACGTGCAGGACGCCTTCAACGGCGGCGGCGCGCAGATCGGCAACTCCTACAACACCAACAAGCGTTATGAGTTGACAAATATGACGACGATCACTCCCGGCCGGCACTCAATCAAGTTCGGCGGTAGGATTCGCGGCGGGTACATGGACGATTATTCGGTGAGCAACTTTGGCGGATCTTATACTTTCTCGGGCCGCTTGGGTCCAGTGCTGGACGCCAACGGTCTACCGACAGGATTAACCGACAACATCACCTCGCTTGAATCTTACCGGCGCACGCTCTACTTCCAAAAGCTGAGCTACACTCCCGCCCAGATCCGCTTATTGGGCGGTGGCGCCAGCCAGTTCTCGTTGGCCGGCGGTCAGCCCCTGGCATCCGTCGGACAAACCGACATCGGCGTTTTTCTGTTGGACGATTTCCGCATCAAACCGGCCATGACGTTAAGCTATGGCTTGCGTTACGAAAATCAGGGCAACATCAGCAGTAACATGAATTTCGCTCCCCGCATCGGCCTATCCTGGGCAGTCGGACAAAAGGGTTCTAAGCCGCCTGTCGTGGTGCTTCGTCTTGGCACGGGCATTTTCTACGACCGGTTCCAGGAAACTTCGATTCTGCAAACGCTTCGCTTTAATGGCGTTGCGCAGCATTCTTACATCGTGCAGAATCCCGACACCTTCCCCACCATTCCTTCGTTGGCTTCGCTTACCGCCAACCAATCTCCGGATACAATCCGCTTGGTTTCGACGGATTTGAAGTCTCCGTATTTGTTCCAGACTTCGGTGGGTGTGGAACGGCAGTTGCGGTCTAATATTTCCGCATCGGTCAACTACACCTTTTCTCGCGGAGTGCACACTCTGAGGACACGGAACATCAATGCCCCCTTCAACGGAATTCGTCCGTTGGGGAATTCCCTCAACTATTACCAATACGAATCCACCGGATTCAGCCGCCAAAATCAGCTGATGACCAGCCTGAATGCCCGCACGAAGGCGATCACTCTGTTTGGCTTTTACGTATATGGCCGCGCTAATGCCGATAGTGACGGAGCGGGAAGCTTTCCCGCCTATACCTACGACGTGCACTCTGAATACTCGCGCACCAGCTACGATATCCGGAATCGCTTCCTGATGGGTGGCAATTACACATTCAAACCACTCAAGATGAGCTTTTCTCCCTTTGTGAGCGCAAACACGGGTGGGCCGTTCAATATCACAACTGGCCGCGATGCCAACGGCGATTCGGTATTTAACGACCGCCCGGCGTTCGCTACGGATCCAACTTTACCTAACGTGGTGAACACGAGACTGGGACTATTCAATGTTGCCCCAGGCCCGAGCGACAAACTAATCCCCCGGAACTACGGGCAAGCTCCGGGCAGCTTCTCGGTGAACTTGCGGGCCAGCAGAAGTTGGGGCTTCGGCTCGAAGGGTGAAGCTGCTCCAGGCGGTCCGGGTGAAGGCGGCGGCAGACCTCCCGGCGGCGGTTTTGGCATGGGTGGCGGCGGTGGAGACCATGGAGGCCGAGGTGGTGGCGGCGGTGGTATGCGCGGCGGCGGCGGCGACAGAGGCGGCGACATGTTCGGTGGCGCGGGTAGTGGGAAGCGCTTCAACTTAACAGCTTCGATTTCTGCGCGCAATCTTTTCAATCACGTGAACCTTGCATCTCCAGTTGGCAACTTGGGCTCCCCTTTGTTTGGCCAGTCCACTAGCATCGGCGGAGGCGGCTTTGGCGGTGGTCCCGGCGGCGGCGGTCGTGGCGGTGGCGGTGGAAGCGCGGCGGGCAACCGGCGCGTCGATATCTCCTTGCGGTTGTCTTTCTAAAGCGCAAAGGGCCCGGTGGCAGGGGCGCCAAATATTGGAGTAGCACGCGAAGTTTCTCGCCACCGGATCTCCGTTTTGCGCGTGTTCCTCAAAATCCGGATCGGTTTTGAACAATGAAAAGAGCGGGCCTTCGAGTCCGCTCTTTGTTTTTAGAGACCCCAGCCTATCTACCGCAACGTGCTCACATACATTTGCCACGGTCCCCAATAATAAGGTTTTGCATAGTATTCCTGGGAATGGATCAAGTCTAACTTGGCTGCATGCAACGCCGCGCCAGGAGCCTTGCCACTTGCTATACCGGCATACATTTTCTGGAACAGCATCGGCGACTCTTTGTCGCTCACATTCCACAAGCCCGCCACCACCCGCTTGGCTCCCGCTTGCAGGAAGGCGCGCGACAAACCCACTAAACCTTCGCCGGAAATGGCTTTTGCCCCCGCACCGCGGCAAGCGGAGAGGGTTACCAGTTCGGCAACCAGTTTCTTTGTGGCGATCTCGCGCGCCGTCACCCGAAACCCACCCGGATCGTCACGCAAAATGAGCGAGGAATCAAGAGGGCTGGCCGGAAAGGCCTCGGCGTGAATTGCAAAATGAAGGTGGCTGTATTTCTCCAAGGCGGCGGCCATGAATTGTTTCCTTCCCGCCGCGGATCCTTCCAGAAATATGGAATCATCCGCGGCAAAGTACTGGCGGAGTTGTTGCATCTCGCGTTTGGCGCCGGGAAGATCGGAAAACCCTTTGGGGAAACGATCCGGAGCGCCAATCGCGAACAAAGTGTTCTTCCCCGGCGGGCTCGGGCTTGCGTCCCGCAGCAGCCGTAAACAGGTTGCCAGTTCGATTTCATGATCTTCAATCAAATAGAGCTTTTCCGCGAAAGAGGGTAGTGTCTCGAAGTTCAGCGAATGCAATGGGCCGTCGGCAACGATCAATAATTGGTCATGGGCGCCTACCAGACTTCTGGCTGGTTCCAGAACCGCTTGAAACAGTTTCTCGCGATCCCCCGAAGAATGGCCAGGTTTGCGTTGTGCGTGAATGAAGTCCTTATAGACGTCGACCAATGCGCCAATTTCCTTCTCCTCGGCAAGCTCACGCATCACCACGCCGGAGGGTCGAATCACCCATAAAAACGATTTTCCTTTTCCCAAGGAGTAGTAGAGAATTGTCCGTCCCGATCTTTTGGAGATTTCGATGGGGGAAAGCGCATCGCTTGCGCCCAAGCTGTCGCCGAGCGCTCGCGCACGTCCCAGATCAGCGGCGGAAAGGGCTTCAGCCGTCCGGTTTTGCGATGCCAGATACCGCACATAGTCATGAAACAGCGGCTTTAGCTTGCTGAAATAAATCAAGCGAAACTCGTCGCTGCTCATTGATCGCCTTTGCTGTTCTACAAACTTATTCGCTTCGTGAAATGCGGTTGCAGCTTTTTGCGATTGATGGTTTTGCGCCAGAAGCGAAACAAGGCGGTACGCCGCTTCCTCTTGCAAATTGATGTGATTGGAGGATCGGAAAACATCGCGGTAGTCTTGTTCGGCCACGCTGAGACCGCTGGTTTGCGCTAGTCTTGCTTGATTGAACTTGGTATAAAGCAGCATTTGATCGTTCTTCGTTTTCAAAAAAATGTGCCGCGCCTGCTCGTTTGCATCCACGGCTTCCTTGTAAAGTCCCAAGTCGATATAGGCCAGTGCGACGTTGCCCAACGATTTCCCTTTTTCCGTTTCGTCGCGAGAGATACTAAGCGATTCCCTGTAGTATTTGAGCGCCGCGTTAGAATCTCCGGATTCCTGGGCGGCATTTCCAAGTTCGGTGAGCAAGCCATGATTGCTTGACCAAATTTTCGCTTGGGCTTCTTCCAGCAGCATCTTTGCCCGGTCGATGTCTCCCAGCCTGATTGAATAGGAACCCAGATTTTGAGTGGCGGCGGCGAAGCCGGGCCGGTGTTTTAGCCGCGCAAAGTGGTTGCGGGCCTCCTCGCCATATTGAAGGGCTTGGTCTAATCTATTGGTTTTTTGCATGACCAGCGCAAGATTCAAAATGCAAATAGCAATCAGCTTTTCATCGCGCGCTTCTCTTGCATCAGAGATCGCTAAATTCAGTTCTTGCTGGGCTTCTTCAAATCGATCCCTGCCGATGTCCATCACCGCCAATCGCATCAGAATTCTGCAACGGACACTCTTGGAATTGCGCCTAATGGCCACTTCGCGAGCCGATTCCAATAATATCCCCGACTCGTTCGGGTGCTCCCGCCTGTCGCAATAAGCCAAGTGCATTTGCCGTTCGGCGTTAAGCAATTCGTCTTGCGGCAATGGAGGGGCAAGGAGCTTGGATATACTCTTGCAATTACCTTCGTCTGACAATTGTTCGGCTTTCAGCAGCTTTAGAATCCAGTGTTCGTTCGACCCTGGCTTCCATTGCGGGGATTGCAATTGTTGGTCCACAAAAGAAGATGCCTCATCCCAATTTCCGTTTCGGGAGAGGCCTTTTACTTTGTCTTGTACTTCAGCAATGTTTATTGGTCTGGAACAGCCGCAAAAAGTTGCGAGAACCGCGGAGCCGATTATGGCGGATAGGGTTCGCCGTTGGTGGTTCCCCCGCCAAATTCGCAGCCGCCTTCTCCCGGACATCCTAATGTAACCTCCATCATGCTTACGCGCCGCGAGCGGGGTGTGCAGAAAATTCTGGCCAACCGGATTGTTCCGAATTGCGGGATTTCAATTGCGTGGTTGAAGATACCAAGTTCGGTCTCATTTCCAACCATCGTATAAGCTTCAATTGCAGCGGACCCCTGCCCTAAGAGTAACGATGATAACTCTTTTAGCGCCGTGGATGTGTTGAGGCTGCTGAAGCTCCCGTACTTGTTGAACAAGCCCGTGGCCATTTGGATGTCGTAGCGTCTTCCGTCGATGATCAGATTTTCGAACGAACAGCCTAACGGAGTGATCTCCGGTTCCACGGGCGTGCCGGACTTTATGGTTTTGGAAGAAACGCGCATGGTGAGCCTGTCACAAGTGATCATGTCCATCATGTTTATTTTCTCTACCGTCACCGAAGCCATGGAAAAATAGGCGCCGTCGACCTGTCTGAAGTTTCCAATCACTTGGCTCTTGGCAAGTCCGACAGTCATCATATTCTCGCAACGGTAATTTTCGACACTATTATGGGCATAGCCCCCGCTTGTCGCTAGCGCGCAGGTTGCTTGGCCGTAAATTGTATACTGAAAAGGCGCGGTAATCTTGCCGGCAAAGCCGAAAGCGCTTGCCTGATACAAGAAATTCTTGTCAGCCATCGTTTTTCCCCTTTGGACAATCTCTAAATTTTAGTTGAATTGGAGCTGGAATACAGCGCTAGCAACCGGCTCTCCCGCCGGATTACTATCTTCGCGAACCTCAATCGAATATTCCCCGGATTCCAAGTCTTGAACGGGAAGTTCAACGTGCATTTCCTGGCCCCTGGGTGGGCTCCGAATGCCGGTGCGGATCAATACCGCTTTCCCCGCCGCTGCTAAGGTAACAGTAACAGGGCCGGGACTCGACCGAACGTCGAAATCAACGGTAATCTTCTTGGCGGAGCGAGGCAGAGAAATCCGATTTTCGTTTTCTCCCCTGGTTTCACTGGTTAAATGGTAATACCCTTCAGTTTGTGCACTCTCGGCGATTTGCTTGCGCAGCGCTGGATTCACAACCAGGGCTTCATGGGTATAAAGGGCTAAAAATACTAGAGCGGCTAACGCTGGCGCCCCTGTTAGAAAATAAGAGCGGAAACGATGAAGAAGGCCACCAAGAGGTTCCAGAACCGGCCCATCTTCCTTCATTTGACCTAACGCTTCTGGGAGCGGCTCGCGCAGGACAACGCGAGCGTTTGTTAGAAACATAGCAGTCTCATGAAGTTCAGTTGAACATTCGGGACACTCAAACAAATGGACTTCGAGTTGTTCCATCTCCTGGGGGGTGAGGTGGCCGAACACATAACGCTCGATTAACCCGGAACTATTTACCTGATGGTGATCCATTCTTCAAACGTTTCCATCTATACAGTGAAGTTCATCCCATGAGTGTTTCACTCAAAGAATAATTATAGTTAAGAAATGTGCAGACCGCACTTTCGCTCCGTCTAAAACTGCCCGGAAACGGGCCTTCGCCCTGTGCAGCAGCACCCTCAAATAGTCGCTTTCAACATCGAACTGCCGGCAAACCTCTTCCCTCGGCGTCTCTTCAAGAAAAAGCAGTCTTAATATCTTTTGATCTTTTTTGGGAAGCTGCGATAAAACCGACAGAATCGCCTTTTTCCGGTCTTCCGTTACTAATCCCTCTTCGATGTCCAACTGCGTATCCGGCAAATCGGGGGTTGGCTCACTTTGCTGTGGATGTCTGGCATCTCCGCGCAGAAACTCCAGGGTCACGTTTTGACAGGTGGTTTGGACGAATGCCCCAAGATGTTCAGGATGTTCGAAGTGCTTACCGGAGTGAATGAACCGCATGACACGATAGAAGGTTTCCTGACGAATGTCAGGAATCATCTCTTTTGATTTCAATTTATTGCGAAGCCGGAAATAGATCACAGTGGAAAAGTGCGTGACGAAATGACGTTCTGTCTCCGGGTCCTTTTCCCGAAGGCGCGTCAAATAATCTAAGTCAAACACCATACCGCTTCCATGCCCCCCTGTTGGCCTAGCGACCGTGTACCTTTGTAAAACGTCAAACCTTAGTCTATTGCAATTGGTAGTGATCCGCGCAACCCTTTTGCGCCAACCATTATAAAATTGTGGATTTATACTCTCTTTTCCGCTTAACATTCTTCCAACCTCGCCAATTTCTCATCTTTGACCTTACTTAGGAAGCCCTTCACTTAGTAAGCGCATTCGGCCCGCAAAACATGCCAAATAAGTCGAACTGATTTTGCAGACCGGAATGTTATCTTAAAATCCCAGGTATGAAGAGACTGAATGGCATTCTGCCCGCGATCGTGACCCCAACTAACTCGGCCGGGGTCTTCCAATACGAACCGCTTGAGCAGTTCCTCTCGTTTCTTTACGGCAAAGGGGTCGATGGCCTCTACGTTTGTGGCCAAACTGGGGAGGGCTTGCAGCAATCTGTTTTCCAGCGCAAATTAGTTACCGAAGCGGCTGTGCGCTATTCCCCTTAAGGGAAGACAATCATGGTGCATGTTGGAGCGGCAAGCACCGCGGATGCTCTGGAATTAGCGCGGCACGCGGAAAATGTGGGAGCG
>JAYVXT010000671.1:0-12567 GCA_043785065.1 Bryobacterales bacterium | reverse complement strand
CCGGGCTGTTTCCAACTGAAATCGGCACTCGCCTGGGCTGAGGTCGCTGCGCTTACGAATGATGATGTCTTGCAAAATTGGTTTGACCAGGTGTTGGCACAGGCATTAGCCAATGACTCCGCGTTTCTGCCAGGCTCAGGCGATTCATCGGAAGTGATGAACCGGCTGCATGCCTATTGTTATTATCTTGAAGCGCTGCTGGCTGCGCCTGAGCATGTGGCAACGCTGACCGCGGGCATCGAAAAAGCATACGCCATGCTGATAGAGATTGCCCCAAACTTTGAACGCTCCGATGTTTGCGCCCAACTGCTTCGATTGAGCTTGCTGGCGAATCATGGCGAACCAAGCAGATCGAAAGCGGCCGCTGCACGATTGGCCACTTACCAATTCAAAGACGGGGAGGCGGCTATCGCAGGCGGCTTCGGGTTTGGCCGCCGCAACGGAATCATGCTGCCCATGGTGAATCCTGTTTCCACGGCTTTCGCCATGCAAGCGCTCGCCATGTTTGAGCTTCACTCCGCCGGGAAGTTTCGGGGCTCTGTTGCGGATTTGATTTGAAAAAGCCTGTCAAGCTTGCCTTTGCTTCCGGAAGCGACGACCTGATTCCGGGCTTCCTGGACGAAATGTCGAAGCTCCATCCCGGCGTGGAGCTTATGGTGATCTCCGAGTTTGCCCCACTCCAACCTTTCCGCTGGATCCCTTATATCCCAAAACGTCCCTTCGGCCTGAACGAAGCAAGAATTTGCGCCGCAATTGAAGGGAGGCAAGTGATTCTGGCGGGCATCATCCTGCAACCCAACATGCCCTATTGGAGCATGCGATGGATCGCCTGGAAGAATTGGCCAATGCGGGTAGTGGCGTTCAACGACAACATGAACCACTGGATGGTGCGCCCACGGTCCTTCCCCATCATCGGAAAGCATTTATTGTGGCGGCTGCGCAATTTGGTTGTTAGCCAATCCATGCCCGGTTCGGCTAGCTATACATTGATTTGGCGGTTAGGGCATCCATGGGCTTTCAAAAGGCCACTTGCCTTTGCAGCCGCTTGTGTAGCCGGATGGGTTACGCAGGCCATGAAGCTGGTGCAGCCGGACGCGCCCATTTTGCCTTTGAGCCGATTGCCCCAAGGGATCAGCGTCGTGATTCCATCCCACAATGGCAAGCACCTTCTAGAAACGCTGCTACCCAGCTTGATGCCACAAGCTCCGGATGAAGTGATCCTCGTCGATAACGGATCAACCGACGGAACCGCTTCGTGGCTCATGCAATTTTATCCTACCGTGAAAGTAGTACAGCGGGTCGAAGCTTTGGGCTTTGCCGCGGCATCGAACCTTGGCATCCAGGCAGCCCGTTTCTCCCGTGTGCTGATGTTGAACAACGACATGGTGGTGCAACCGTCGTTTCTTTTAAAACTAAGTGAGCCCTTTGAAGCCGTACCGGACTTGTTCGGAGCCACGGCCCAAATCTTTTTCCCCGAAGGCCAACGCCGCGAAGAAACCGGGAAAGCAGTGCGCCCCTCAATTCGACCGCCGGATGATTTCCCGGTTCGATGCAACCTGCCAATTGAAGGCGAAGACGGCAGCTATGTCCTTTATGGAAGCGGTGGATGCACCCTGTATGACACGGCGAAAATCAGAGCACTTGGCGGATTTGGCGAGCAATTCAAGCCGGCGTACGTGGAAGACTTGGATCTGGGTTTCCGCGCCTGGCAGCGCGGTTGGCCAACCGTATTCGCTTCACATGCGCGGGTTTTACATTTTCACCGCCAAACAAGTTCAAAAATGTTCCGTCCCGAAGAACTGGATCTTATCATTGAACGGAACTATTTAAAGTTTGCCGCCGGGGCGGCTTCCAGCGTTGAGTTTCCTGAATTGTGGCGGGAAGCGATTGGGCGTTTGAATCATTTGTCGGCCCGCATGGAGCCGGTCAAATCAGCTTCCACCGCGCTTGCGGAAGCTTGGAAGGCGCCGCGTTGGAATCGGCCATCCGTGAGGGGAGAAGCTTTCATGGCCCTCACGTCAGGCGGCGTGGCTGTGTTTCCCGGAATAGCCTCGACGGGGAAGCCTCGCATCTTAGTTGCCACGCCTTACATGCCGTTTCCCCTTTCGCATGGAGGAGCAGTGCGCATGTTCAACCTGATGCGCCGCGCCGCTATTCATTTTGAGCAAATCCTCGTCGTTTTCGCCGACGAGTTGACGCAGCCCCCCGCCGAACTTCGCGAATTGTTCATGGAAATTGTAGTTATAAAGCGCATAGGCTCGCACTTAGTCCCCTTCAACAACCGGCCCCAAGTGGTCGAGGAATTCGCTGCTTCCGCCTTTGCACAAGCGCTGCGCCAAACCATTCGGAAATGGAAACCGGGTGTTGTGCAGCTTGAGTTCACCCAACTGGCCCAATACGCATCCGATTGCAAACCAGCCAAAACTATTCTTGTGGAGCACGACATCACTCTGGACCTTTACGCCCAATTGTTGGAGGGTAACGAAGATTGGGAAACCCGTTTGCAATACCGCATGTGGACGGATTTTGAAACAGCCGCTTGGCGGGAAGTGGATGCCGTGGTGACCATGTCGGAAAAGGACCGCAAAACTGTTGGCCTGGCCAAAGCCGTACCGATTCAGAACGGCGTTGACCTCTATCGCTTTCAACCAAGTGGGCAGGAACCATTGGCGACCCGGTTGCTTTTCATCGGCTCCTTCGCCCATTTGCCGAATTTGATTGCTATCGAATTTTTCCTGCGGGAAGTTTGGCCCCGGCTTGCGGACTTGAATCCGCAGATGCATATCATCGCCGGATCCCGCCATCAATACTTCATGGAGCTTTATCGCGGGCGGGTAAGCATCAACTTGAATCAACCTGGCATCGAAGTCGAGGATTTCGTCAGCGACGTTCGTCCCGCTTATCAGAAGGCGGCCATCGTCATTGCCCCCCTAGTCGCTAGCGCTGGAACCAACATCAAAATTATGGAAGCAATGGCAATGGCAAAGGCCGTAGTTGCAACGCCCGCGGGAATCAACGGCCTTGATTTGAGTCCGGGCGAAGATGTCATCGTAACGTCCACGGGAGAGGAAATGGGGGCCGCCATTCGCAACCTTATTCTGCATCCGGAAAAAAGAAAATCCATCGAAAAGCAGGCCAGAACAACGGTGGAAGCGCGCTACAGTTGGGACAAAATGGGTGAAGAGCAGCGGGATTTGTACGAGCGATTAATCAAGTAAGGCAGTTTTCAGATCTTCGCCAAATGTGCGAAGACAGCTTACTTGCCCGGCGGTGGCTGGCTGCTCAAATCCCTTGGCAATGAAAACTGCTTCAGTCCCCCGCCAAACCAGGCAAGCAAACCCCTTCCCGGTCATAATGCCGGGAGCGCCGATATTCCCGAATCCGGCTTCGCGTTTTTCAACCAGCGAGACATAACCTTCGCGCGACAGAATGTAGTGATTGCTAATGCCGTCGAAAGGCACAAGCTCAATGCCGGCCGCCATCAGCCGTTCCAGTTTGCATAACAGTTCCGGATTCATTACATTTTGTAGCGGCCAAGATCTTCATCGTTGAGACTTTCAAGCCACCGGCGAAGTTCTTCGCTGGTCACTTTTTCGTTCACATTCACCGAAGATTTAGAGTTTTTGATCACTTGTTCATCCACGAAAATCGGACAATCCAGCCGAAGCGCCAAAGCAAGCGCGTCACTTGGACGGGAATCGACGCTGATTAGCTCACCATTTCTTTCAAGCCAGATTAGCGCGTAGAAAGTGTCATCTTTCAGTTCATTCACCACAATTTTCTGAATGCCGGTTTCAAGGCCCATCAAAAGCGTCTTGATCAGGTCATGCGTCATCGGACGAGGTGTTGAAATCTTTTCGATCTCAAGCGCAATGGCGTTGGCTTCATACATTCCCACCCAGATGGGCAGAATTGTAGTTCCAGTCACATCCTTGAGGATAACGATGGGTGTTTGCATCACGGGGTCCATCATGAGTCCCCGAATTTTCATTTCTACTTCCATCTCAACCTCCTTGGTACATTAATTTATCAGGCGCGCGGCGCCCATTCGCCCACTAGTGAGTTTGGACCGGCCCGCGTTACAAGCACCGGTTGATAGGAACCGGGTTTAATAGCGGAATCCCCAAACGGTCCGGTAAAGTTTAGAGTCTTATTGTCGCAGGTTCGGCCAATCCATTGATTGTTGCTGGTGGAATACACTTCCACTAACGCCTCCTCGATTTCACCGACATAGCGGGCATTTCGCACAATTTGTATCGCCCGTTGCCGTTCCATCAATATAGTCAGCCGCCGTCCCTTTTCGTCATCCGTCAATTGATCGGGCAAAGTAAGCGCCGATGTGTTGGGGCGTTGGGAATACTTAAAGATAAATAGCGCGTCAAACTGGACCTCATCGATCAAGCTGATAGTTTCCTCAAAATCCTTGTCGGTCTCGCCGGGAAAACCGGTGATAAGATCGGTTGTGATCGACATGTGCCGATTACTATTTTTGATCCAGGAAATGCGCTCCAGGTACTGCTCCCGGTTATACTGCCGTTGCATGGCCGCCAATACGCGGGATGAGCCGGATTGAACGGGAAGATGAACGTGATTGCAGAGCCTGGGGTTCGCGCTAATTGCATCAACAATCGGCTTGTGGAAATCCCGTGGATGAGAGGTCATGAACCGTACGCGCCGCAGCCCGGGAACATTGCCTACGGCATCCAGCAGCGTGGCGAAATCCCATCCGGCCGGCGAAGGATCCTTGTAACTATTTACGTTTTGGCCCAGTAACTGAATCTCCGTATAGCCGCTGTCGGCCAGACGGCGAGATTCCTCCAAAACGCTAGCGGAGGTGCGGCTCCGCTCCGGCCCTCGAGTAAAAGGAACAACACAGTAGGCGCAGGATTTGTCGCAGCCTTCAATGATGGTGATGTAGGCGCGATGCGGATTGTCACGGCGGGTGAATGGCGTGTCGAAAGTCTCATCGGTATCGAGACTGAGGCCGGTGACCCGCTTGTTGCCGGCTTCCACTTGCCGGATCAGATCACCAAGTTTGGTGTAGCTGGCAGAACCGCAGACTAACGAAACATGGGGGGCGCGTTCAAATATGCGCTCACCCTCTTGCTGGGCGACGCAACCCAACACGCCAAAAATCTTTCCGGCGGCGGCTTGCTTTTTGTAATGAGCAAGAATGTTGAACACCTTCTGCTCCGCCTTATCGCGAATGCTGCAGGTGTTATAAAACACGAGACCGGCTTCGTCGTGGCTTTCGGTTTGCTGATAGCCAAGGTTAACCAGTGTGCCGATCACCTTTTCGGAATCGTGGACATTCATCTGGCAGCCGAACGTTTCGATGTAGAACTTCTTAGTTGCTAAACCTTTTGTCACTAAACCCTTTGTCACTAAACCCATTGTAGCGATGTTGCGGGCGGAAACGAGGGGTTCGACAATTTCTTTGCGGCGGCAGACCGGCTTACAGTAGACTTATAGAAGCCACTTTGCGCGCCCGTAGCTCAGCTGGATAGAGCGTTTGTCTCCGAAGCAAAAGGTCGCTGGTTCGACTCCAGCCGGGCGCACCACTTTTCGATTACTTATAAGCCTACTCGTTTTCTTCGCCTACCCAAAACTTACCCAATTGAAACAGTTTTCTGTGAGTCTTCGTACGCTCTGAAGTTGCCTAGCTACTTACCGGCGCAAAAATGACGGACAAACGCTTTTCAATTGAACGTGGTCTGTGCACGGCAAGTGCATGAGCGCCGTTTTTAGGGGCAAAACACAAATTTGACAAGGTGCGCTGTTCCCCGATTTCAGGCGCAAGAACTTTGATCTGCCGAGGCAGATTCTTAGCCTTCATGACCTGCAGTATGGTAATTCAAACCCCACAATTGAAATGAAGAAACCGACGATTCGTCGTCCGATTGGGCCAAGTATTGACAAATAAATCGAGTGCTTGGAGCAGACCTGTCATAGGTTCATACTATCCCAAAGTTGTCGAAGCAGGAGCAGCAGACTGCGAATCCCAGCCCTATAGTACTAGGCTTATTGGCATTGACATCTCCTCAAAGCATAGGCTGAAAATATAGCCATTCGCTTCGACAAAAGACAACTTCCAACATTCAAAGTCCACCGGGCCCACCCATGGTTTACGCTTCAGACAGAAGTGCACCAGTACGTAGACTTCGACTAGAAAGACAATGGACTCGAACCAACGGCTGTCACTTTCCCTTCCCCGCCTCAGGAGCCCGAACATCCACCGAAGCCCGAATCTTGCTCAACCAAGCCGACTTGCGCTCCTGCTTGATCTCCGTGAAGATTTCGTCCTTTACGTCCTTGTAAGTCTTCACCACAATTTCTTTGAGATGGAATAGATAGTAGCCATTAGGCAGCTTAATTGAGTCCGTAGTCTGCCCGCTCTTCAAGGCGAACACCGCGCTCTTGATCTGATCGGGAATACCGTCGGACTTCTTGATTACATAATCGCCGTCTTTCTTTTTCGATTCCTCGTCTTCGGAAAATTCTTTCACCAACGCAGCAAAGTCTTCACCCAACTTCACCCGGCCGGCAATTTCGCCAATCTTCTGCCTGGCCTTCAACTCCGTAACGGGATCCGAAAACGATACATAGAGCAGCTTCACTCTCGCTTCTGAATATTTGTCCACATTCTTTTTGAAATACTCTTCCTGATCCGTCTGCGTGACTACATCCGCGTATTCATGCTCTTGCATCGCCGCTTCCGACAAAATCTGGTTTGTGACCATCATCAATTTCGTCCGGTACGGTTCCTTCAAGTTGAGTTGATCCTTAAGCGCAAAATCCATCAATCTGTCCATAAAACCGAAATAGCGAAGAAATTCTTCGGGCTTGTCTTTTAGTGCCGCTTGCACGCTGGCATCAGACGCAATATAGATGTACTGAAACTGCGCCTGCGTGATAGGCTTGCCGTTAACGTACCCCAAAACGGCTTCGGGCTTATCTTTGTCAACAATAAATTGACCGGACTGGGCAAACAGCGGGGAAAAGATTGTCAAAAAAATTAGTGGTCGAATAATCATGCTTCTTCCTATAATTAAAACATTGGAGGGGTCCCTCGCGCCCATGTTTTCTAACATCGCAAAAGTATTGATCCTTGCCGGAACTTTAACCGGCGGCCTGATTGCAGGCGGAAAAATCGATCAACCCAAAGTTGGACGCATGAAGAGCGCGTTCCGTTCCCCCGTCCGCGGCGGCTGGATTTTCGTGCATTTGGAAGGCTCCCCTTCCGATATCGGCTATCAGCACGGCCACTTAATGGCCGAGGAGATTTACGACACGCTGAAGGTTATTCAACTGGAATCTACTCACGACTCGAACAAGGACTGGGTATTTTTCCGTAAGGCGGCTCAAGAAATTCTTTGGCCGAAAATCGAAAAGGAATACCGCGAAGAATTGCAAGGCATCCTCGCTGGAGTCGCGGAGCAAGGCTACAAGTTCGACATTTGGGATCTCGTCGCGATGAACGCCTCGCTTGAACTAGGCCCATACTACGTGCCCTATTACGAAAAACAGAACGGCGCCAAGCCGGTAGCTAAGCCTCCAATCCCGGAACGATGTAGCGCTTTCGTCGCCACCGGCAGCTATACAAAAGACGGTAAACCCGTGATCGCCCATAACGCATGGACCAGTTATATGGACGGATCGCGTTGGAATGTGATGTTCGATATTACTCCTCTCAAAGGACACCGGTTCTTGATGGATGGTTTGCCGGGTTACATTCATAGCGGCGACGATTTCGGCGTCAACGCAGCGGGAATGATGATCACCGAAACCACCATTAGCCAATTCATCGGATTCGATCCGAAAGGCATTCCGGAGTTTGTCCGCGCCCGCAAAGCCATGCAGTATTCGGGGTCAATCAGGGAATTCGCCAAAATCATGACTGATGGCAACAATGGCGGCTATGCGAACAACTGGCTCGTGGCTGATCGTAAGTCGGGCGAAATAGGATCCCTTGAATTGGGCCTGAAGAACGTAACTCTACGAAAATCAAGAGATGGATATTTTACCGGCTCCAACTACCCGGAGAATGCCAAGTTAATCGCCGAGGAAACGGATTTCGATCCCAAGGACATGGGTGTCAGCGCCAATGCGCGGCGGGTTCGGTGGACGCAACTGATGGAACGGAACAAAGGGAACATCGACGCCGAAATGGCGAAATCTTTCCTTGCCGATCACTACGATTCGTTCGCCAAGAAAGAAGATGCTAATGAACGAACCCTGTGCGGTCACATTGAACTTTCCTCACGTGGCATCAAAGGATGGTGGGGACCATACGGCACCGCCGGCGCGGTTCAAAACAAAGTGGCCGATGCCAACATGGCAAAGCAGATGAAAATCTCCGCGGCCATGGGCCACGCTTGCGGTCGAAACTTCAAGGCTAAGGAGCATTTGGAAAAGTATAAGGAATACGACTGGCAGACCATGATGCGCGATTTAAACGCCAACCCTTGGACAGATTTCGAAACAGCGCGCTAGTGGACGCGATAGAATAACAGGTCGTGAACCGTAGAACATTTTTCTCCGCAACCGCCGGGGTAGCCCTAACCTCGGCGGCAGACACCCAAGTGCCCATAATCGACACACACATCCACCTCTTCGACCCTCGCCGGGCGCAAGGAATTCCTTGGCCTCCAAAGGATAATAAGAAGCTTTACATGCCCTCTTTGCCGGAGCGCTACAAGAAGCTTGTAACCCCTCTTGGAGTCGTTGGAGCAATCAAGGTGGAAGCCAGCCCTTGGGTTGAGGACAACCAATGGGTGCTCGATCTGATAGCCAAGGAACCAATGATTGTCGGCGTTATCGGCAACATCGAACCTGGCTCGGTTGACTTCAAGAAGAATTTTGATCGCTTTCACAAAAACCCTCTCTTCCTCGGCATTCGCTACGGCAACCTGTGGGACCGTGATTTTCATGCCGGCGTCGGCAAGCCCCAAACCATTGCCGACATTAAAACCCTTGCCGCCGCCGGATTGACGATGGATTCGGCCAACCCGAATCCATCGCTGATTGCTGATCTGGTTCAATTGACCGACAAAGTTCCCGAGTTGCGTTTAGTCATCGACCACCTGCCCAAACTCGATCCACCAGCGGACGCCGCAGGCATAAAGGCTTACGAGGCGAACCTTGAAAAATTCCGCAAACGCCCAAATGTCTATGTAAAACTCTCCGCCGTATTGCGCGAAGTAAATGGCAAAGTGCCAACCGATCTGGCCTTCTACAAACCCACCCTCGATCATATTTTCGATGTTTTCGGAGAGAATCGCGTGCTGTTCGGCAGCGACTTCCCTAACAGCGACAACGTCGCGGATTACAAATCGGTGCTCACCATCGTCCAGCAGTACTTCGCCGGTAAAAGCCAAGCGCAGCGGGAAAAATATTTCTGGAAAAATTCCGTTGCGGCATATCACTGGAAGAAGCGGGCGGCCAATCAACCCTCCCTATAACTCGAAACTAACCAAATAGTTACGCCCTCCGCCGCGCGAACCGATACAATCAAAGTTCTTAAAAAATGAGACGCCCGGTTTTGGACTTCATGTTCTTCGACGCCGGTGGAGGCCATCGGGCCGCCGCCACAGCCTTGAAGCAGATCGTGGAACAGCAACAACGCCCCTGGGACGTAAGGCTCGTCGATGTCCAGGACGTGCTCGATGAACTCGACATCTTCCGCAAGATCACCGGTCTTCGCCTGGAAGATATCTACAATGTTGTGCTTGAAAAGGGTTGGACCCTCGGTTCAGCTCAATTGCTCCCGTTAATGCATGGCGTCATCCGGCTTTATCATTCGTCGCAGGTTCGCGTCTTAGCTAAACATTGGAGGCAAAGTCCGCCGGACATGGTAGTTTCGCTCGTGCCAAACTTTAACCGCTCCATGTTCCAAGCAATTCGCCAAATTTCCCCAAGCATTCCATACGTCACAATTCTGACCGACATTGCCGATTATCCGCCGCACTTTTGGATCGAAAAGCAGGACCAGCATTTCATCGTTGGATCCGGGAAGGCCGAACAACAGGCGCTCGCCATGGGGCACTCGCGCGAACGAGTCATCCGCGCATCCGGCATGATCTTGAACCCGCGCTTTTATGAGCCGGTTGAAGTGGATCGCGCCGAAGGCCGACGCAAACTCGGGCTCGATCCTAATAAGCCAACCGCCATGGTAATGTTTGGCGGCATGGGTTCCGACGTAATGAAGATCATTGCCCAACGCCTGGACCAATCCGATCTCGACATGCAATTAATCATGATCTGCGGGCAGAACACGAAGCTTGCCGCAACTCTGCGTGACGGGAAAGGGCGTATCCCGAAATTTGTCGAAGGCTTCACCAAGGAAATCCCCATGTACATGAAGCTGAGCGATTGGATGATCGGCAAGCCCGGCCCAGGCAGCATCAGCGAGGCGGTTGCCATGGGTCTGCCCGTGATCACCGAACGCAACATGTGGACCTTGCCCCAGGAGCGTTACAACGCCGAATGGTTGCGTGAAAAGCAAATTGGCGAAGTTGTTTCAAACTTCAATCAGATCGTTCCCGCCTGCCGCCGCATGCTGGACGTGGGCTCTTTAGCCAAGTACAAAGCCAACGCGGCGGCCATCAACAATCGCGCCGTCTTTGACATTCCTGAAATATTGGAGAAAATGCTGGAATGCGCTACTTTACTCTAGCAATCGCCGCAGCATCCTTACTGCCCGGCGCAGAAGAGCCCAAACTGCTCAACTGGATGAATAATATCGCCCAGGCGCAGCTTGCCGAACGCGGTAAGAAAATCGCGGCCATCAAAACCATTGAACAAGCCCGCGAGCGTCAACAATGGGTTCGGAGGCGCGTTCTTGAATTGATTGGCGGATTGCCGGATTATACCGGCCCCCTCAATTCCAGAACGACAGGAACGCTCGACGGCGGTACATTCACCATTGAAAAAATTGCATTCGAAAGTCTTCCTTCATACTGGGTCACGGCCAATCTCTATTTGCCAAAGTCCCCCGGAAAGCACCCGGCGGTGCTCTTTGCGCTGGGCCACTGGACTGAAGGCAAAGCCGCCGCGCAGCGCATCGCCGCCAATCTGGCCAACAAGGGATTGGTTGTGCTTGCGTTTGACCCTATGGGTCAAGGTGAGCGCAATCAGGCTTGGGACAAGCGGACAGGCACTGGCCTTGCGGGAGGAACCACCGACCAGCATTTCGCCGTCGGCACGCAAAGCATTTTGATGGGCGAAAGCTTCATGCGCTATCGCCTCTGGGACGCCAAGCGCGCGCTTGATTATCTTGTTGCCCGGCCAGAAGTAAATGCATTGAAGGTAGGGGCCACGGGCTGTTCCGGTGGCGGGACGATTACCACATATATCTCAGCGCTCGATCCTCGCATCCAAGTCGCCGCGCCCGCCTGCTACATTCAATCCTTCCAATTGCTGTTCAAGGGGCCTATTGGCGATTCCGAACAAAGCGTGCCAGGCTTTCTATCCAGCGGATTGGACCAAACCGATTACGTGCAATCCTTCGCGCCCAAACCATGGTTGATCTCATCCACCGAAAAGGATTTCTTCACTCCGGCGGCGGCCAAGATTGTTTATGAAGAATCGCAAAAGTGGTACGGCTTGTGGGACGCCAAAGATAAAGTGAAATGGGTGATTGGCCCCGGTGGTCACGGCACGCCGTTGATTGTTCGGGAAACTATTTACGGCTGGTTCACCAAATGGCTGGCCAGTTCGGAAGATGCCAAAGAAGATCCAAAACTGAAAATGTTTTCCAACCTCGACCTTCAAGTTACCAAAACCGGCCAAGTGGCCGAGGAGTGGAATTCTATCGACTTAACCGAATATCTGCGACAGCAGATGAAGTCGAAAATCAAACCAGGATCTGTTCAGGAACTACGAACTTACATTCGTCAGATTGCTCAAACCGAACCCGGACTTGAAATCAAGACTACTAAGATCTCAGAGGCTAGGAGCGGGTCCCCAACTGTATTGGTGGTGGATAGTTACGGCATCATAACGGATCGCATGAAGACGATGGCCGCCCGGGGCGCCGGAGTATGGTCAGTCACTCCTCGCGGCTGGCCAATTTCCAACGCCGAACGCCACTCAGCCTTGGGTGATTGGATCACCAACACAAGAGCATGGCTGATTGGCCGCAACCTTCCTGGTATGCGCGTCAACGATATCCTCGCCGGCGTGGATGCCACTGGAAAACAAAAAGTACGCCTTGTGGCCGACGGCGTCGCCGGCATTTGGGCGCTAATGGCCGCGGCGATCGATTCTCGCATTGAAGCCGTCTGGGTGGATCGCACCCCCTACAGTTTAAGAGCCGCGTTCGATAGCCCAGTGCACCATCAATTGCACGATGCCACCATGCCCGGCTTTGTTTTGCATTGGGATCTTTCCGACGTTGTGGCTGCCTTCGATGGGCGCAAGCTGCTCTGGACGGACCCGGTGAATTGGAACAATGAATTCGTGCGAGTGGCCGGGCCAGCTTACCAATACAGATACTTCGATCAAATGGATGAAGGGTTGATTGAGCAGATTCTGAACTAGAAATCTTCAGAGTTCTGAAAACATCCA
>JAYVXT010000670.1:0-12584 GCA_043785065.1 Bryobacterales bacterium | reverse complement strand
AACCTAGTGCTATGTCTCCAATGAAAAACAGCCACCGCGGTACTTCGCGCACAAAATCGTTAGACAATTCAGCTTTAACGGCAGCGGCATTAAGTGCTATGCCCGAAATCTGATCTACCGCCGAAAGATGTTCATCTTTTCCTCCAAACGTTCCCCCAATCAGCACAATTTTATCCTTTACCGCATCCTTGGAAATTTGCTCCCCGAGTCCGGTTTCTTTTCTTGCCGTGGCGGAATGCTCGTGACTCTCGGGCGAGCAGCCTTTGAGGAAAGCTGATGCCGGAATCCAGCCAGCTCTTTTCCGGTGAGTCAGAAAAACCATCTCAGGTTCCCTCTCCAATTGTTGTTCCCCGTTCTTCTTTTCTTTCCGATAGGTTTCTGATACAGCCCTCGCCCATGTCCTAACCCGGTAGGAATCCGACAGCACTTCACCGGAAGTGGGCCGCGAAAATACGAACGACCTCGGGTACCGGCGTACATGGCTGTCTCCTTCTTGCGGATAAACTGGAGGGCCCCATCGTAATTCGCCCATGCCGGCGTTTGGTACTTCTCCCGCAACCTTGCGCCCGAGCACAAACCGCGGTTCGTAGACTATTTCATTCTCATGCGTTTTCTTGAGAGTATCAACGGCCCAAATTACAGGAGCTTCAACCTTCTTATCATTAAGGTAACTCGCGTATTCCTGCGATTCCGTCAAAATATCCACTCCAACAACAACCGGCTTAGAGGATGCGTTTCCTGATTTATCTTGCGATCCGGAAACGTTCTTGACAAGTTCCATTACGCTCTGCGGGTTCAATGGAGATGAGTTCTTAAAACATCGCTCATAAGAGTCATCGTCTATATCCACGACAACAATGTTCTCTGAAAGTTCCGGTAAGTTTGAAATCGCCAGACGGTGCTGAAAGTCAAATGCGGCGCCTTCTAGACTGTCGAACCAACCTCGCCGCTCAACTAACCAAGTTGCGCCGGCTACGGCGATAACGATGGCGATGCTCTTCAAGGATTTCCAGGTTTCCTTTGTCATCAGCTTACTTTCCGCTTTGTTGTTTCGCCAACTCTGCCATTCCGCGCATGAACGCGTGCCGGGCAGCGGAAACCGTATCAATCGTGGATGTTTTCGAAAGTTGATCCAACCAGGCCGAAGTCTTTGACCAATCAGCATTCAAATTATTAAAAGCCGGCGCAGGTGCGATTACAACCCACGCTGGGGAAGCATCCGGGTCGGCCTTACATACTTCACCTGTTCCCTTTTCGAGGGTATATCCACCCGGCTCCAATCCCGGCACATGCTTTGCGCCTTCAGCATCCACCGATGCGTCCCAATCAATCACGAACGTCTTGGGCTCCTGCGTTTTGTTAAGATGTTTCAAAATCAAACAATACTTCCCTTCAAGAACCCTGTGCAATGCCGGGCCCCAATGTACGCCACGAGTGTCTGAAAGCAATAGCGCATCCGTAGGACTGCCTCCGGCCCGGGCCGCGGCTGTTACATAGCGAGGTTCTTTCTCTTCCACCAGGTCCGATAATGTTTTCTTTAAATAACGAAAGATCGCCATGGGAATCTCCGTTGGAGCCTCCGAAACGCTTGCCCCTTTGACATCCATAGCGGACTTATCCCGGCACACTTTATATTGACAAGAATCCATTGGGCAGTTGTAAGCAATAATGATTCCATTGGGACACTCGATTACAAGAACCGAAGCATTCCCCGGCTGCTTCCGCTTAAAGGTAACATTTGCCGAGTCCGGGAGTTTTTGCCTTTGGATAAGCTTCTTTGATTCAAACATCCAACCTTCGTCTACTCCGATGACTTCCGGCTGACCCCAGAGAATATTCGGGAACAAGGCAGCAACTAGTACGGCGGACGCATAGGATGAACGCGGCATGAGGCCTCCTGGTGGACATTTCCAGCTAAATTGCGAAAGTTCATTTTAGTCGAAATCCAAGTAAAATACCACAAGGATTTCTTGCTTACACTCTTGCCGGACAGGGCGTAATTCTTGAGCCACTTCGTCTCCGTATTGAACTGTAATAATGGATGTATGGAATTAGCTGTCAAAGTTTAAATCGAACACCTCCCAGAGGGAGCTTTTTTGGCCACTTCTGATGAACTTCCTGGACTGGTTACCCAGGGACGTGCGGTAGCGGAGACTTTGGAGATTGCCAGGGATGTGGCGAAAAAGTTAATCGAGGCTCGCTGTGAGCGCGAAGAAATGCCCAACTTGCACGGAGCTGAAGATCAACTTGATTTTATGATCGTTGTAGGGGCTTAATTGGGACGGCTTTCCGGTTTTCGATACCGTGAGATTGTTCGTCGACTTCGCGCTCACGGTTTCGAGTTTGGCCGGCAAGGCGCGGACAGCCATGAGATTTGGTTCAATCCTTCGACCAAGCGGTATACAACCATTCCTAATCACCCAGGCGGCATGCCCGAAGGGCATTACGCGCGATTCTTGGGCAAGCGGGAGTATCTGTTGATCATTTCTGTAAGTAACCAGACGCTGGAGCGCCGGCAGCGATTGAGCCTTGTGGTGAAATAGTCGCGCCAATGTTTCCTCCACTCAAGTTCTTACATCCCGATGACAGCTTAAATGCAGTCAAGCTCGAGCAACTTGGCCGGATGTCGACGACGGAAATGGTCTTTTCCTTGGCGCCGGGTGAACCTGGATCGTTGAAGGTGCGACCGGACGGCACAGTGCTGGACGGACATCATCGGTTACGAATTTTAATGGACCGTGGTCAGAACATCGAACTACTTCAAAGAGAGATAATTGAAAAGGAAAGTTATGACTCCTGACTTGTTCTGGATACCCGGCCCTTGGCGTGGACGTCTTGCTGTTATTACCAGACCGCGCGGGGGCGACTGGCTCGAAGACGAAGTTAAGGGTTGGCGATTGGCTGGAATTAATGTTGTTGTATCGTTGCTGGAATCGGAAGAGGCGGAGCAACTGGGTCTGAGCTTGGAATGCAAAATAGCTGCGAACAGCTATGTGCGGGTGATTTCTTTTCCAGTGCCGGATAGAGGATTGCCCTCCTCGACAGAGGCTTTTCTGGGCCTTATGCAGCAAGTTTGTCAGGAATTAGAATCCGGATTGACGGTTGCGGTTCATTGCCGTCAAGGCGTCGGCCGCTCAGGGCTAACCGCGATAGGGTTGCTTCTTAATTCCGGAATGAATGTTGATGACGCGATAGAGAGTGTTAGCAAGGCGCGAGGGATAACGGCGCCGGAAACAGCGGAGCAGCTTAGTTGGATACGGGCTCTTGCGGGTAGTCGGGTGGCGCTTGCGCGCTGAGTTTGGCAGACGCTATGCTTCGCAGAACGACAAGAGGTAGACTAATTCATGCCTACTGCCGAAATTCAAATTGTCTCCAACCAAGCAGGTGAACCGACGGCTGCCCTGGTCCCCATCGAACTTTGGCGAGAGATCGAATCGGAGCGGGAAACGGCCTATCTTCTGAAATCTGAAACAATGAAACAGCGTCTTCTCGCGGCGAGACAACGGCGGGAAGGAATTTCCATCGAGGCTGTCATTGAAAAGCTTGGAATTTGATCCTTCAGATGTCGAAGATCTTGCCTTGTGAATTGAAAAGGACCGTTCGCAAGCGATTCGAATTACGAAGCTGATCCGCCTCGGGACTTGAAAACCAGAGCCATTGAAACACAACTGGTTAGTTGCTGGTCAAGGCGCATTGATCGAGAACATCGGACTCATCTATGAGTAGCGGGAAACACGATTCGCATTCTTTCTTGCCGCTTTCATTATTGATCATCAATAAAGTTACGGTCTCTGCTTAAGCTCGGCGGCCCATTTACTAAGGGCTGTTTGAAGGGCGGCTACAACTTTTCGACGTCTTGGCTCTTCGAGCAAGTACATCGGTAAACGCTCAGACCATCGCTGCGCTTCCCAGTGATCACCGCCGATTGTTCTTTGGTTGCTCGACTGGTTGGATGAATTTTGATGCTGTAGTAGTCCAAGCATGCTTGGAGTTGATCCAAGCTGTGAAATAGGAAAGTAAAGGAGCAATACGCACGTATCAGACTTCTTCTGGTGGCTAAGGTTGGAGGCAACGTTGGGGGTACTGAAACACCATACATGGGATTCTGACATAGGGTTTGAGGCCACCTTGCCGTTTCGGAACAAGTGTTTCTTTCCAGATTTCCATACTGGTATCCATCTTAACTTACTTCCTCTTTACATAACCGTCCTGACATGGAGTACCGCTTCCTCACGGTCGCGGCTCGTTGAGATTATCCGCGTTGCCCGCTTGGGCTCATACACCCGCGATGCATTCAACATGGCGCCCTTCCGGTTATCCGTCGGCTCGGCCAAACACTTTGCGGCCACCAGCGGATTCACGGTCACATGCCCGAACTCCTGATACGTACTCGCAAACATTGTCACCTCCATGAACCCTGTCGGGTCGGCTAGTGTCACAAACTTCATGGGACCCGCCGTGGTGGGATGAATGCGGTCGGCCACAATCACGCCCGCCACTTCGATCTCATGTCCGAAATAGTTTTGCGGATTCCGCAGTAACTCAACCGCCGGCGTGAACTGCTTCCAATCAAGGCCGGGGGCGTAATAGTCGAGCGGATGGCAACTGACGGGAAAGCCCAACAATTCCTGCTCCCATCGCGCCTGCAGGGTCTGCTTGGCGTCGGGCTCGCTGTCCTCGGTGGCAGGCATATCCGGTTCAAATAACGTTGGCGCCGTGCCGCGCATTGCCTCCAGGCGCGACAATCGCCAGAACAATCGCCCGCGCGGTTCATGGAAACAATCGAGGGTGCCGGTCTTAAGCAATGCCACCCATTCGTCATGCTGGGGCTTGGCGCGGCGGAAGAAGTCGCCTGCGTCGGTGAATGGCCGGCCGGCGGCGATGCGGTCTACTGTCGCCGAATTCAACCCCTTCACTTGATCCAAGGGCAGACGCACATCCGCGCCGCGCACCTTGAATTGATGCGGGTCGGACATGGCTATATCGGGCCGTAGGAATCGGGCGCCGGCGCGCAGCGCTTCAAGCACATATACGATAGGCGAATAAAACCCACGCCGGTTCGATAGCACCGAGGCTAGATACTCAACCGGATAACGCGTCTTGATCCATGCGCCTTGAAACGCTTCCACCGCATATGCTGCGGAATGGGCCTTGTTGAACATGTAGCCGGCGAAGTCGCGCAACTGCTCCCACACGGTTTCAATCTCCTTCGGCGAGTGGCCGCGCGCCAGTCCGCAGGTGCGGAACTCTTCGCCGATGGCGTTGATTTTGGCGTGATCCTTATTCTTCACAAGAGCGCGGCGCAACATGTCGGCCTTGCCCCAGGGTAGGCCCGCGAAGCCGTTGGCCACCAGCAGAATATGTTCTTCGTAAACGAGAAGGCCGAAGGTTTCGCGCAGTGCCGGTTCGAGCGATGGATGCGCGTAGGTGACTGGTTCAAGCCCTTGCAGACGGCGGGCGTAGGCACGCTTCCTTCCTTCATTGGCGGCGCCGGGGCGGATCACCGATTCAAGCGCAGTAAGGCAATCGATGTCGCGGCAACCGGTCATCACCAGCAGGCCGTTCATGTTGGGCGATTCAATGTGGAACACACCGCGCGCATCTCCCGTGGAGATGCGGTCCCAGGTGGCGGGGTCGGTATCTTCGATGGCGTCAAGTTCGATGGTTTCGCCGCGATTGGTCTTCACGTTGGCAATGGAATCGCGCAGCACGCTTAAGCCGGCTTGGCCCAGTAGATCCATTTTCAGCAGGCCCAGTTCCTCCACGTCGTCCATTGCGTAATGCGTTGTGAGGATGCCCTTGGCGCTGCGGAATAGCGGCATCATGTGGGTGATGGGCCGGGCGCTGATCACTAGGCCGCAGGGGTGCATGGTGAAGTGGCGGGGCACGCCGTCGAAACGCGGGGCCATCGCCAGGATAGTGCGCCACGGTTCCTGGTCGTAGGGCAGGTGACGGCATTCGGGGGATTCGCGAATCAGATCCATGCCTCCGCTTTCGCCGGTGAAGCGGGACCAGGGCAAGCGCTCCGTAAAGCGGCGTACTTCGCGATCGGGGATGCCGTAGACCTTGGCGATATCGGCCACGGCGGCGCGGCCTTGGAAGGTATTGAACGCGCCGATCATCGCGGCTTTCTCACGGCCGTAACGATTGAAAACGTATTCCATCACGTCGTCGCGCCGGTCCCAGGGCAGATCCAAGTCGATGTCGGCCAACTTCTGAAACGACATGCGTTCGCGATTGAGGAAGCGTTCAAACAACAGGTTGAAGCGGATGGGGCAAACGTTGCCGATACCCAGCACGTAACAAACCAGACTGCCGGCGGCGCTTCCGCGGGCAAGCGTGGCGATGCCTTGGGTGGCGCACCAGGTGACGATATCGGCGAAGATCAAAAAATATTCCGAGTAGCCGACCTCTTCGATGATGCCCAGTTCGCGCTCCAGACGTTCCCAGGGCGGGTTGGCATTATAGCGGCGCAGCATGCCTTCGTGGCTTAGGCGGCGCAGCATTTCCATGGACGTTTCGCCTGTGGCGCTATCGAAGGGCGGGAAGATGACGTCGCCTAACGGAAATTCGAATTGACAGCGTTCGGCGATGAGACGGGTATTGGCCAGCGCTTGTGGCAACGCGCCGAAGTGGGTCTGCATTTCCTCAGGCGTGTGGAAGTGGAAGTGGCCGGCGGGCAGCTTTGCCGAATGCGCTTGCCCCAGCATGGTGAGCGTGCGCATGGAGGCGAGGATGTCGTGGAACAGCCGGTCCGCGCGGTTGCGGTAATGGGCGTCGGCGGTGGCTACGATTGGCAGGCGCATGCGGCGCGCGGCGGCAACGGCCCAACGGGAATGAGATAAATCAGCCTCGTTATGAGGAGAAATTTCCACAGCCAGATTACGACCGTAAATCTGGCGGATGCGGGTTAAGCACTGTTCGCCGTAACCACTGCGCGGACCCCACAGGCAGATAAGGCCGGCGGCGAATTGCTCCATATTTTCCGGTGTTACGCCGTCGGGCGAATCAATGCGGGTGGACAGCAACTGGCACAAATTGGAGTAGCCCAAGTCGTTCTCCACAAGCAGCACCACGGTATTACCTCCAACCATGGTTACTTCGCTGCCGATGATGGGACGGATGCCCAGTGCACGGGCCTTCTTGTAAAATTGTACGGCTCCCGCCACCGTGTCCCTATCGGTTATAGCCGCGATGGGCATCCCGGAACCATGCACGGCCTGAACCAGATCCTCCACGGACATGGTTCCATCAAGGATGGAGTAAACGGTGTGGTTTCGAAGGGCGATATACTCGGGCATGACTTCTAGTGTAAAACTTTACACTAGTCTGACTGCGAAGGCAAGGTGAATAAAATTGCGCTGTTTCCGAAATAAACTGGACTCGTCATCACCTCATGAGAAAGAATATTAGAACAAAGGACATACGAATGAATATCACCCGCCGTACCGTTATTGCCGCAATGCTGGCCTTGCTTGCCGCGTGCACAAAATCAGAGCCTCCCGCGCCGGCGAAGATCCGCAAGGAATCTTTCGGCAAGATGCCCGACGGGGCGGATGTGGAAATCTACACGCTGTCTAACAAGAATGGCATTGAAGCCCGCATTATGACCTATGGCGGAATTATTGTTTCGCTCCGAACGCCGGACCGCAAAGGGACACTGGAAGACATTGTCCTTGGTTTTGAAAACCTTCCGGATTATTTCAAGGAAGAGCCCTACTTTGGCGCCTTGATTGGCCGCTATGGAAATCGCATCGGCAAAGGCAAGTTCAAACTGGGGGGAACCGAATATAAGCTGGCCGTCAACAATGGCGAAAACCATCTGCATGGCGGACTGAAAGGGTTTGATAAAGTTTTATGGGCCGGCAAGCCTTCGGAAACCGCTACCTCTTGTTCCTTGGAACTTTCCTACACCAGTAAAGACGGCGAAGAAGGTTACCCCGGAACATTGAAGACCACGGTTACATACACGCTGAACGATCAAAATGAATTTCAGATTGACTACAAAGCTACGACCGATAAAGACACGGTGGTGAATCTTACCAACCACACGTATTTCAATTTGCGAGGCGCCGGCGAAGGGGAGATTTTATCCACCGAACTGATGATCAATGCTGATCGCTTCACGCCGGTTGATGCCGGCCTGATCCCGACCGGCGCCACCAAGCCCGTGAAAAATACGCCGTTTGATTTCACGAAGCCGAAACCCATTGGAGGAAATATCATGGACGACTCCGACGAGCAAATCAAGTTCGGCGGCGGCTACGACCATAACTTTGTGCTGAACAAGGGCGGCGGCGGATTGACCAAGGCGGCTGAAGCGTATGATTCGAAGACGGGCCGCGTGCTGGAAGTGTCAACCACCGAGCCGGGCGTGCAATTTTATACGGGCAATTTTCTGGATGGAAAACTATTCGGAAAAGGCAACAAGGCGTACAACAAACGCTACGCATTTTGTTTAGAGACCCAGCACTACCCTGATTCGCCGAACAAGCCGGAATTTCCCACAACTGTTTTACGTCCAGGCGAAGAATACAAGTCCCGGACGGTTTGGAAATTCTCCGCGCGTTAGCCGCATTTGAGGGGAGAAGTTTTCGTTCCGGCACGCACTAAAGAAATGTGACTATTGCCGGATATCAACGCTATCTCCTCGAAATCGCCCGCGAACGGGCTTTTCTTGATACGGGACGACGCCCACTAAATCAGTTGGAAATGGAATATGGGCGCTGGTGCTGGAAACTGCGCCAGCCGCTGGTGGTCCTTACCAGGCAATCGTTTTATTCCCGCTACTCGATCATGAAACTGGATTTGTGCGGCACTCCGAACCTGTTGAATCAAGCGGGGCAGGCGCGCATTAAAGCCATTGTGGAGGAGGCGGGCGGCCTTGCGAATAAGACGCCCAATGAGGTTGGAGGAGTGTGGACGCATCTGCCACGCGCTGTTGCATCAAAGGTAGCCCAGGAGGCATTCAAAGTGGCCACTACGCTTGGTTATTATCAGCCCGACTTCGCCCTTTATGAGAAGCGTGAAAAAGAGTATGCGCTAAAGTTGGGATTGCTGGCGGAGGACAAAATCGCTCGCGCGGCTAAGGCCTAAATCAAGCTGTTCAATAGCTTGATGCCCGTTGCCATATCGGCCAAGCGCTGCTCCTGATCTTCTACTTCCCGTTCCACGTTCATTGGCCCGGTGAATCCGATCTCTTTGAGCTTGGCGACGAACCGCGGCATACCGACAGCTCCTTGACCAAGCGGCCGCTCCGTACCTAGCGCGCCAGGCTTACCGGCAGGAGGCCAATCGCCATCCTTGGCATGAACGGACATTATGTGTTTCGCCAAAATCCCCAAGGCCTCAATGGGATCGCCCGTTCCGTAAAGGATCATATTGGCCGGGTCGAAGTTGATTCCAAGATTGGGCCGGTTGACGTCCTTGAAAAACTCAAGCAATGTGGCGGCAGGTTCCTGGCCTGTTTCCAGAACAAAGCTTTGGCCAAGCTTGGCGCAATGATCGCAAACACGGCGCACCAGTTCCCGCACGGCAACGTAGTTGGCGTCTGACTTATCTTCGGGAACAAAACCCACATGGCAGGCCACGCTCTTCACGCCGATGGCGGCCGCGAAATCGGCCACGGCCAGAGTGCGTTCTTCACGCAGCGCGCGGGTAGCCGTGGGGATAAAGCCAACTGTGCGCTCCACGGTTGGGATATCGGCATAATCTTCGCCGATGTAAGCGCAGAACGCGGTGACTAGCGTGAACTGTTCCCGTTCCAGATCGGCCTTCCAGTGCTTGGCGGCATCGGCGAGGTCATAATCGCCGGCTATACCCAGTTGACCGCAACGGGCTCCCATCGCCTTCATATCGGCCAGCGAATCCCGCCCAGCCCACATCATCACTCCAACTTCCCGGGGGTTCAAAATGCTCATAAGTTTTCCTTTGGTTTAACTCTTGATTTAACTATTGAAAGTCAATCGGGCTCCGCCTCTGGCGCGTGACTCTTCCATCAAGCGCATCAGCGAAACGGCTAGAGCCGATTGTTCCGGCGCGCACACTTCAGGCCATAGGTGGTTCCGGCAACAGTCGATGAAGTAGGAGAGTTCGGCTTGATATCCATCCACTTCCGGTTCCTTCAAAACTTCCACTTCGCCATCCGCCTTGTACAGCGTTGGCGGCCGGCCAGCTGAACTATACTCCATGGTCCCGCCATCGGCTGAAACCGTGTACTCCATCGAAAACGGGTAGGATTTCCGGTGATGCCAGCCTCCGGTGATGACCACGTCGCTGATGCCTTCATATTCCAGCGAGGCTGTCATGGTATCCATTCCGCCTTCCAAATTGACGTGGCCGAGGGCGGATACGGATTTGGGCGGCCCAAACAAATAGAGGCACATGTCCACGTCGTGAATCAGCAAGTCGAAAACGCCGCCGCCGCTTTTTCCCGGGTCGAAGGCCCACTTTCCCCAGGCTGGAGCGGCGCAACGGCGGCGGAACAGAGCGGACCGCACTTGGCCCAAAGCGCCGCTTTGCAACTGGTCGCGGAGGAGCGTGTATGCGGGGAAAAAGCGGAGCACCTGGGCCACCATTAAAACGCGCTTGTGCTTGCGGGCTTCGTCAATCATGGCTTGGCACTGAGCCACGTCAAGCGCCATGGGCTTTTCCACGAATACATGCTTGCCCGCGCGAAGAGCGTCGATAGTGACTGGCGCATGCTGATCGCTGGGGAGGCAAAGATCAAGCGCGTCGATGTCAGGGTCGGCGATGGCTTCGGGGATTGACCTGTATTTTCTGACATTGGAGAAGTCAAGTTTTTCGCCGGGTCCGCCCAAATTGCCTTGAATGGCGCTTAGGTCTCCGGTCAGTTTGGATTCGTCGCTACTTACAACTGCCAGCAACTCCGCTCCTGGGATATTGCGTAGCGCCTTGAGATGAGTGCTACCCATGAATCCAAGGCCGGCCACGCCGATCTTAATTTGCCGCATCCTTAACAGGATACGCCGCGAGGGGTGCGGATGCCAATTTAAGAAGAAGATTCGACTTAGAACCGGGGGGAACCAAGTCTCGGAATGTCGATGAACGCTCGCAAGACCCGCGCGGTCAATCCTGCGATCAGCACGAGGTAAGAGAGATAGAGAAGGTGATACCAAACGGGATAGCCGTTCCAAACGTAGTAGAGATGTGAGGGGAGTGAGATGACGACGAAGATGGCCCCGAGCCACCGTGCTGCTCGTCCATTGTCCCCGGCAATGATCGTTGTGACACAAGCCGCACCCGCCCTGCACAAGGCTCCGACGGCTAACCTCGAAAAGAGCACCGCGAGCGTGTAATCCTTTTGGGGTTCCGCAGGCGCGTACTCGGGCCATAGTGCTCGCAACACCGCGTACGCGATTGCGATGGCGATGACACAGCCAACTATTAGGCTAGCGATGAAACGAAGCACACTCTTCATTGGTACCCCTCGCAGAATTTCTAAACCTCATGCGCCCACTTTAACAAAAGGCCGATTGTCTCTCAAAGGGTAAGTAAGTTTCGGGATTTCGAGAAAAGTCATCCGTGACGCCGCGAGGCGCAACGTGCTAAAACAGCTTACGATGAAAGGTAGGGTGAACACATGTTACAAGTTGATTGGTCGCAATGTCCGTTGGTTGAAGTCATCCTCGGCAAAGTGAGCGGCGCGCCGCTGCTGAAGGACACGCGCTTGCCGGTCGACGCTATCACCGGTAACTATGACGCTTTCTGTGACGAGGGGTTAACGCCGGACGCGGCCCTTGCCGAAACGCTCGACTGCTACCCGGAAGCTGGCCTCGACGCCATCCGCACCATTCTCGATTATCGCGCGACACATCAACTTCAGGCGCAGCCTTGAAGATCTTTTTCGATGAGGACGTGCCGCGCAAGTTAGTGCGCGCCTTGCCCAGCTATGACATTTCAACAGTCGTCAGCATGCAATGGGGCGGCATCAAGAACGGCGCGCTTCTCGCGCTGATCGAGCGCGAAGGCTTTAACGTGTTTTTTACCGGCGACAAGAATATGCAAAACCAGCAGAGCCTCGCGGGCCGCCCATTTGCGGTGCTAATTAATGTCCGCGATCAACTGGCCGGTCGTCAGGCCCCATGTTACGGCAATCGCCGCCGCCCTCGACTCCGCGCAACCCGGCACTGTCGTGCGCGTCGATTGCGGGGTATTCGTACCGCGCTCGAAGTCCGCGATAGAGTAACGTCTCGTTTCATAAAGGGTCCTTCAGGGTGGGTCACCATACGTTGACCAAATCACTCGGCCAGAAAACGGAATGGGCGGTCAGTGTCTTGTACTGATCTAAACTTCCGTTTAGCGGAGCTTCCTGCCCTGATGCCCCTCTATGGCTGGTTTCAAAATCAGGTTGCTGTCTCAAATCCCTTACGATCAACTCGACAATTTAAGCTCTGTTTATGGCTCAGGCCGTTACTGATTTGACGGCCAAGTATGGCAATGCTGGCCCTGCAATCCCCGCCATCCGTCGGCGCTTGCGAAGAGTTACCCACTTGTGCTCATTTAGAGTTGACCACACTGAAAACAGTTCTTGCCACGTGGCAAACGGCGAACTGAATCATTTG
>JAYVXT010000669.1:0-33641 GCA_043785065.1 Bryobacterales bacterium | reverse complement strand
CACCAGGAATACTTGCTTTTAGTTCGTTGGGCGTGCCTTGCTGAACAGAAATCCCCATATGCATCAGCATCAGACGTGAGGCCCGCTCGGCTTCTTCGAGAAGATGGGTGGTGACTACAACAGTAACGCCCGTTTGGCGGCGCAGTTCGTCGACATACTTCCATAGCTCCATGCGAGCAACCGGATCGAGTCCAGTAGTTGGTTCGTCCATCAAAAGCACTTGCGGCGAGTGGAGCAGCGCCTTGGCTATCTCAACTCTGCGCTTCATGCCACCCGAAAGGGTCTTCAAAATCGAATCACGCCGGTCGGCGAGATGCAATCGTTCGAGCAGATCGGAGATGCGGCTTTTCAACTTAGAGCCGCTCATTCCGAACAAGTGTCCCTGGCTGGATAGGTTTTCTCCTACCGTTAGATATTTGTCCAAGCTCTGTGTTTGAAAGACGACGCCAATCTTCCCACGAACTTCCTGCGCCTGAGTTACGACGTTTAAGCCTGCAATCGTTGCTGAGCCCGCCTGGGGAACTTCAATCGTCGCCAGAACTCGAAACATTGTGGATTTGCCGGAACCATTGGGGCCGAGAATAGCGAATAACTCCCCTTCGGCGACTTCAAAGGAAACATCTTCAAGCGCTCTTTGTTCCCCATAATTTAGTTTGAGTTGGTTGGCGGATACAATCACAGGCTGGTCCGGTCAAGAACCATTAAACAATAGAGCAAGGGAAGATACATGACTGAGGCTTTGAGGACGCCTCGAGCCTTCACTACGGTGCGGTCGGTGAATACCTGCCAGGTGGAATAAAGGAACGCCATTCCAAGCATCAGCGCACCTACTAAGTAGAATTTTCCAGCCATCGCGTAGAAGGCGGGAAGCAGGCTGATTGGGATTAAAGCGATGGCGAAAGCCACCATGTGCCGTGAAGTGGAATTGCCGTCGGGTTCCACGACAGGGAGCATTTGAATGCCCGCACGACCGTAATCTTCCCGATACATCCAAGCAATCGCATAAAAGTGCGGAAATTGCCACAAGAAAAGAATCGCGAACAGGATCCATGCTTGCGGCGTCAAATCGCCCCTTGATGCGGCAAAACCGATCATTGGCGGCATGGCGCCCGGTATGGCTCCGACGGTTGTTGACCACCACGATTTCTGCTTCATCGGAGTATAAACAAACAGATAGCTAACCAAAGTGAAAGCCCCTAGGAAGCCTGTCAACCAATTACAGCCCCAGGCAAGCTCCACGAATCCCAACAAAGCGATTCCGATTCCGAACCAAAGCGCTTTATTCGCCGAAACTCTTCCGGACGGAATGGGCCGCTTGTTCGTCCGGAGCATTTTCGCATCGGCTTCGTGCTCGTACCATTGATTCAACGCGGCGGTTCCAGAAGCAATTAATCCCGTCCCAAGAATCGTGTGGAACAGCAGCCACGGGTTGAATGAGCCGTCCCAGCCAAAAAAGTAACCGATCCCAGTGCTCATTAAGATGAGCCAAGTTATGCGAGGCTTTGTGAGCTCCAAATAGTTATTCATCATGAAGATGCCACTGCCAACTTTTGCCGCGACATTTCCGCCGGCGGCGTTACGTTTCTACGAATCTGAATTGCCCAAAGAACACTTGTAGCCAAAGTTAAACCGCCGACGGCGACGTGAATTACCGTGTACCAAATGGTGGAGGTAGGCGGAGTTTGGCTTCCGGCCGCGGCTAACCTGCTGCCATAAGCGGCGATACCCAAGAATACTTGAAAAGTGGTCACAGCCAAAAGAGCAATGGAAGCACGATGCAAAGCCTTATGTTCCGGGTACTGCGTCACAACCGCGCTTGCGGCATACATCACAAAGCCCCCTACAAGCACGGCGCCAGCGACATGAGGCAATATGTTGATGACGTGGTGCCTGAATCCCGCGCCTAAAGCGATTTGCATCAATACAGATAACGGAGTAATGAAAGCCAAAGTCCCGAACGATGGCGAACCGCAATCAGCAACTTTCACGGCCCCTTCACGCCAACTCTGCGAAGTAAACAAAGCTATGGAAAAGGTGAGTGATAAGAACAATTGCGCCAAACAGGCGTGGGAGATGCTCACCGGTTTCGGCAATAAGTAAAGAACTGTGAGGCCCCCCAGCAAGCCTTGCAAACATACCATTCCAAGCGCCGTCCATCCCAATTTCCGCATCCACGAGCGCTCGTCGACACGTTGAATCCAAATAGCTAGTAGGATGACCAATAAGCCGACCGCCTTAGCCACCAGCCGATGGCCTGTTTCAAACAGGACTCCCCCTTTCATCTCGGGCAAAATCTGCCCATAAGAAAGCGGCCAATCAGGTACGGATAGAGAGGATTCGGTGCTGGTGACAGATGCACCTGCTAACACCAAAAATAAGGTGCAGCAAGCGACAAACAGAGCAAACTTGTGCAAACCCGGATTTTTCATAAATGTGGACCTTGAAAGAACACACTCCGTTAAAATTCTATTCTAGCGCGAAAAGTTCTTGTAAGGCGAGAATGTTTCTTAGGTGCAAGGTCAACTTTTGTAGTCGAAATCGGCTGACTTAGATTCATTAGCCCCAACTTTAACCTTCACTTCTTGGATGCCGAATCTTTCATGCCAGGCTTCTAATGTGTACTCACCTGCCGGCAGGCCTTTGATCGTGAATGACCCATCTTCGCCGGAGACTGCGAAGAACGGATGCGAGGAGACCCCTACGAAAACTCGCATCCACGGGTGCACATTACACTTTATCGGCACCATATACTCTTCCTTAGTAAATTGTTTCACCTTTTTTTCGCCCTGCGGCGGCTGGGACTCATTCCACTCCCGATTCAACTTCGGCAACGGATGAATATTGTGGTTGATCGGATCATTATTGCTAATCTCCACGTTCTGATTCACCATCACCCCGACTACGTGAGGCGCGTACATACAACCTTTTTGGTTAATTGCGACTGGAATTGCAGGAGTAGGCCAGGTCTGCGCGGGAAGTCCATCTTTCACCCGAACAAAAACATTCTTTACTCCGCTTCCATTATTAATCACAACATCCTCGGCATAAACCGGACCGGGATGCTGCTTCACGCATTGAGGCACTGCATCCATCTGTCCCTTAATGTCCATTGGTTTTGGCTTCACACCCGAAAACGTAATCTTCCCTGTGATGGTGCCTCCCCCGCCAACAATCGGCGCAGCAAGGGGAGCCTCAGTTTTCTTTTCTTCACTTTTCGCTCCCCCGCAAGAGGTCAATAGCAACAAAGCGCATACCGGGGCCAGAACAATCCGTCTTTTCATATGATCCCCTTCAATATAACCAATACAGTTGATACGATAACGAATGAAGATGCGTTACCTTGCAATTTTTCTCCTCAGCGCGATAACTCTAACGGCACAAGCGGTGAACGCGCCTTGGTTCGTCAGGAACCTTTACCCTGCGTTTGAAAAAGCGAACTGCCGCACCTGTCATGTAACTGATGGCGTCGCCGGACCTACCAAATTGGTATTCCCCGAGACGGATGCCAGCGATGTTGAAAAAGAAATCTTCGGCCTGCAATTGCAGCACTGGGTCAACGCGAAGTCGCTGGCGCAAAGCCTTTTGTGGAACAAACCTACAAATCGCATAAAGCATTCTGGCGGCATGCGCATCGCCCAGAACAGCCCTGAGGAGAAGTCACTCCAACTTTGGATCAACTACCTGGCCGGGCTTTCTCCTCAGGAATTACTTGCCTTGACGCCTACCGCGCCTAAACGTTCTGTCTCGCCCAGTGAGACGTTGCGCCGCCTTACGCATAGCCAGTACAACAACACGGTTCGGGATCTGCTCGGTGACGCCTCAAACCCAGCCTCGCAATTTCCTCCTGAAGATTTCATCAATGGTTTCAAGAACCAGATTCAGGGCCAAAGCCTCTCTCCACTGCTCGCTGAAAACTACGCGGCTGCGGCTGAGAAGCTAGCGGCCTCCGCCGTTCACCGCCAAGCGCAGGAACTAATTTTCTGTCAGCCTACGGGTCCGGGCGATGCCGCGTGCAGGGAAATGTTCGTCAATAAATTCGGACGCCGGGCATTTCGCCGTCCCCTTGAATCCGAAGAGCAGACGCGTTACAGCCGGTTATTCACCGCCGAGGCCAAACGCGGCGCCAGCTTCTGGTCCGGCATCGAAGCAACGGTGGAGGCCATGCTGCAATCCCCGCATTTCCTCTTCCGCCTGGAGCGCACGAGCAATCTGAAATGGAAACCCTATGCCCGCGCCTCGCGGCTATCTTATTTCTTCTGGGACACAATGCCCGACGCTAAACTTTCGGACGCCTCGGGCAAAGGGGAATTGAACGACCCGGCTGGCATGGAGCGCCACGCCCGCAACATGCTCGGTTCCGAACGATCCCAAACGGGACTCGACGAATTCATTTCACAATGGTTCCGCTTTGATCGCGTTACCAGTCAACTGAAGGACCGCCGGATTTTCCCCCTATTCACCCGGGAACTGGCGCTAGCCATGAATGAAGAGACACGCCGCTTCCTTCAATATTTAATAACAAGCGACGCCGATTTCATGGAGTTCGTCTCCGCCCCCTACAGCTTTCTCAATGCCGACCTTGCTCAGCTGTATCAGATTCCGGCTCCCTCCGAACCATTTTCCAAAGTGCAGTTTCCGGCGACTGCGATTCGTTCAGGCATCCTTACCCATGCCAGCGTTTTGGTGCAAACTTCCAAACCCGTGGAAACTTCGCCTACCGCCCGCGGCCTTTTTGTAAGAGAACAACTGCTATGCCAGCATGTTCCTCAACCGCCTCCTGGCGTTAACACCAATCTTCCGGAAGTGAAGGAAAGCCGCCCAAGGACCAACCGCCAGAGGCTGGCCGAGCACCTGACCAACGAAAGCTGCGCCAGTTGCCACAAGCTAATCGACCCCATTGGTTTCGGCCTGGAACAGTACGATGCCACCGGCCGCTTTCAGGAAAAATTCATCGCCCATGTGGCGCAAGGCAGGCCCGACGATAAAGGCAAGCGCGACATTGAACTCCCCATCGACATCGCCGGATCGGTGGCCGGTTTGCGCAATTCTGATTTCCAAAATCCTGGCGAACTAGGAAAGATTCTCTATGCAAGCGATGCCTGCCGTTCCTGTGTTGCGAAGCAGGTTTTCCGCTATTGCCTGGGCCGGGCAGAAACGCGCGCCGACCAACCAGTACTGGACCAAGCGCTGGGCGCGTTTACCCGCTCGCATTTTCGATTCAAAGAGCTTATGATTGCTATAGTTGTCCGAAGCGAATTTCCGCTGTGAGGAATTAAACCATGAGCAACATTCCGACTAAGCCAACTAGCCTTTCCCGCCGCCGATTCTTATCGGGCGCCACGATCGCCGGTTCGGCAATTCGTGTGGGTCTTCCGCCGCTGGTAGCCATGTTCAACGGAAACGGCACAGCGTGGGCCGCCGCTTCAGCCCCAATCGAAACGCGCTTCGTGTTTTGGTTCAACGGCAATGGCATCGTGGAAAAGTATTGGATCCCGACGGAGACAGGCCGCGACTTCGCACTCAGCCCTTGCCTTTCTCCGCTGGAATCGTTCAAGGAAGATATTCACGTTGTGACCGGGCTCGATAATCCCGCGGCCCGAATGCCCGGTCCTGGCAACGATCACCATCGGTCGATGTCGGCTTTAGTCTCCGGTACGCAGTTTACGGGGAGAGGAGCCGGTGGTCCGTCCATCGATCAGGCGATAGCGCAAAGGCTTGGCGGCGCTTCCAGATTTCGATCGCTGCAAATCGGCGTCACCCAGGAATCGTTCGGCGAAAGTATTCAGCGCAACATGAGCTGGGCCGGATATGATCGTCCGTTGCCGCCGGAAATGCTGCCGCACAAGTTGTTTGATCGCCTCTTCGGCGCGCGCGAGGAAGGCTGGGTGAAGCGGAAGCATAGCATCCTGGACGCTGTGCGCGAAGATCTGGCTGGGCTGCGTAAGAATTTGGGCAAGGAAGATACCGGTAAGGTGGACGAACACCTGCAATCGATCCGCGACGTGGAGCGGGCCATTGAAGGACTGCCCGCCAATTACCGTAAAGTTGACGCGCCCGAATATGACGGCGACATGAAGGATTGGCCGCGGATAGCCCGTTTGCAGTCGGACTTGTTGGCCCATGCTCTCGCATCGCGCCAGACACGCGTGGCTAGTTACATGTTGACCAAGTGTCAAGGCCTTTCGCGCTTTCCTTGGCTTGGGTATACGCATGGCCGCCATCACGACTACACTCATGGCGACGTGGCGTCCAACACGCCTGAAAAGTTGGCCGGTAATCGGACGATGCGGGATATTTGCCGATGGCACGCCGAGGAGTTTGCGTACCTTTGCAATAAACTGCGTTCCATCCCGGAAGGCGACCGCACTGTGTTCGACAACACCTGCCTGCTTTACGTGCACGAGCATGCCGAGGCCAATGACCACAAGAACAACGGCATGGCGGCGATTGTTGCAGGGCACGCGAATCCGAAGATGGTGACCGGCGCTCACTCGAAGATGACCGGAACCGTTGCAGATCTTTATTTGACGGTTGCCGATGAGGTGATGAAGGCCGGTATCGGAACGTTCCCCACGTCGTCGCAGAAGTTAAGCGGCATTATTGGTTAACGACTTGAGTTAACGACAAGTGGCCAAGGATTTCTTCGGCGGTGAAACGTGTAAGAACGGTTCGATGGCTGGGAGCATCGAAACAGGGACTGAAAGACCTTCACTAAATCCATCTAAAGCCATCGAGACGCATTACAATGCGGTTCTTAAGTGTAAGCTGACCTATATTGAGGGGCGAAAAGGTTCATATCCTCCTTGGGTGATGATACGAAATAAAAGAAACTAGAATATTTGAAGCTGTGCGGAACCACCCCCGGGAATGCTACGGTTCATCCTAGAAACGGCAGTTGGAAAACCGCGAGGCCGAAGAACTTCTTTTGCTACAAACCTTTGCAGGGAGAGCACTTGTCGCCCAACGGGTGAGGCGCGGAGCAGTTGAAACTTCTCATGATTTCAGCCATTTTGGTGCTGATTTGACGGTCCAACTGCCGTTTCTAGGTTCATGGGAGTATACATTTAAAACACATTCAGAGCCCTGTGTGCAGTTGGGCGGACCCTTGGTCTGCGGAGAGTCCTTGGCCCGACTGTTCAGAATTTGAGCAAAGAACCCTAACCTGTGCTTCTAGGATTTCCACATAGGGAAGCTGCCCCGAACCTAGGACTTTGATTTAGGAATCTTAGCCCCCGATCCGCGAGCCTCGCTCAAGGCGATGGCTACAGCCTGTTTGCGGCTCTTAACCGTTTCGCCACTGCTTGACTTCAAGGCGCCTTCTTTATATTCCTTCATTACCTTATGAACTTTTTTCTGACCAGTTGTGGAAGCAGTTTTTCCAGGCATAATCTAACTCCTCAATATGTTAACCGTGCTAGCGGCTCATTAGAGCAATCAAGATGATAATCGGAATGGGAATGCCCAAGAAGTAAAGTAAGATTGATCGCATGTTTTTTCCCCAGTTAAATAATTTTAGCCTGATCTCTCTGACGGCCACCAATCGTCGCCGCATAGCTGGCGCTAAACGCGCCAATCAGCAGAGCAATGAAAATCCACAAAAGAGTGTGTGCCGCCGCTTTCCGGGTTTTGTCCGCGTTTTGCTTGGCCCCTGTGATTACTTCATTCACTTTTTTCTCCGAATCCGCCTGGCTTAACCCTGTCCTCGATGAAACCAATTGCGCCAGATATATCCTGTCGGCGGACGGCATATCGCTCTCCATCAAAGCATTGGCGAAAATCCGGCTAGCTTCTCCGTTCATCGCCGGGGTTCCGGCGGCGCTTGTTTGGGTGGAGCGAAACAGTGTGTCAACGAAATACGCTATTCCGTCGGCCTGTAATGCTCCCACACTTGTCGGTCCTATGCCTCCAACCATCGCCGTGGCGCCTGATGCAAGGAAGTAAACAGTGATAACTAATCCTACGCACCAAACCAAAAGACCATGGGCGGTGTCGCGAAAATGCACCTCGTCGGAATGAATAGTTGTCCACCTAGCTCGCAGGCGGCCAGCAGTAAAACCTCCAATGGCGGAAGAGATGATTTGCATTGCAATTAGCCAAAGAATTGATGCGCCGCCAATCATCGACGCCGAGGCTCCCACATTTGACCAAGGCGAAACAGACGACAACCCTAAACCGGTTCCAAGAGCAAGTAAAATCACGGAGAACGCTGCCGCGACAAACGCTCCGCCAATTACCGCCGACCACGAAATACCGGAAGATAGGGCTGCGTGTCTTTCCATTTGTCCAACGGCGCCAGGTTCTATAAAAGTTGATTCCATGACAACTTCTCCTTAATGTAAAAAGTGTACGCTTTGAAGTTATTTGCCTTGGGCCGCTTCAAAGTGCTCCTTGAATCCAGGTACAACTTCGTCCACAACATCTTTTATGCGGCTTGCTGCAAGTCCTATTAAGGCCATTTTTGTCGATTCCCAGGTTTTCCAAGCCGCCGAAGTTCCAGCCGCCGTACTCCCATTCCGGTAAGTATTGGGTTCAGTCTCATTCCCCCAAGAACCACGCCGCGTCTCCGAACCCGAAAGAAGGCCTGCCAGCACCACGCCCCCGCCAAAAGCAATTCCCATCAATAGCATGGGATGAGCCTGAAATTGCTGTTTCCAATCCGTTACCAACTTAACTTTGTTTTCCAGTTCATTGATGTTTGAACTTAGATCTTCGCGAGTGCGCTGAATATGGGAAACTATTTGGTCCGCTGCGGTATCCATTCTAAGTTCTCCTTCAAACTATTTGTGGTTCGTTCCAATGTCGGGGGAATGTGTTTCAAAGCCTTGCGGCCTGCGCTTATGGTTCCAAGAGCAACCACGGCCAATACTACGGCTTCGATTATAGATGCCTCCCAATAAGGCACAATCGTGGATAATCCGAAAAAAATCGCCAGTAAAAGGAACTGCGAGCAAAAAAGCCCCACGATCACCCCAACAGTAAGTAAGACGCCAGCCGGCTTAGCCTTAACAGCCTCCTGTCGAATCTCCACTTTGGCGAGGCGAACTTCAGATCTTACGATTTCCTGTATATTTCCGACGATGTCCTGCAAAACATTGGAAACAGAACGTGCAGCGCCGCCCACCGGGACCTGATCACTCATATTAGTCGTTCCTGCTGCTGAAGGCCCGCGCCGTAAGAAACCCAATAACCACCGCCGCTACTAACGCCGGACCCGGGTTCTTTCGCACTAACTCTTCCACATCCGACATCATGTTCTTGACGTTATGCTGCCGAAGATAATCAGCAGCCGAATTCAGCTTCTCCGCGGTGGTCTGGGCCATGCCGGTAACTTTCTCGGCTTTACCCTGCAGTGCGGATGCCGCGCTGTCCAAACCATCCGCTGCGGATTCCCGGCTACCGTCAATCTTGTTGACAGCGGTTCTGCTCAAGTCGGATACCTTTTCTTTCCATTGGGTGGCTGTTGCGGTTACTTGTTCCGCTACTGTGTCGCCTGATTCATTGAAAGTAGTGCTGCCGTTCTGTGCCATTTAAATAATTATCCTTTATTATAAAAATTATCGTAGTAATGATTCTTTCCGGTGCGGGATTTAACCGACGCGCCGGAAAATCATATGATATGCCATCAGCAAAACAATTGATCCGATTACCGCTACAAGAATGCTATATAGGTTGATTCCGGTTACTCCAGGCTGGCCGATGGCCCTGAACAACCAGCCCCCTACAACTGCGCCAATAACACCCAGCAGAATGTCGCCCACAAACCCTTCACCTGTCTTGTTCACCAGCTTGCTTCCGATGAATCCCGCGATTAAACCTAGTACTATCCATGCTAGAAATGACATATCTTTCCTCCCCATGTGGCGGTATGCTAAACGTGGATCCATTCCACACTTTAGTCTTCGCATTTTTACTAAAAGCAACTGGATGGCCATTCACGGCATATCCGATTTCGCTATCAGTCCCGTGGTAAAAAGTAGCAATACTCGGCTTCCCGCGCAAGCAGTTGGCCCTCGTGAATGATTCAAAACCTTAAAGCTGCCAATGATGAGCCGCAACAAAAGTCAGTCGGCCAGCGGTTCCGACAAGCAGAATTTGCGCAACCCATGCAGAAAATGGGATGCCTCTTTTACAGGCGCCGCAAAGTATCCTCTAATGTTTGGCGCGCTTCCCACCCACTTGTTTCCAACAACGGTTTGTCCATATACGCTTCCGGCCATCCAATGCAAAGGTAGGCGACAAAGGTCCATGCTTCAGGCGCCGCAAGGGTCTTCTTCACACGTTCAGGGTCAAGGATCGATACCCAACCCACTCCCAATCCCTCCGCCGCGGCAGTCAGCCACAATGCGTAAATAGCCATCACCACGGACCATAGCGGCGTGTCCGTCATGGTCTGCTTCCCCAATCCATGTCCTGTCCCCGCGCCGCAATCGGCGAACACGGCAAGGTGCACAGGAGCTTCTTTCAAACCCGCCAGTTTAAGGCTCCTGTATTGTGTTGATCGCCCGCCTTCATACACGCGGCTTGCCGCTTCATTTGCGGAATTATGGTTGGCGATTATCGCTGATCGGGCTTCCGCTGTCTCCACCAATACCCATCGCCAGGGTTGAGAAAAACCCACCGAGGGCGCAAGCATGGCGTTTCGTAGCAGCCGCTCAATGAGTGCCGAATCCACCGCATCGGCGCGAAAATGCCGCACATCGCGCCTCCAACTCAACAATTGGGCGAAGGTCGAGCGAAACTCAGCATTGAACTCTGGAGCGGACATAAATTCTTCAGGCTTTTCTTCGCTCATGGCTGCCTCTAGGTTCGCACGATGTGCTATCTTCGAATCTCATCTGGTGTCCGGCGCGATCTTGTCGCGTTGGATGAAAAGGGAATCTGGTGAAAAACCAGAACTGCCCCGCAGCGGTATATCGGGAACGACCACCGTCAACAAGCACTGACGCTTCAAACTAAAATTTAGTAAAAGCGCTGGGAAGCGACGGTTAGTAGGAATCCAAACGCCCGAAAGTCCGAAGACCTGCCGATGTCCATGCTCCAAAGGGGCTTGGGATTTTACTGTATGCCTTCGTGGGAGGGGCTTCTTGACTACACTATTGCGCCATTTGTGCGCCCTCATTCTATTTCCCGCCGCGTTACTCGCGGCTTCCATTACTGGCCGTGTGCTGGATCCAAACCAAGCCCCGGCGTTTCAAGCCCGTGTCACTTTATTGCAATTGGAAACTGGTCAACAATGGGCCACCACTGCAAGTTCCGCGGGCGATTACCGTTTTGATGCGCTTGGCCGTGGCCGCTATCTTCTCTCCGTTGAGTTCGTAGGGTTCCTCACGCCTCCCCGCGAAATTTCCCTTTCAACGGCATCCGAAGACCGCATCGAACCTATCAAGCTTGAGCTTGCTCGCGTGCGAACGGAAGTGGTGGTGACAGCAGCCGCAATCGCCTCCTCGGCCGATTCCATTTCGCGCGCCCTTGATGTCGTTCGCCAATCCGATTGGCAGGCCCGCGGTGTGTCCACGCTCTCTGAAGCAGTCCAACAAGTACCCGGCCTCCGTGTCCAAAGTTTAGGCGGCCCTGGTAGCTTTACTCGCCTGCTGATGCGCGGATTGCCTGCTCAAGACACCGCTGTAACCGTCGATGGGCTTCGCTTCCGCGACGCCGCCACCACACAAGGCGATGCAAGTAGCTTCACCGAAAGCTTGATGCTTGCCGATAGCCAGCGAATTGAAGTGCTGCATGGATCAGGTTCCGCGCTCTACGGCACCAATGCCGTGGGTGGGGTTGTGAACATCGTCACCAGCGATGCGTCGGATCACTGGCGCGCCAGTTTAACGGGCGAAGGCGGTGGTCTTGGCTTCGGCCGTGGTCTGTTGCAAATCGGTGGCCCAATTTCGCACACGCTCTCTTTCACCACCGGCTTGCAGCATACCAACGTTTCTGGTGGGCTTGATGGGCAAGATCCGCTTCGGAATACCGCGCTACAAACCGGTGTGGTGTGGAGGCCACGCGCAACGGTTTCTCTGACCGGACGAATCTACGGAGCAGACGAGTTTGTCGGCCTCAACCTTTCGCCTTTCTCGGGCCCCTCAAGCGTATTACCCGCGCGGGGCGTAGTTCATGCCGTGCCAATCACGCTTGAGCAACAACGTGCGGTTGAGGCGGGCCAGCCCATTCAATACACCAATGGAGCAAATCTTGTCCCTAACCTTAACGATCCCGATTCGCACCGGGCTTCGCGCTTCCTTGCCACGGCGCTCGTCTTGCGCCAGCAACTCGCGCCGCGCCTTTCCTACCGTGTCAGTTATCAAAACGTTTTTACAAATCGAAAGTTTGAAGATGGACCTGCGGGCGTTCGCTTTCAACCTGCATTCCGCACCCAAGATCTGATTCGTGGCCAAGTGGATACCTTGCAAGCGCGCGTGGATTTTTCGGCCAGTCCCAAATGGACCATGGGCGGTGGCTATGAACTGGAACGTGAAGATTATCAGAGCCGCAGTACTGACGCCGCGCCCCAGTCGCTTCTATCCGTGTCCCTCGCCGGCCAGCGTAGCAACGCAGCAATCGGTTATGCGGAAGGGCGCATGTGGCATGACCGAATCCATATCTCTTTAGCGGGCCGCTTGCAGCGTTTTGATCTGCGCCAGCCGGCGTTTGAAGGCGGGGCATCTCCTTACCTCAATCAAACATTTCAGTCGCCACCCGTTGCACGCACCGTGGACGCGGGCATTTCGTGGTTCATCGCACATTCCGGCACTAAGCTGCGCGCGCACGCGGGCAATGGGTATCGCTCACCCTCTTTGTTTGAGCGTTTTGGATCCGGTTTCTTTAACGGAACCTTCACCGCGTATGGAGACCCCAGGCTGCGCCCTGACCGCACGCTTAGCCTCGATGCGGGTCTCGACCAATATCTACTCAAAGACCACGTCCGGGTTTCCGCAACAACTTTTTATACTGACTTGCGGGAAGTCATCGCATTCGACTTCACTGGATTCCTCAACCCGGCAACAGACCCATATAAAAGGTCAGGTGGTTACATCAACACTAGCGGTGGTATCGCAAGAGGTGCGGAAACACAGGCCGAAATCACGCTGCCGCGCCGTATCCGCTGGACTAGTTCCTATACTTATACAAATTCATCGCAGCGCCGCTCCACCGTGCGGGACAACGATTATTTCCGTTCAACGTCCATCGTGCCTCAGCAGTTCACTAGTGTGCTTTCGATTCCGGTTACACGCAGGATTGACGTCACCACATCGGCATGGATCGTCAGTTCCCACGTCACCGTTCTTTCGCGCAGGGCGTTTCAGTTTGACGGCGCGCGCAAGGTGGATGTCGCGGCGTCCTACCGTATCCCGATTGAGAAAGCCGCTCTCCGCCTTCAAGTGCGCGCCTCGAATATTTCCAATTCGCAGTTTCTCGAAAGCGGATTCCGCACCCCTGGCTTTTGGGCGACTGCGGGTTTCAATTTGGCTTTCTAATTTTGTTAACGCGAGCGTTTCGCAATGTCAATCGAATGAACGCGGCTTTAACGAGCCGCGACCGTAAGGGAGTCGGTATTCGAACTTTTGCAACACTCTCCAAGGAGTAATAAATGTCCATAGCAACCAAGCGCGGCGATGGTGGTGAAACGGGCTTATCCGGCGGCGTGCGTGTGCGCAAAGACAATCCGCGCGTGGAAGCATATGGCACTATCGACGAACTAATTTCGTCTCTAGGTTTCGCCCGTTCCATCTGCGGCGACGAAGAGCTACGCACTAAGACCAAGCAAATTCAAAAGGAGTTGTTCAAGGTTGGATCAGCCATGGCCACGCCGCCGGAAAGTAAGAAGCAACCGCCGGACATTGTGGACGCAATGGTCGATGCGCTCACGGACGAAGTGCATCGCATCGAGGCGCTCGAAGGAGTATTGGCGGATTGGTCTATCCCCGGCGAAGATCCTGTCTCTGCCGCCTATGACGTGGCTCGCACAATTTGCCGCCGCGCAGAACGCCATGCGGTTTCGCTACGTGCGCAAGGAATCGACCTGCAAGACAATGTTCTGCGCTATTTAAATCGATTGTCCGATGTGCTGTGGCTGTTCGGCCGACTGATCGAACATCAACAAGGTTTAGATGCAACGCTGCGTGACCCGGCGCACGGTGGGCCGCGTTGGTCACGGGCCTGGTGATGCGGATTCAATGAAAGCCAAAGCCATCTTCGTGGGCGGTACTTCGTCACATGCCGGCAAAAGCTGGATGACCACGGCGATCTGCCGCCACTTGAAGCAACAAGGCTTTAGCGTCGCGCCCTTCAAGGCGCAAAACATGTCCAACAACTCTTTTCCGTGTTCCGGCGGAGGCGAAATCGGACGCGCTCAAGTGGCGCAGGCCGAAGCTTGCGGCCTTGCTCCGGAACCGGACATGAATCCCATTTTGTTAAAGCCCACTTCCGATCTGGGAAGCCAGGTAATTCTCAACGGCAAGCTGTTCGGCAATGTAGCCGCCCAAGATTATTATCCAATGCACGATATGCTTCGCGCTGAAGCCCACAACGCCTATAATAGGCTCCGCGGCCGTTTCGAATATATCGTCATCGAAGGCGCCGGCAGCATCGCAGAAATGAATTTGAAGAGCCGCGATATAGTTAATCTCTCCATGGCAAACTACGCGAATGCGCAAGGCTTGCTCGTGTCCGACATTGATCGCGGGGGCGTGTTCGCATCCATTTGCGGAACACTCGATCTTCTCCCGCCTCAAGAGCGGGCGCTGATCCGTAGCTTCGTTGTGAACCGCTTTAGAGGCGATAGATCACTGTTTCAAGACGGTGTCGAATTCTTGGAGAAACGCACCGCAACACCTTGCCTGGGCGTGTTTCCAATGGCGTCCGGCATTCTGCTTGATGCTGAAGACGGCGTGAGCCTCGATGATGTGCAACGCCAACCCGGATCGGCTATCGCGGTGGTCCGCTTCCCGCACATTTCCAATTTCACGGATTTCCGGCTGCTGCCTTGCCAGTGGATTTCACGGCCAACATCTCAGCCTGTTGAGTGGATCATCCTGCCGGGCACCAAGAATACCATTGCCGATCTTCATTGGTTGCGACAGCAAGGGTTTGCCGATTGGATTCTAGAGCAGCATCGGAATGGAACAAAGGTCCTGGGGATCTGCGGCGGCTATCAAATGCTTGGGGAAAACATTGATGATCCTGGCGGCGTTGAATCCAACGGGCCTCGTTCTTCCCCGGGTCTAGGCCTTCTACCCGTTCGCACGATTCTTGAAAAAACTAAAGTTACGCGTGTTGTTTCAGCCAAAACGCCCCGCGGCCACTCCTTCGGAGCCTATGAAATCCACATGGGCCAAACCGGCAATGCAAGCCTGCCGCCATTCGCGATCCTTGAAGACGGCGTTGATGGAGCGCGTGGAGAGCGAGTTTTTGGCACCTACCTGCATGGCGCTTTGGAAAACCCCGGAGTGCTGCGCGAACTGTTCGGCATCGAAATCGAAACGCTGCCATCCTCCACCCACTACGATCGCTTGGCCGATTGGTTCCGCACCTCCGCAAATCTCCCGTTGTTTAAGGAGCTTTACCTGTGAGAAGCACGGCCCTGGAACTATTAGCAGGCGTGGCGATGGACTTGGCGTTGGGCGACCCACGCTGGCTTCCCCATCCCGTTCGCGCCATTGGATGGTGGGCCTCGCGCATGGAAAAAATACTCAACGGCTTCGCGGCGCGCCGATTGGCGGGGGCTGTTTTTTGGCTACTTGTCGTCGCACCTGTAGCCGCACTGGTATGGGCAACAGTGGCACTCGCGACGCATTGGATTTCCATCTATTGGATCTACTCGTTCCTCGCCATCCGCAGTCTCGATCAGGAAACATCGAAGGCCATTCAGTTTTTGCAGGAAGGAAATCTAAGCGGCGCGCGCGAGGCCATAAGCATGGTGGTGGGCCGCGACACCGCGCAATTGAATGCCGCCGGCATCGTTCGTGCGGCAATCGAAACGCTTGCTGAAAATCTGGCCGATGCGATCGTTGCGCCGCTGTTCTACCTGGCTCTGGGCGGGCCAATGTTGATGGCCGCCTATAAGGCCGTGAACACGCTCGATAGCATGGTCGGCTACAAAAACGAACAGTATAAAGAATTCGGTTGGTTCTCCGCGCGCGCGGATGATTGGGCCAACCTTATCCCGGCGCGCTTGACTGCCCTGCTGATCTGGATCTGTGCCCTTGCCCCCGGCCTGCGCTTCCGGCAATCCATTCAAATCACATTTCGCGACGCCGGAAAACAGCCGAGCCCAAATTCCGGATGGCCCCAAGCCGCCATGGCCGGTGCATTGGGTGTGCAACTCGGAGGCGTCAACTATTATCAAGGCCGCGAAAGCATCAAAGGGTTAATGGGTGACGCCACGCAACCGCTTTCGTTCGCGATTTATCGCAATGCCAGAGTCATGCTCTACGCCGTCGCTGCTCTCGCCGTAATTCTCACGTGGAGCACGTGCCAATGACGCACGGAGGCAGGCTCTTTGAGATCGCAAACGCGCGCGGTTGGGACTGGCGCGACATCCTCGATTTCAGCGCCAGCATCAATCCGTTGGGCCCATCGCCGGCCGTATTGGAAGCAATCCGCGCCGCGGCAAGTGAAATTGCCCATTACCCCGAATCACATCCCCGGCAGCTTATCTCGGCACTCGCTAAAGCTTGGAGCGTAAGTGAGGATAAGATTCTTCTTGGCAACGGGGCAACCGACTTGATTCATTTTCTTGGTACAGTCTTCCGGGAACACGCTGCCACTTTGTGCACTCCGCTATTTTCCGAATTCCATCGTGTGTTCCCGCGGGCACATATCGCCGGCCTTAATCAGCCGGAGATGTGGCCCTCCACTGGACTCACCGTCGTCACTCGTCCAGCCAACCCAACGGGCGAATTGGTGTCCTTCGATAACTGGCTTGCCCGCACCACTCATCCTGTCATCGTCGACGAATCATTCATCGAGTTTGCCGAAGTCCCCTCGCTTGCCAGCCTAATAGACACAAGGCCGAATCTTCTTGTGCTGCGCTCACTCACCAAATTCCATGGCATCCCCGGACTCCGCGTTGGGGCCTTGATTGCCGCGCGAAAAAAGATCGCGGAATGGAGGGAGCTGCGCGATCCATGGAGCGTCAATGTGCTGGCCATCCGCGCCGCCTGTGCATCACTTGCCGATAGCGAGCACAGCCGCCGCACCCTTGAAACGGTAAGATCCGAACGCGCATGGCTTGCGACGGCCATGAGTTCACTGCCTGGCGTAGCCGTTAATCCCAGTTCGGCAAATTACCTTTTTGTTCGCCTGCAATACCCTGCCGCGTCTCTCACCGCATTCCTTGAAGACCGCAAGATCTTGATTCGCGATTGCACCGGATGGCCCGGTTTCGACGCCGCCAATGGAGTCCGCGTGGCCGTGCACACTCGCCCGGAAAACGAAAGACTGATCGCCGCATGGCAGGAGTTTTCATGCGAATCCTAATCGCTCTAGTAATGGCGGGTTTCACACTCCCGGCCCGGCAGCCGCAACGTATTGTCTCCACCTCGCCCAGCATCACGGAGACGCTTTTCGCGCTCGGTGTCGGTTCTCGCGTTGTGGGCGTCTCCACTTATTGCCATTTCCCCGCCGAAGTGAACAAGCTTCCGAAAGTAGGAACGTTCCTCAAGCCAAACGTGGAAGTGATTGCCCGCCTGAAGCCGGATCTGGTCATCGTGCAACGGCTGCCGAATCCTGTGCGGGCGCAACTGCAAGGGCTCTCGATCCCCGTGGCTGAATTCGATTCCAAAGGCGACTTGCGCCAAAATCTCGATTCCATTTTAAGCATCGGAAAAGCCGCCGGCGTCGAACCCGCTGCGCGCGCCTTGATCTCTCGCATTGAAGGACGGCTCGCCGCACTTCGCAGTAAGAACGCAGGCAGAAATCCTCGCTCCGTAGTCTTCATCGTTGGCCGCAACCCTGGCGAACTGCAAGGTCTGGTGGTAGTGGGCGCCGGTTCGTATTTGTCGGAGCTACTTGAAATCGCCGGCGGGAAAAATGTCTTCGCCGACTCCAAACAGGCCTACGTGAAAGTTAGCCTTGAATCGCTTTTGCGCCGTAACCCCGAAGTGTTGATCGACATGGGTGAGATGGCGGACACAACCGGCGTGACCGAAATGGCGAAGCAAAAGGTCATCCATTTGTGGGCTACCCGGACTACGCTCACGGCCGTCCGTGAACGGCGCGTGTATGCTGTGGCATCGGACATTTTCGTTGTCCCTGGTCCGCGCATGGGGGACGCCGCCGAGGCGTTCGCGAAACTGCTCCATCCCGAGCAACAACAATGACGCCCGTTATCCGGATTCGAGCTCTCAGCGCATTTCGCGGAGCACGGCACGTCCTCTCAAATATTTCCTTCGATCTTCATGCGGGCGAATTTGCCGCCCTGCTTGGCTTGAATGGGGCTGGTAAAAGCACTTTGCTGGAAACACTGGCAGGGTTGCTTTCCGGATATGGCGGAAGCTGCATCGTTGCCGACAAGGAATTGCGCAGCTACCCCCGACGTGATCTCAGCCGTCAAGTTTCGTTTCTACCGCAATGGCAGTTCGGCCCCACTGGTTTTTCCGTACGGCAAATCGTAGCGATGGGCCGCTATCCGCATTCGGCGGGTTGGACGGAATCACCCCAAGATCAACGCGCCATTGACGCGGCAATGGAGGCTTGCCAGTGCGCCCACTTGGCTGGCCGCGGATTTCAAACGCTCAGTGGTGGGGAACGGCAACGCGCTCTGCTTGCCTCGGCATTAGCTCAAGAAACCAAGATCCTTGCGCTCGATGAACCGTCGGCGCATGCCGATCCTCCACTGCAAGCCTCGCTATTCGCTTTGTTGCGTGACCGGGCCTCGCAAGGAAATTTGTGTATCGCCGCGGTCCACGACATAAACCTCGCCGTGGCCTATGCCACGCGGGTCATTCTCCTTCATAACGGAGGCATCGCTTACGACGGAAAAGTGGACGGGTTGCTAGCATCCAGCGCCTTCGCTACGGTTTTTGGTCCCCAGATTACAGTACTTCAAGACTTGGATGGCCGCAGCTTCGCCGCATATTCGCGGAGGCTGCAAGGATGAATCTTCGCACCATCGCTTGGGCCATCGTCTGCGCTTTACTCGCGTTACTCTTTTCGCCGTGGTTTGGTCCTGAGGGCCTCAACACGCAAGCGCTCAGGCACGGCGACTCAGCCGAGTGGAATCTTTTCCTTGAACTGCGTGTGTCACGAACGCTCCTCGCCATGCTTGCCGGTGGAAGCCTGGCCGCCGCCGGAACCGTGTTTCAGGCGCTGCTACGAAACTCGCTGGCCACACCGTACACGCTAGGCGTTTCAAGTGGAGCGGCATTGGGTGCAGTCCTCGCGATCTGCTTTCGTATCCCCGCTGTCTCGTTGTGCGCTTTAGGTGGAGGCCTTGCGGTTCTGCTGCTAGTGCTACGGCTTGCCGGACGCGGCTCTCCGTTTTCAGCGCACGCTTTGATCCTCGCGGGTGTCAGCGTCACCAGCGTTTGCGGAGCGCTCATCACCGTCCTGCACAGCTATGCAGGCTTTTCTCAATCGTTCTCCATCACCACTTGGCTCATCGGCGGAATCGATGCTGTGAGCTTCAAGACCCTCTTGTGGTTTACGGCGGCGGTGGTTCCGGTTTGGGTGCTGCTTGCCTGGTATGCGCCGGCCTGGAATCTGCTGTCGTTCGGCGACACATGGGCTGAGGCGCGCGGGCTGCCTGTGAAAACATTTTCCATCCTTGGCTACTTGGCGGGATCCTGGCTTGCGGCGTTGACCGTGTCTTTCACTGGGCCAATTGGCTTCATCGGATTGCTGGTCCCTCATTTCGTACGCGAGGCTGGCGGCCCCGATCACAGGACATTAATCCCAGCAGCAACTCTGTTCGGCGCCTCATTTTTGGCTGCCAGCGATGCGCTTGGCCGCACCATCCTGCCCCCTTCAGACATCCCCGCCGGCGTCATTACGGCTATCATCGGCGGCCCCGGCCTCGTGTGGATTCTCTCACGAGAACAGAAGGGGGCCGTCTAATGCCTTTGATTTTGGTTGGCGGAGGCAGCCGTAGCGGCAAGAGCTCCTTTGCTCTGGAACTGGCCAAAGAGCGTGGAACACGGCGGGCATTCCTCGCCACCGCTCAAGCGTTCGACCTGGAAATGACGGAACGCATCGCTCGCCATAAAGCGGAACGCGATGACGCCTTCACTACCATAGAAGAACCGTTGGACCTGGCCGGGGTTGTTTCCAAGACTAGCTTTGACGTGCTACTGATTGACTGCCTCACTTTGTGGGTCAGCAATTTAATGATGCAGGAGGAAGTGGAAATCAATGCGAAAGGCGCTGAGTTAGTGCGCGTCTCAGCTGCCAGCAAGGCGCTTTGTATTTTCGTTACCAATGAAGTTGGCTGCGGAATAGTGCCCGGCAATCCGATGAGCCGACGCTTTCGCGATCTGGCCGGGCGCTTGAATCAAGAGATGGCGAAAGCGGCACAGGAGGTCTATTTCTTGACTTTCGGCATTCCTACAAGATTAAAGTAACCATGACTGCCGCGCTCCAATTCCTGACCATCCTTCCGGTTCGATCCTCGAATAGCCAACCTGGAGCCTCTGCTGCATGGTTCCCTTTGGTGGGTTGTCTTCTTGGACTTACCGCCGCTGCGACGCGGCATCTGCCTCTCGGATCCGTGCTCGCTTTGCTACTGTTGACCTTACTTACAGGCGGCTTGCACGAAGACGGGTTGGCCGATGTGTGCGACGCGGTGCGCGCTTATCGAAGCCGGGAAAAGATGATGGAGATTTTGCACGATAGCCGCATTGGCGCGCATGGCGCTCTGGCCATTGTCTTTTCTCTTCTCATCCGCTGGCAGGCGCTCGATCATATTACAGGCGAATCTTGGCTTCGGGTTCCTGCCGCACTCGGCATCGCGCGGGGGCTTATGGTGCTTCTGGCTGCGTGGACGCCCGCCGTGGGTTCGGGCCTTGGCCGCGGTTTTCGGGATAACCTTCCGAGGTCGGCGGCGTGGCTCACTGCGCTACAAATAGTGATCCTTTGCTTCGCCGGAGGTTGGCGCGCCGCACTAATGTTAATCCCACTTCAATTGACAGTCCTGGCCGGCGTGCGCCGCTGGTTCCTAGCAAGGCTGGGTGGCGTTACGGGCGATTGCCTCGGCTTCACTTGCCAACTTTCAGAGGCGGCAACTTTGGTGGTTTTCACGTGGGCATGATCTATGTAATCAGGCATGCCGAACCTTCCATACGCGGGGTATTGTTGGGCCGTCTCGATCCGCCTCTTCGCTCGCTGCCGCCGCCGTTGGACCTTGCCGTAGGGACTGTTTTTACCAGTCCACTTCGCCGGGCGAGAGACACCGCCGCCTCACTTTTTCCCTGGCTTCATGCCACTGTTCTTGAAGCACTCGCTGAAATCTCATCAGGCGAATGGGACGGGTTGACTTGGGCTGAGGCCGAACAACGCGATCCGGCGCTTGCGGCCAGAAAGTTGGAAGACTGGTTCGGCGTGACGCCTCCCGGCGGCGAGGACTACGAGACGGTTCTTCGACGCGCCGCAGTGGCGCTTGCCGTGGTCCGAAAGTCCGGACAACCTGTCGCAATCGTGGCCCATGCCGGCATCAACGCCATACTTTGGCAACTGCTGACCGGCTCTCCGGCGGTCGCATTCCAACAAGATTATTTGGAGGTAAAGACTTATGCATTCCCGGACTGACATCCGCCGTACTGTGGAAGAGCGATGGAATTCGCTGACCAAACCTCCTGGCTCGCTGGGCTGCCTTGAATCCTTGATTGCCGATTTGGCCGAGATGCAGGGAACGTCCGAACCCAAGCTGGATCGCAAGGCGATGTACATTTTCTGTGGCGATCATGGCTCCACGGTGGAAGGCACCAGCGCATGGCCCTCGGAAGTCACGGCGCAAATGGTGCGCAACTTTGTACGCGGGGGCGCGGCGATTTCGGTGCTAGGCAAATCGCTCAGCCTGGAACTTACGGTAGTCGATTGCGGCGTGCTTGGACCTCCGGCCGCCGGGGCGCTTGATCGCAAGATCGCGCAGGGCACACGCAATTTCGTTAGAGAACCCGCCATGACGCGCACCCAGGCGCAACAGGCTCTTAAGAATGGCGCGGCACTGGCGGTGGAATGCCAGGCCGACATCGCGGGTGTGGGCGAGATGGGCATTGGCAACACAGCGTCGGCCAGCGCGCTGATCTCCGCCTTCACGGGGTTGAGCGCAACTGATACGGTTGGCCATGGGGCGGGCATTTCCGCCGAAGGGCTTTCGCGCAAACGCTTGGCCGTTGAAACGGCACTGGAGCGGCACAAAGCAGCATTCGGCGATCCGATAGACACGCTTGCGGCACTTGGCGGTTTTGAGATTGTCACCATGGCGGGGTTCTTGGTGGAATGCGCGGCACAAAGGCGTCCAGTGGTGGTTGACGGCTTCATCACATCCGCCGCCGTGCTTGCCGCCAGGGCGCTTTCGCCCAACATTGTGAATTTTCTTTTCTATTCCCACTGCTCAGCGGAACACGCACATCGGAGAGTTTTGGAGATGCTGGGGGCGAAGCCGATTCTTGATTTGGGCATGCGGCTGGGGGAAGGGTCCGGAGCCGCCTTAGCTATAAACTTGATCGCACAAGCTCACGCCTTGTATTCCAAAATGGCGACGTTTGAACAAGCCGCCGTGGCAGAATCTAAAGAGAGCGCACTTTGACCACGGTTCTTGCCGGCTTCACCAACATTGTCCATCTATCCGAGCTGAATGGAATTCCTACCATCACGCGGCAAGGCAGGCGTATCGAAAAGCTGCTAGGAATCGACCGTAGCCGCGAAGCATCCGTGTTGAACCAGATCAAACATTTAGAAATTGGGCCGGACCTGCTGCATATGGATGCCGCGTGTGATCGTTCCACATTTCGCGCCATTCCGGGATTGTCACTCGATTCTTATTCTACAAACCGCGCCACGCTTGTGAGTACGTTAAAAGTGCTTTCGGTCCTGCACGGCCAGCAGGCGGTGGGGACTTCGTTTTCAGCCGCGCGGATGATTCGCCACTATTTACGAATGAATCCAGTGGCGCATGCCATTGAGCAAGCGTGCCTGCAACACGCAATGCTGGCCGGGCAACTGGAACAGCAGTCCCATCTTTGCCTTTGCCACAATGATTGCGTCGCCAAGAATTGGATTCTTCAACCCAACGGCGAAGTGCGCCTGATCGACTTCGAATTTGCCGGACCGGGCGATCCGGCGTTCGACTTAGCCACTTGGTGTTTGAGCTTCCACATTGATCCGGAGGATCCGATCCTTGCGGCGTACGAGCATTGGGACCAATCCTTAGCGGAGCGAGTTGGCGCGTACTTTCCAGTGGTGGACACTTTATGGATGCTGTTCTGCGGGGTGCTCTCCCTTCATTTGGAGGACAAAGATCGAAGCGCGGCGGATGCACAAATGCGGACCAGGATTGCGCGGCTTGGCGGCCGGGTGTGGACTTGAAAGTGATGAAGAAATTAGCATGGAAGATCTGGCTCCTCGATTCATAAGAGGTTACGAGGGCATTGGCAGTCTGGCCAGGGGGCAGCCGCGGAACAGGGGTTCCGCCCCACCGCACACTGGCTTGCGTATGGGTCCGCAAGGGTTTTAGGCATTTCATCTCGCTCACCCTTGGCGGCCTGCGCTTACAAGATTGAGGGCAAGCGTTATATAGTAGTTTCGATTGGATGGCGAGGTGCGCCCTCCGAATCGGGAAACAAAAGGAAGGTGACATGAGGTATTCATTCGTTGTTAGATTGATGGTGTCCGCTGGGCTATTCAGCGTACCGATGATTTCGACGGCACAGAGCAGAGCCCCGCTTTATAATACGGCGAAGCAAAAGCTATTGGAAGGCAAGCAGGTTTTCAGTTTCACGCAAAGCAAATTTGACATTGCCGGATATTGCGAAGCGGCCAAGCATTACGATTACGCCTGGTTTGAGATGCAGCACAGCACGCTGGAATTCAAGGATGTGGAAGCGATGATCGCGGCATGCCCGCACGCGGGAGCCATTCCCATGGTGCGTCTGCCGGATGCCCAGGAATGGCACATTCAACATGCAACGGACATTGGCGCCTTGGGTGTGGTCATTCCAACAGTGGACGATGTTGACCGTGCGCGCGAAGGAGCAAAGTGGTCGCGGTTCCCGCCGGTTGCCCGGCGCAGTTCGGGAGCTGGGCAGGCGCGGACAATTTGGGGAATCAATGGGATTGACTATGCGAAGACCTTCAACGACAACATGCTGGTGGTGATCATGATTGAAACGCCAACTGGAGTAGCTAATGCATATGACATCGCTTCAGTTGCCGGGGTCGACGTTGTCATCATAGGAAACAACGACCTCAGTGTATTTTCCGGGTATGCCCAAACCGACGACCGCTATCAAGCGATGGTGAAGAAGATTCACGATGAGACGGTGCGGGCGGGGAAGATTTTTGGTCAAGCCAATGCGAATTACGCTAAGGGACACCCGTTAAGCAGCGACTCATTCTTCTTCCAAAACGGTCCCTCAAAAGATGGTTGGGTACTGCCTGCTGCCCGCGGTGTGAATCCGAATGCTCCGCCTCCGGGTGAGGAGGACGGTCCAACGCCTGGGGTCAAGAAAACGCCCAAGGCGAAGTAAATTGAGTTTCAGCCGGCATTGGCGCCAAGTGTCGGCGTTGCTTTTTCTTCTGAGGAACTCGCGCAAAACGGACTCGCTTCGGCTAATGGAATTAGCGAATTCCTCCAACATTTGGGGCCGCGCTGGAGCGGCCTTTGCGCTTCTGAGGAACTCGCGCAAAATGGAGCTCCGGTAGCGAGAAACTTCGCGTGATCCTCCAATATTTGGCGGCCGCCGCCGGGCCCTTTGCGCTCCGAAGTCCTGTTTGGTTTTGTTAGCGGCGTTGGCGGGAGTATCAACATGGTCATTCCATTTTCAAAAGGCATTCCTCGAAGGTGCGATTATTGACTTCCGGTTGGTATCTGCTGCTGATCCCCGGCCTTATATGGGGCGCATCCTTTCTATTCATTGCGGAATCGTTGCGAGCCATTGGCCCGAACGGCGTCACGTTCGTTCGTATCTGCATAGGCTTTGCGACATTGTCCTTTTTTCCAGCGGCGCGAAAGCCAGTGGAACGTTCTGATTGGCCTGCTGTTTTCTGGCTGGGTGTTTTGTGGTTTGCATTTCCACTGAGTATGTTTCCTTTTGCCGAACAACGCGTCACTTCGGCTTTGACGGGCATGTTGAACGGGGCTAATCCGTTGTTTGCCATACTGGTGGCATCGCTCATCGCGCGGCGGGCGCCTTCGCGCGGCGTTGCCACCGGCCTTGCCGTGGGGATTAGTGGGGCGGTGTTGATGGCGCTGCCGGCGATGAATGAAGGACGTAGTTCCGCCATTGGGATCGCGATGATTTTGGCGGCTATGGTTTCCTATGGAGTTGCGCTTAGTTTGGCTCGTTCCTTGCAGCAGAAGTATGGCGCGGCGCCGGTCATTTGGCGGGCGCAGGTGGTTGGTTTGGTGTTGACCGCTCCGCTTGGCTTTCCCGATTTGATGGCTGCGCGTTGGACGCCTGTGCCGCTGGTGTCGCTTCTTGCGTTGGGCGTGTTTGGCACGGCAATCGCCAACGTGTTGATGGCATCGGCGGCGGGGCGATTTGGGGCGGCGCGGGCCTCATCCACTACCTTCCTGATCCCAGTGGTTGCGTTGGTTCTGGGTGTGGCGTTGCGTGGGGAGCAGGTGGCGCCGCTGTCTATTGTTGGTGGAGTGGTTTGTTTGGCCGGGGCTTGGTCGATGAAGCGGGCTGGTAGCTAGACGACCAACCACCATGGTTAGGCTTTAAAATGCTTGGGAGCCGGGATGTTTTTCGGCAAGGAACTCCGAATGGCTCACCCTCAATTTGTTTCCGCAACACAAGCTATCCGATTGATTCCTAGCGGGGCGGTGTTGGGCGCCGGGGGATTTGTTGGGTGCGGGCAGGCGGAGGAACTTGCGGCTGCCCTGGAAGAGCGCTTTCTTAGTACGAATGAACCTCGTGATTTAACGTTGGTATTCGCGGCGGGGCAGGGAGACGGGAAGCTGCGCGGGCTAAACCATCTTGGCCATGAAGGACTGTTGAAGCGCGTTATTGGCGGTCATTGGAATCTGGTTCCACGGTTGGCGGCGCTTGCGCTTGCGGGCAAGATTGAGGCTTATAATTTTCCGCAAGGAGTGATTTCAAAACTATTCCGGGAAGCTGCGTCGGGCAATCCGGGAATGCTTAGCCGCGTGGGACCGGGAACGTTTGTCGATCCGGAGAATGGCGGGGGTAAAATTGGGGATCGTACTTGCGAAGACTTGGTGGAACGAATGACGATTGATAGCGTGAAGATGCTGTGGTATCGGGCGCCAAGAGTTTCGGCTGCGCTGCTGCGTGGCACATCAAGCGATTCACGCGGCAACATTTCGATGGAGAAGGAAACGATCACCGGCGAGATGCTGGCTATTGCCCAGGCGGCGCATCGTAATGGCGGACCGGTGATTGTGCAAGTGGAACGCATTGCGGTCGACCACAGCCGCGATCCTAAGTCGATTTGTATTCCAGGAATTTTTGTGGATGCCGTGGTGCTGACTGCTTCCGGTGAGAATCATTGGCAGACTTACGATGGCCCATTCAATGCAAGCTTTATAAGACAGGGGCCCGTGACCATGGCGGACCTGCAACCGCTTCCCGCCGGACCGCGAAGGTGGATTGCGGCGCGATGCCTTGAAGAATTACGAGCGGGCGATGTGGTGAATCTGGGGATTGGCATGGCGGAGGGGATTGCGCCATTGGCTTGTGAAAAAGGATTGCTTGATTCGGTGACTCTGACCGTTGAGGCGGGAGCGATTGGCGGCGTGCCGGCGGGCGGGCTTAGCTTCGGGGCGAGCTTTCATCCGGAAGCGATTATTGACCAGCCTGCAATGTTCGATTTCTATGATGGCGGGGGGTTGGACGTTGCGTTTCTGTCGATGGCGGAATGCGATGCCGCGGGGAATGTGAATGTTAGCCGCTATGGCGGGCGGATGCCGGGGATTGGCGGATTCATGAACATCGCGCATACCGCCAAGCGCGTTGTCTTTTTAGGCGCCTTCACTGCGGGCGGATTTGAAGCTGAGTTTGCGGCGGGGCGGATGCGCATTGTGCGCGAGGGGAGTTTGCGTAAGTTTGTTCCGCGCGTGGAACAGATTTCGTTTTGCGCCGCAACAGCACTGAGGAACGGGCAGAAAGTAATATATGTGACGGAACGGGCTGTGTTCCGTTTAACCCCATCAGGCCTTGAGTTGGTGGAAGTGGCCGATGGAATAGAGCTATCGCGCGATGTTTTTTGGCAAATGGGTTTCCGCCCGGAAGTTGCCGCCGATTGCCGCATGATGGCGCAACGCTTTTATTGAGGAACCCGCGCAAAACGGAGATCCGGTGGCGAGGTCGAGTTGAGGATAGACCTAGACTGCTTAAGACAAATTGCGTGCGGAGTATTGCACCATTTGGGTGACGCAACCACGCACCAGCCCCCGATGGCAATCGGAGGATTTCCGCGATAATCGTCATTTGCTAAATTGTTGTTTATCCAAGGCTAGTGGCAGACCACCCGATTTCATCGGGGGCTGGTCAGATACTTGAACAAATTCTAAGGCATCATCCAACAGCCGTATCCAGGTGCACATGTTCCTGGGACATTTGGCGGCCCGCCACCCGGCCCTTTGCGCTCTTGAGTATGAAGTTTTCAAAGACCTACGAGTGAGTCACTTGTTCCTTTGACGCCGGTGCAGCGCCATCGCGGGTTGCCCTCCGCACCGGGGCGAGGTTATGGAATGGGGGCGTCGGCGAGAGCGGGGATGAGTTGTGTTTCAACTGACGGCGAGATCTGGAATGCGATTCTTGCGGGCGATGCTTTTTCCTCGCGCAGAGTTTGAACCATTTGCGTGAGCAGAGCAGCCAACACTTCTTGCCGCAGAAGTGGAGTGCATCTTTTGATTTCGATTGTGATTTGGTTATGGCTGATTTCGGGTGCTTGGTCCGCCGTGAGAATCACGGGACGGCTGAAGAATTCCGTTAGCGGGGGAAGTTTTTTATCGGATTGACGGAGGCGGACTGCGAAGCTTCCGTTGGCTAGGGACTTGAGGACGGATCGCTTGAATTCGGAGAGTTTTCCATAGATAGGGAAAGCAAGAACGCGGTTATAGACAGCAATCCAGCCCGCTTGATTGCGGCTGAGCGGGAAGGGGAACATGGCGCAATTGGACGGATCGATGAGATTGCGGATGGCTTCGGCGGCTTCGTCGCGGAGTTCGCCGGTGAGGACGAGTGTGGGACAGGGTTGATCGGGGCGCAGGGCGAGTTCGAGCCATTGGCCAAGGGCGGTCGCGGGTTCTTCGGCGATGGCGAAAGCGTCCCGGAGGTGGTCGGGGAGTTTCTTGTTGGAGCTGGTTGGGGTGGGGAGCGGGTGGTTGGTGGCTGGACGTAGGAAGGCCGGGTTGGCGGGCTCAAGCCCCCAACCAGCTTCGATGGTCCATTGTTTGCCGCTTAGGTGGACGGCTGGGCCGCCTAGGTCGATGTGATAGCCCCCCTTTACCGCGGTGGAGCGAAGGTTGGCAGGCTGCACTGTATGGCGGGGTTGGGCGCGGGCGTCTTCGTCGAGTTGGCGGAGGGCGCGGTTATAGGTGATGGGGGACGGGAAATTTTCGAAGTTGAATTGGGCGAAGCACCAGGTGAAGAATTCCTCGGACCAGAGCGGGACGGCGCTTGCGGGGAGGTGTGTGGCGGGGAGTTGGACGTAGGTTTGGCGCGAAGGGGTTAGCCACAGTTTGAGTTCGCAGGCGATGGCCAGCAGCGTGTTGTAGGGTTTCGGTTCCACGGAACTTTTCTCTCAACTCAAGGGTAGCCAGGTAATTCAAGCGTTCGGCTGGACATGGTATACGATTTTGGGGCGCGGATGTTTGAATTGAAGTGGTTAAGGGGTAGGAAGATTATTTGGAATGGTGGGGAATGTTTAAAGGTCTAGTTGGTGGAGCGGGCAAATTGACGAAATTAACGAACCCCAATTACCATTTGCATTACAAAATGCTATCTTTAAAAGACGTACCTTCATTAGGTACAATTACGAATCAGGAAATGGTATTTCTACACAATATGTTCAAACAAGTGATTGCAACCCTCGGATTAGTTTGTCTGTTCCATGCCGCCCCCCAAGCACAGGCCCAGGCTGTCAAGAAGGAAACAACAGCAAAGATGGAAAAGAAGGGTGGCAAAGTTGCCCCCACCTCGCCGGTTGACATCAATTCAGCAACTGCCGAACAACTCGTGGCTGTCCCCGGTATCGGCGAAGCTACTGCCAAGAAGATCATAGCCGGGCGTCCTTACGGTTCGGTAGCCGATCTATCCAAGGCGGGCATCTCCGCTAACCAAATGAAAGACATCAGCTCAATGTTGAAAGCCGGAGCGACCGGGGCCGCCCCCAAGGCCGCCGCCCCCGCTGCTGCCTCCATGCCTGCTACTTCTTCCATGCCCGCGGCAGCGAAGACCGCCGGCAAGATGACCACTAAGAACGCCCCCACGGGTCCAACGCTTCCAGCCGCCGCAGGTGGCGGAAACGGCATGGTTTGGGTCAACCAGGAAACCAAAGTCTTCCATCGCGAAGGCGACCGCTGGTATGGCCGCACGAAAAAAGGCAAATACATGACTGAGGCGGACGCAGCTAAAATGGGCGCTCACGAGTCCAAAGAGAAGATGTCCGAAAAGAAGTAACATTGGAGTCTAATATTTTCTAGGTAAGCTTTATCAAAAACCCTGTCGTAAATCTTTGCGCCAGGGTTTTCGTATTTCGTTCTCCCCTGATTGTCTTCCTCACCTTTGCCCTAAAATCAACCTACCCGCCTCAGCTTTCCTGAAACCTTAGATATGCGGTGAATCCCCTCGCGTAACGCTTTTCCAGTTGCCCGGTAACTAAAACGAAACAAAGGAAATAGAGGATCAAGTACAAGATCTGGTGTATTTATTTTGAAGACCACTACAAACGGTAGTTCAGTTCCTTGCATTTTTCTACACGACGGTTTACTATTAACCTCATCCCCCGAGTCACCGGATCTTACTCGCGTCTTCGAGAAGCCCGGTGTGGCATCGAAATTGTCCGGTGTTAAAAAATTAATAGAAGAGGGCTTAAGCCTTGCTCAAACTGAAAAAGATCGAAATCCAAGGTTTCAAATCATTTTGCGACCGTACTGAATTGCGCTTTCATGGCTCGGGAGTCGCCGCCGTGGTAGGTCCCAACGGTTGCGGCAAGTCGAACTTAAGCGACGCCATCAGCTGGGTCCTGGGGGAACAATCCGCCAAGAGCCTGCGCGGCGCCCGCATGGAAGATGTGATTTTCGCGGGTACTCGCGACCGCAAGCCGATGGGAATGGCGGCGGTGACCATGACGCTTTCCGATCCGCGCGGCGAGACTATCCAACTGCCGGTGGAGATCAAGGATACGGCCCCGGGCGCGGATGTGGTGGCCGCGGCTCCAACCGGAAACATTCCTTCCGACAAGCAGGAGAAGAAGCGCGACATTACCATCACCCGCCGCTTGTTCCGTTCAGGTGAAAGCGAATACCTGATCGACGGCAAGTCGGCCCGCTTGCGCGACATTCAAGACATCTTTATGGGTTCAGGCTTGGGCCCTGAATCTTATGCCATTATTGAACAAGGAAGAATCGGCCAAATTTTAAGCAGCCGTCCGCATGACCGCCGCGCGGTGATTGAAGAGGCTGCCGGTGTCACCCGCTTCAAAACCAAACGCCGTCTTGCCGAGGCCAAATTGGAAGGCGCCAAGGCCAACCTGTCGCGCGTGTTCGACATTCTTGAAGAAGTGGGCCGCCAGGTAAACTCCCTTAAGCGGCAAGCGGCAAAAGCCAAACGCTGGGAAGAACTGAAAACCGAAATGGTGGCGCACCTGCGGCGTCTCCTCGCAGGTAAGTTCATTTCACTGGATCGGGAAGCCAACAAGACCGCTATCGAATTGCAATCCGCCGCTACCGTCCTGACGGAATTGATCAGCGAAGTCGCCACGCGGGAACGGGAACAAACGGGGTTGCAGGAAGAGTTCTATAAGTTGGAACAAGAGTTGACGGAAAAGCGCAAGCTGCTTTCCGAATACCGTCTGGAGGCGGAACGCACCAGTGGACGGATTCAAACCCAGGCTCAGCAAATAGCCGCTATCGACCAGCGATTGAGCCAAGGCGAAGGCGAGTCCCAGCACGTGGAAATGCGCCTGGCCAACCTTGCTGAGGAAGGCCTAAAGAACGAAGAAGCGCTGAAGAATATGGAGGAGGAGACCGAATCCGCCCGCCAGCGCTTGAACTTGAAGAACGAAGAGCGGGTCAAATTCGAGCAGGATTTGCGGGGCAGGGAAGGGGCCATTGAAACGGCCCGTCGCGAAGTGCTTCGTCTGCTTGGCGAATCTTCCACCATGCGCAACCAGTTAGCGCAAGTGGAAGAGTACCTGGCTTCCACGGACAGGGATCGCGCCCGCTCGCAGAAGGAAGAAGAAACCGGCGCCACGGAGTTGCAGCGAATTGAAGCGGCCCGCAATGAGCTGAACAGCCGCATATCCTCGCGCCAGATGGAGCTTGAATCGCTGGCTGATAAGCGCAAAGGCGTGGAGCAGAATCTTGCCCAGCGCAAGCAAATGGCGCAAGAGGCGAGGCGCCAACTGGACCAGTTGCGCAATGAGGTTTCCCGCTTGAAGGCGCGGAAGGAATCGCTGGAGGAAATTCTCTCCCATCGCGCCTACACCACCGAATCGGTTAAGCGTCTGTTCACCGCCGTTGAAAGGGGCCAGGCTCCGGAACTGAAGCCGGCCGGGGTGTTGGCTGATTTTGTGGAAGTTGATCCCGCCTTTGAAAAAGCCGCCGAAGAATTCCTGCACGACGAACTGGAATATGTGGTGGTGCACCATTGGCAGCAAGCGGAAATGGGCATCGACCTGATGCGTGGCGATCTTGACGGACGCGCCACCTTCCTGGTTCATCCGGAGCCCGGCAGCCAATTTGCCTCTCTTCCGATGAAGGAGCCTGTCATTGGCCCTGAAACCGGGCTGCAGTGCCGCTTGAGTGATGTGCTGAAGATGACCAATGGCCTGACGAAGGCGCCGGCGGAGTTGCTACCCCGCTTGGCGCGCTGCTATATGGCCACCGATCGCGCGTCAGCTCAGCGGCTTTCGCTGCAATACCCGGATCTCTACTTCCTGCTTGCCGACGGCGTTTGCTATCACGGCCACGCGGTTAGCGGCGGACGCAAAACCGGAAGCGGCCCTCTGGGATTGAAGCGCGAACTACGAGAAGTTTCCGGCCTGTTCCTTTCGAGAAATCGCCAAATGGAAGGCGCCATCTCGCAGATCGAAGAACTTGAAATTGAAATCAGCCGATTGGCGGAAGATCTGGAATTACTGCGGCAAACGCAGCAGACAGAAGAAAAAGAAGCGCTCGCGCTTGATCACGAAACGCGGAAGCTGAGTGAAGAGTTGACTCGCACCAACCAGCGCCTTTCCGTCGCGCGTCTTGAATTGGAACGCTTGGCCCGCGAATCGGAAAGAGCCCAAGCCTTGCGCGACGCCAATCATACTAAGATCGTCGAACGCGAACAAGCCCGCCAAGCGCAGGAATTGGCGCTTGAAGCGGCTCGCGCCTTGATGACCGAACTGCAAAGCGGCGTTTCCCGCGTGGTTGAAGATCATTCGATTCTTCGCATCGAATTGGCTTCGCTTGAAGAACGCCGCCGTTCCGAAGCAAGCGTCCGGAATCGCATTGACATGCAGCGCCGTGAAGCACTGCGGCGCAAGGACGAACTGGGCGCCGAAATGGAGCGGCTGGGAGTGAATCGCGCCCGTCTGTTGGCCGACAATATTGAACTGGACACCCTGGCACAAAGGCTTTCCGAGCAAGTCAGCCAAACCCAAGGAGAGGTGAACAGGATTGGCGGGCAGCACGAAACGGCCCGTGTTTCGCTGGGCTCTCTCGATGAGGCCTTGAAGCAACGCCGTTCCGGCCTGGAACAAGCGCATGGCAATAAATCGCTTATCGAACTGGAACTGGTTCGCCTGCAGTCGGACATCAAGCATCTGGATGAAACTTGCCGCAAGGAACTGACATGTTCGCCGCAAGAGCTGGTGGAAATTGAACCTCTTGAAATGGATGAGGCTGCTTTGACGGAAGCCGAGTCGCAGTACACGGAAGTTCGCAACCGCATTGAAGCGCTTGGAGCGGTGAACCCGCAGGCGCTTGAGGAGTACAACGAAGCCCAGCAGCGTTATGATTTCTTGAACGCGCAACGCCAAGACTTGCTGGATTCGATCCGCGATACGGAAAAGGCTATTCAGGAAATCGATGTGGAATCCCGCAAGCGCTTCCAGGAGGCTTTCGAGCACATCAACATCAACTTCCGTGAAATGTTCAAGACATTGTTCGGCGGCGGCACCGGTGAAATGCGTCTGACCGACGAAAGTAACATCGGCGAGAGCGGTATTGAAATGGTGGCCTCGCCCCCAGGGAAGCGGTTGCAGAACGTGCTGCTTCTTTCGGGCGGCGAGAAATCACTGACGGC
>JAYVXT010000668.1:0-12592 GCA_043785065.1 Bryobacterales bacterium | reverse complement strand
GTCGCGAAGGGCAAGGCGATGTCGGAAGAATTCCCCATGAAGCGAGTATCCTGCAAATGATGTTGCTGCTTGCCGCCGCGATTACCTTCGTGGACGTTCAGCCGATTCTGGAGCGGCGTTGCGTGGCCTGTCATCGCAAAGGCGAAGTGGGGCCAATGCCGCTGACAAGCTATAAAGAAGCCCGCCCATGGGCCAAAGCGATTCGTGAGGCCGTGACCGCTCACACCATGCCGCCATGGTTTGCCGATGATCGCTTCGGCAAATTCAAGAACGATCCGCGCTTAACTCCGGCTGAGATAGCGGCGATTCGCGGCTGGGTGGAAGCCGGCGCGGTGGAAGGTCCCGCGGTAAAGCCGATACTCACTCTCCCTGAAGGCTGGGGAATTCCAGCGCCGGACAAAATTCTCGCCATGAAGAGCCCGTTTTCAATACCGGCGAAAGGGAGTGTAGCCTACCAGCACATCCTACTGGACAGCCCTTGCCCGGAAGATTGCTGGGTATCCGCGGCAGAGGCGCGTCCTTCGGTTCGCGGCGTTGTGCACCACGCCGTGGTCTACATTCGCGAGGCCGATTCCGATTGGTTGAAAGAGGCCAAGCCTGGGGTGCCGCTGAGCGCGAAATCGCAAACCACCAGTGACATTCTGTTGGTCTACACTCCCGGACAGCCGCCATTCATTGCGCCGGAAGGGATGGCGAAAAAGATTCCAGCCGGGGCGCATCTAGTGCTGCAAATCCACTACACGCCCAACGGAAAAGCCTCCGCCGACAAAATGAAAATTGGGTTGGTGTTCGCCAAGAACCCACCTAAGCAACGCATCCTGACTCTGCAAATGAACAATGGCTCAATTCGCCTTCCGCCCGAAGACGCAAGCTACCATGCAAGCATCAGTGGCACGTTCCCCAACGATGCGCTGCTGCTGAATTTCTTTCCGCACATGCACTTGCGTGGCACTTCGTTTGAATACGTTATCGCCGAAAAACCAGGCCAATGGGAGACATTGCTGCGGGTAAAGCCCTACCGTTTTAATTGGCAGCTTCGTTATGAATTGGATAAGCCGCGACGCATTCCCAAGGGTACGCAGATACTGATGACGGCAACTTACGACAATTCAAAAAACAATCCCTACAACCCCGATCCTGAAGCCGAAGTCGAGTGGGGCGAGCAGAGTTGGGAGGAGATGATGGTTGGCTTTTTCGAGGTTGCCGTACCGGCCGATATGGACAAGAAGAGTTTCTTCATCCGTACTCAAAGCCGCTGAGGGCATAGTATGCGTATGGATCTGTTGAGGGCCACTGTTCTCCGGATTGCAGCGCCAGACTCATGCGGATGAGCCGCCGGGCGGGCAAGAATCCGAATTCCTTGGCCAAGCTTACGGCTGCGGCATTCTCCGGAAAAAGGTCCCAATAAAGGGGCAGTCCGGGGTTCACCGCCAGGCACCATTCCACGAAGCGCCGCGCGTTGCTTTCCGACGTGGCAAGGCAAGGGCCGAAGTAGTTGGCCGATGCGCCCGTCCGTGTGAAGGCGAAGCCAAGATCCGGGCTCGACACCCATTTTTCTTCACGCAGTAAGCCGAACAGGTCCCCTCGCGAAAAACCGAAGGCGATGCGGTCCAAATGAAAGGCTGGGAAGCGAGGCAGCAAAGCCCTTGCGTCAGGAATTGCGGGCGTAAGTGGATGACGCCACCGTTCCACTACGCATTCGTCGGCGAAACCAAGCTCCGCGTAAAGTGGCCGGCCTTGATCGGTGGCGTCGAGCTTCGCGCCGGAAATCCCCCGTGATCGTAACGACCGCAAAGCATGTTCCATCAACTGACGAGCTAACCCCATACGGCGGAAATCGGGATGAGTGAGCACCATTCCTATCCAAGCCACACGCCCTTCGTAACAAACGGCCGTAGTGGTTGCCACCACACGACCGTCCAATTCAAAGCAAAAACAGCCTTCGGGTTCAAGCAGCAATACTCGCTGCCAATCGCGCATCGTTTGATTCCAGCCGGCGGCCAAGCTCAATTCCATGGCCTGGGGCACGTCCAGGATTGAAAGCGTCCGAATCATTTATTCGGCAACGGGTTTGGTTGGACGCGAAGGCCGATAAATTTCTAGCGGATCCGTCTTTGCCGGAATCACCACATCCACGAAGCCCACCATCATTTCTTCCCAACTCTGGTCGCCCCATTTCACTTCCTTGGTTGAGTCGGGGTTGTTCTTATTGTTAGCTGAATTGTCGAATGTCGCATGAACGTTGATGGTTGTGCCTTTGGGCAAAACCTTCGGCTTCTCCACGTAGTAGAACAATTGCCAGCTGAAATCGTAATTCGGCACACTTAACAGAACTTCCGATTCGCCCGATGGATAGACTGCCGTGTATTCCATGGACTTGCCGCGCAAGTGCATGTGCGGGGACATGGCAAGCAATTTCACTTCCTGCTGAAAGGTCATATTCGCGTCAACCGGATGGGCGCTTGCTCCAGGGGGGATCAAGAAGCGGCTTTGGCTGATGTTCATCGAATAGACCCGCTCCAGTGGCGTTTCCTTGGCAAACACGAACCCAATCTTGCTCCTATCCTTGCCGGCCGTTCCATTGGCTGTATAGTGCATCTGCAGCACAACATCGCTGCCGGCCGGAATTAACTTTGCTTGGCCGGGTCTTAGGTGATGCGGTACCGCCCCAGGTACGTAGGTTTCAAAAATCTCTTCATTCACGCCCAAGTTATTCTGCCAGCGGCCTTTGGGCACGTAAGCAACGCCGGGTTTTGCGTCTTGCAGCCACTTTGATCCGGGGGGACGCACAAAGGCCACTCCATGGTGCGTTACCGCGCGATTGCTGGGACGCACCTCGACAGCTGTGACCCAAACATCCTCCTTAAAATTTGTGGGAATAACGAAGTGCTGATACTCAAGAGTTCCCTTGGCGGGAATGTCGAATTCCAAGGGCATTTCCATAATCAAATCAGGCTTGCCGATGGTCCACCCAGAGGCGAACTCAACCGGCTTGGGGCTGTCTTTGGGGTTACCCTCTTTGGCGCCGGTGGCGGCCCATTGAGTGAGGGTTTCAATTTCCTTTGGGTCTAGTCGGCGGTCGTTAGCGAATTTGCCGTGAGCAGGGTCTGCGTACCAAGGTGGCATCTTCCTGGAAGCGACAGCGTCGCGAATTGACTTCGCCCAGGGGCGCGTTTCCTTGTAGGAAGTAAACGACATAGGGCCAGCTTCGCCGGGGCGGTGGCACACCTGACAATGTTTTTGAAGGACCGGCAGGACGTCCTTATGGTAAGTCGCGTCGGCCGATTTCGCGGTGGCGAGCAGTGCGGCGAGAGGGAGTAGCAAGGCTAGTTTCATAGTGGTTCTATTCACTTACGATTGTGTCACGGTTTCGGTTCCTATGAAAATGCGATTTTTCTAAGCGATGTGGTCAATGTTAGTACTTAGAGCTGTAACTATTACGACCTGCAAAGCGTTACAATATATAGAATTCCCATGCATAAATGTCTGTTCATCGCGGTTTTTGGGTACGTTCTAAGCTGTTATTCCGTTCATGGGCAGGATGCCGCCGGGTTCAACCAAGCGGTAACGCCCATTGTTACCAAAACCTGCACCCCGTGCCACAACGACCGGTCTGCGGCTGGCGATTTGAATTTGGGAGCCTTTACCGTTGCCTCTTCCATTGCCGATCAGCGCGACGGCTGGGAGCGAATCATCCAAAAAGTGCGCAGTGGGGAGATGCCTCCAAAGGGCATTCCACGGCCAGTGTCTGAGCTGGATAGCATGGTGAAGTTCATCGAAGGCGAGTTTGCGCGGGCGGATAAAAACATCAAGCCGGATCCGGGCCGGGTTACCGCGAAGCGGCTGAACCGGAACGAATACTCGAACACGATTCGAGATCTGTTGACGATTGATTTTCGCGCGGAGAAAGATTTTCCGACCGATGATTCCGGATACGGCTTTGACAACATCGGCGATGTATTGACAATCTCACCCATTTTGATGGAAAAGTATCTGACGGCGGCCGAACGCATAGCCGCGCGGGCCATTGGGGCCGACCCCATGCCCAAGCCGCTGGAAGCGGAATATTCAAAGAAGAATAGCAATATTCGCCGGCTGGACCGAAGCAATGTTGAGGCAACACATCGCATCGATTTCGATGGCGAATATGTGGTGCGGTTTGGTTTTCCAGGCGAAAGGGCGTCCGATGCAAAGCCTGTGGATATGGGTTTTTGGATGGACGGCAAATTGCTTCGGACGATTAAAGTGGAAACGCGTCCTTCGGGGCTGGTTTACTTCAATCCTTATTCCGAAGAAGAGATCCGCATTGATTTGCCGGAAGGCGATCACGTGTTTCGCGCGGGGTTCATCAACGACGAGTTGGTGAAGAAGCTGGATGAGAAAGACGCCTTCAGCGATAAGAAGAACAAGTTCATCGGCATGATTACTTTCCTTGGTCCTCATGCTTCAAAGGGCGAGAAACCCAGCCGCAAAAAGATTCTAATTTGCGACCTAAAGACCGGGGATGTCTGCGCGGAAAAGATCATCGCCGAACTGGCGCATAAAGCCTACCGCCGTCCGGTGACCAAAGCCGATACCGCGCCGTTGATGAAGTTTTACCGCATGGCGAAGGCCGAGGGGCAGTCGGCGGAACAGGGAATTCAGCTTGCGATTCAGGCCATGTTGGTTTCTCCTCACTTCCTCTTTCGCATAGAGCACGACGCGAAGCCCACGGACGCGACTGCTGTTCACAAAATCGCGGATGTGGAACTGGCGGCTCGGTTGAGTTATTTCTTGTGGAGCTCCATGCCGGATGAAGAATTGCAGCGCCTGGCCGAAACAGGCAAGCTGCGCACGGTGTTGCCGGCGCAGATCAAGCGCATGATGAACGATGAACGGGCCTCGGCGCTGGCTAGCAACTTTGCCGGGCAGTGGCTGGAGATTCGCAATCTGGACAGCATCAAACCCGATCCGCAGAAGTTTCCCACCTGGACCCCTGAATTGCGCGATGCGATGAAGACCGAAACACGCATGTTCTTTGAATACATGCTGCGTGAGAACCGGCCGATGAGTGAATTTATTGACGCGAAGTTCACCTTCTTGAATGAGCGGCTGGCAAAGCACTACGGCATTGATGGAGTGGAAGGGCCCGAGTTCCGGCGTGTGGAACTGACCAATGAGCAACGTGGTGGAATCTTGAGCCATGGGAGTGTGCTTGCGGTTTCGAGTTATCCTACGCGTACCTCACCGGTGATTCGCGGTAAGTATATACTGCAGAATATTCTGGGCGCGCCGCCGCCTCCTCCTCCGCCCGATGTGCCGGCCTTGAATGAAGAGCAGGTGGAGACGGCCGGATCGTTGCGCCAACAGATGGAGAAGCATCGGACGAACGCAGTTTGCGCATCGTGCCATAACAAAATGGATGTGCTGGGCTTTGGGCTGGAAAATTACGATGCCATTGGAAGATGGCGGTCCAAGGACGGCAAGTTCGATTTGGATGTGAGCGGAACGTTCCCCACCGGTAAGTCCTTTTCGACCCCTGCTGAAATGCGGACTTTGTTGAAGGAAGAGATCCCGCAGTTTGCCCGCTGCATCACGGAAAAAATGTTGACATACGGGTTAGGGCGGGGTTTGGAGCGCTATGATAGGCACGCCGTTGATGAGATTGTGGCTAGGATGGCGAAGGCGAACTACCCGTTCCAAAGTCTGGTTTTTGAGATCGTGGACAGCCTGCCCTTTCAAATGAGGCGTGGCGAGTTAATTACCAGCGAGCAAAAAGTAAAAGCGAAGGAGATTGCGCAACGATGACTACCCCTAAAGCACTTCCGCGGCGGACATTTTTAAGAGGTTTGGGAACGGCGATTGCTCTGCCGGTTTTGGACGCCATGGCTCCGGCATTTGCCAGCCAACTTCCGGGCAAGGCTCCGGTGCGAATGGGTTTTGTTTACGTGCCGAACGGCATGGACATCCGCAATTGGACGTTGGATTACGAAGGCAAACTGCAAGGGCTTTCCCGCATCATGGCTCCGCTTGAACCGTTCAAGGACGACATGATTGTATTCGGCAACTTGACGCACAACAATGGGCGGGCGTTGCTTGATGGCGCGGGCGATCATGGCCGCTGCTGCGGATCTTATTTGACAGGCGTTCAACCAAAGAAGACGGCTGTGGATATTCATTGCGGTATTTCTTGCGATCAGATCGTTGCCAATCAGATTGGGAGCCAGACACGCTTCCCTTCGCTTGAATTGGGTATGGAAGATGGCCGCCAAGCTGGTGACTGCGATTCCGGTTACTCCTGCGCTTACACGAACAACCTGGCGTGGCGGAGCGAGACACAAGCGCTGCCTCCAATCCTTGATCCCCGTGCTTTGTTTGAACGGCTGTTTGGAGCGGATGCCGGCTTAACCCCGGAGCAGAAATCGCGCCGCAACAAATTCCGCCGCAGCATTTTGGACTTCGTCACCGACGATACGAAGAAGCTTGAAGGCAACCTTGGGCCGACCGATAAGCGTAAGTTGGACGAATATCTTTCGTCGATCCGCGAGATTGAGCTGCAACTGGAACGGGCCGAAAAAGACAATGCGCAAATTGATCCTCATATGGCCAAGCCTTATGGCATTCCCGCTGATTTCGCCGAGCACTTCAAGCTGATGACTGATATGTTGACGGTGGCGATGCAGGCCGATTTGAGCCGCGTGTTTACATTCCTTGTGACGCGTGAAGGCACGTCCAGGTCGTATCGTGAATTGGGCATTCCGGATGGCCATCATCCTTTGACGCATCATCGCAACGAGCCTGCGCTGATGGAAAAAGTTAGCCAGATTAACACCTATCACGTGAAGCAGTTCGCAGGCTGGGTGGAGAAGTTGAAGAGTATTAAGGAAGGCAACAGTTCCTTGCTGGATAATTCGATGATTGTTTATGGCGCCGGCCTTACCGACGGCAACCGGCACAATCACGAAGATCTTCCGACCGTTATGGTCGGCAAGGGCGGCAACTACTTCAAGACCGGACGCCGCGTTGTGGTTCGTCGCGAAACGCCGATGTCGAATTTATTCCTTTCAATGATGGACCGCATGGGCGTTCATGCCGAACATTTTGGCGACTCAACCGGTCCCGTAAATGGCCTGAATCTGGGTTAGTTTTACTTTATGCAATTTCCACAAGGTAAGCCGCCGGTTGGCATTATTTTCGATTCGGCAATGGGTAGCCGCATCGACGATGTGCTGGCGATGGCGTTGATGTACGGCTTGGATGGTAAGAACGAAGCGCGTGTGGTTTCGGTGAGTTCCAGCCGGTCAAACGTAAGCTCGGCAGCGATGTGCGAGGCGATAGGGCGTTTCTATGCCGGGGCTGCCAGTGGAGATTTTGGTTTTGTGGGGCGGTCGTTGCCGGTAGGCCTGGCAGCGGATGGGCGCATCCGCGATGAAACGCCAATGGTGACTGTGCCGCTGGCCAAAAAGACGGAAGACGGCAAGCCTGCTTACAATCACGGGATTCATACCTTGATGGATACAGCGGAGACGCCCGCGCTGCTGCGGAATGCCTTCACGTCGCAATACGATCAGAATTGCATTGTTGTGTTGGCTGGGCCGGCGACGAATTTAGTGCGCACAATGGCACTGCCCGATTCCAAGGATTGGATCACCCGCAAAGTGAGGATGCTGGTTGTTGTCGCCGGAGATTTTGCCGGCGGTCCGGCGGAGTTCAACATCAAAGCCGATATTGAATCGATGCGAAAGTTGTTTGCTGAATGGCCGACGCAAATTGTTGTTGCGGGGGCTGAGCTTGGAGCGTGGTTGAAGTATCCGGCGTCGAGCATCGAGACGGACTTTGCTTACGCGAAAGATCATCCGGTGGTGGATGCTTACCGGGCCTTTCGCGCGATGCCTTATGACGCGGCGGCTCCGGGTGTGGCGGCGGTGCTGGTGGCAATCCGGCCCAAGGAAAATTACTTCAAGATGTCGCCTTCCGGCACGGTGAAAGTCCTGGCGGATGGGCGCACGGAATTTGTTCCATCGGCAACGGGAAAGCATCAATATTTGATTACCGACCCGGAGCAGAAGGAAAGAGTGCTGAAGGCAATGGTGGAACTGATAAGCGCCAAGCCCATGCCGAAGCAGCCTCGGTTTCGGCAGAAAAAAGAGGTGGACCAGCCTAAAGCCGTTGTGCCGCCAGCCCAGCCGTAAGCGCTTCTCTCTTTTAGCTCAATCCTACTTTAGATTTGCTATCTGGACCAAAGGCCTGTTTTCCAGTTTGAGTACGCCTCTGGGGCAGACTTCGGCGCATAGCCCGCAGCCAACACAGGAGGCTCGCGTGAAGCTTTGGTTGGCTTGGGCATAAGAGCGCACGTCGATTCCCATCTCACAATATTTCGAACACATGCCGCAGGAGATACACATGTTTTTCTTCACCGTAATGCGGTAACGGCCCACCTTTTGAACAACGCCGAGCAGCGCGGCCATGGGGCAGAAGTTGCGGCACCAGACACGCGTTCCACCCAACGGGTAAAGGCCAACACCCACTACTCCTGAGAGGATCGTACCGACGATCAGTCCGTAGAACGATTGGAATTTATAAGTGAACGCCGCCAGGTCTGGGTGCTTCGAACCGATTGCGTAGGTGGTAAATAACAGTGCCGTAAGCGCGATGCAAATGCCAAGCACCGTATAAATACTGGCGCGTTCAAACTTCCAGGCTGTGGTGGATTTGTCGGATAAATGACGGAACGGTTCGCCTGCCGTATTGGCAAGTCCTCCGCAGCCGCAAACCCAACTGCAGTACCAGCGCTTGCCGAAGAATGCTCCGAGGATGGGGACTATTAAGAGCGATCCGGCGAAGCTGTAAAGGATGATCGGTAATGGGTAGTGGAAGATTGTGTTGGGCGTAAGATAGTCAAGCTTCAGCGGCCAGAAGTAGGAGAAATAATATTCGGGTTGGTGGATGGCCTTTAGAAATTGCGGGAGAGCGAAGGCCAGAACCGACTGCACGAACATCACCACGCAAGTGCGGACAATTTGGTATTTGTTATGGCGATAGCGGCGGATGACAAAGATGCCGCCGCCGACTATGGCGATGGTGTAAAGGAGCCCATAGAGCGTCCACTTGCCGTCTAGCCTCATGGCCTGGGCGATGGGCGTCAACCATTCGGTGAAGTAGAGCACCAAGTAGAAGCCCGTGAGAATGGCGGCTAGTATCCACGCTGAAACACCGCGATTGGTAATGTCGTGCGTGAAGCGGTCGTACGTGGTTTGGCGGATCATCGCGGCGTCCTTGATTGCTTGAATTTGGCTTGGGCTTCGGCTAAGGGCAGAGTGCAAAACTCGCCGTCGAATTGGGCTTCGGGCAGGTGGTCCATGACGTATTGGGGCGTACGGCGTTCAGTGATCCAACGTTCGAAGAATTCGTTGTTCCAGCGAGAGCCAAGCATGTTGAAGCCGGTGACTGCGTCGTTGAGCCATGTGATACGGATGCTGGCTTCGCTGTTTGCGAAGCGATGGTAATAGGTTTCCACATCGGGCATGTTGGGTTGGCCAACGGTGGTGTATTCGATCTCGAAGAATTTTGAACTGTTGTAGAAGATGGGTGGCTGGTAGGCGATTGTGTCGCCCAGCATGGATTTGGCCGCTAGTTCGCCTTGTCGTTTGGCGCTGTACCAGATTTGTTCAATGAAGGCTTTTCCGCCGGGGAGTTCGATTTCGGCGCAGTCGCCGGCGGCCCAGACGCTGGGGAGGCTTGTGCGGAAGGCTGGGTTGGTGAGGATGCCCCGGTTGGTGGCTGGTGGTGTTTTGACTTGCGTAAGCCATCCGATGGCGGGATGGACTCCAATAGCGACGCCCAGCAGATTGAGCGGGTATTCCTTGCCGGAACCCCCGGTGATGCCGGATAGTTTGCCGCTTCCGTCAGATTGGATTTCCTTCACTGTTTCAGCAAGGTGGACGGTAACGCCTTGTTTCCGGATGTGGAAGGTAACCATTGCCGCTTCTTCCCTGTCGAGCGCAGCGGGCCAGTACCAGGGTTCACGGACGAAGAAATCCACTTGCATACCGTGGTGGGTCAGGCATTCGACGAGTTCGATTCCGATGAGTCCTCCGCCGATAACGGCCGCTTTGCCGCCAAGCTTCGTCCACTTTTCGCAATCGGCCAGATCTTGCAAGGTGACGAAATTAACCAATCCCTCTTTGATGGATTCGGCCCCGGCAATCCTGAGTTCATTGGGGCGGGAGCCCGTGGCTAGTAACAGTGCGTCGTACTGAAGGGTTTGGCCGGAGTCTAATGTCAAAGCGCGTGTAGCGGTATCAAGGCCAGTTACCCAGCCGCGGACGCGCTTCAACTGTTTTTTGTCGTAAAGGTTGCGTTCGAACGGTTCCAGGTCGCGCAGAGTCATGCGGTCCATGTAGGCGTACATCAGCGCAGTGCGGGAAAAGAAGTAATCGCTTTCTCCGCTGATCATTGTGATTTGCGCGGAGCGTTCCCGTTCGCGAATAGTGAGGGCGGCGGTGAAGCCGGCTGCTCCGTTCCCTATGATTACGTAATGCATTGCTTAGTTAAACAGATGAATCCATTGTTGGGCATGATTTATTCCAGGTATCCTTTTTAGGATAAAATTACGATAGCTCCCAATTCCATGAAGCACTCCATTTTCATAGTCTCATTAAGTGTTGTCGCGTTTGCGACGGATTCGGAACTTTTCGAAAAGAAGATTCGGCCCGTGCTGGCGGTTAAATGCTATGGGTGCCATTCGAGTAAGTTGAAGTCGCCCATGGGTGGGCTTGTGCTGGACACCAAAGCTGGCACACGGCGAGTGATTGATAGCGGGAAAATGCTGCGGGCCTTGCAGTTTACTGATACGAAACTGCAGATGCCTCCGTCGGGTAAATTGCCGGATACGGTGATTGCCGATTTCGAGGGATGGATTTCCGGAGGCGCGGTAGACCCTCGTATGGACGTGGCGGTTTCGGTTGTCGCCTCCGGAATGTCAATTGAAAAGGGCCGGCAATGGTGGAGCTTTCAACCAGTGAAGCCGATGGTGGCCCCTGTGGTGAAAGATCGAACGTGGCCGAAGACGAAGACGGATCGATTTGTGTTGGCGCAACTGGAGAGTGGCAAGTTGGCTCCATCGAAACCTGCGGACCGGCGGACTTTGATCCATCGGGTGACTCTGGACTTGACGGGGTTGCGCCCATCCTACGAAGAGGTTGAAGCGTATGTGGCGGACCGGAGCGCGGATTCGTATGAGCGACTAGTGGAGCGCCTGTTGGCTTCGCCGCAATATGGGGAGCGTTGGGGGCGGTATTGGATGGATGTGTCGCGATATGCGGAAGACAATCCTACGACGGAGGCGACGAATCCTGCTTACGCATATGCGTGGCGGTATCGGGATTGGGTGATTGACGCAGTGAACCGGGACATGCCCTATGACCGGTTTGTGAAGATGCAGTTGGCGGCGGATCAGTTGCCTGGGGCAACGCGGGGTGACATGGCAGCGCTGGGTTACGTTGGTGCGGCTCCGATTTATCACAAAGATGCGCGGCTATCCAAAGAGGTCATTGAGAACCTTGCTTCCGACGATTGGGATGAGCGCGTGGATGCCGTGACGCGTGGGCTATTGGGGCTTACTGTTGCATGCGCCCGGTGCCATGATCACAAATTTGATCCGATTCCGACTAAGGATTATTACGCGCTGGCTGGGGTCTTTGCATCTAGCCCGGCTGTGGAGCGGCCTCTGAATGAAATGGCGCCCGGAGATGAGCAGCGCTTTCTTTGGATTCAGCAACGGATGATTCACTTGGACTACTTGGCTAAGTTGTTGACCGGCGAGCCGGGGACCAAGCCGGAAGAGGCCAAGGAGAAAGTTGTCCGTTTCAAGGCGGAGTTTGCGCAGCTGCGGAAAGAGTTGGATGCGATGGGGGAACGGTATCCGTTCGTGAAGAAGTATGCGGCGCGGTTTGATCCTCCTCCGCAACGCAAGCAGGGCGACCCTCCGGCAACCCGGCGTGGGAATCTTGACCGGTCATCGGATGCGCCGTTCGTCAATGCGGTTTACGATGCCGGCATGTATGTGGACGGTTCCGATGGCGATCTAACCGTGCTGGATTTTCAACCCGGCAAGGCTCGGGACTTGCCGGTGTTTTTGCGAGGCAATTCGGGGACGACTGGTGAGGCTGCTCCGCGCAAGTTTCTTGCCGTGTTGAGCAAGGGGTCGGCCGGGGCGTACGACCAAGGCGATGCGGGACGGCTGAATTTGGCGAATCAGATTTTTCGGGATGCGGGACCGCTGGCGGCGCGGGTGATGGTGAATCGGGTTTGGGCTTGGCACTTCGGCAAGCCGTTGGTTCCGACACTCAGCGACTTTGGGACGCAGGGTGAGAAGCCTTCGCATCCGGAATTGCTGGATGATTTGGCGGCGCGGTTCATCGAGAATGGTTGGTCTTTGAAGTGGCTGCACCGGGAAATGCTGCTTTCGGCTTCATATCGGCAGGCGAGTAATCCTCGGGCGGATGGGGAGAAGGTTGACCCGACGAACCGGCTGCTGTGGCGGATGAATGCGCGGCGTTTGGATATTGAAGCGTTTAGGGATTCGCTGATTGCGACGACGGGTGAGTTGAAG
>JAYVXT010000667.1:0-3988 GCA_043785065.1 Bryobacterales bacterium | reverse complement strand
GCCCAGGCCAACGCACCAGGAATGGAATACGATGCCCGGCATCTTGAATGTCGGCCTTCTGGCCTCGCCACAATCCGTTGGCGCGATGCTTGGGGAATTTCTCTTTATCTTGAGGCGTCCAGTGCGCGCCATTGTCGCTTGTAAAAATGAACAGCGTGTTCTTGGCCACGCCGGCTTGCTCCACGGCCTGCATCATTTGGCCCAGAGCATCATCCACTTGCACTACGAAATCCCCATAAATACCGGCCTTCGATTTCCCTTGGAATTGCTTTAGCGGAACCCATGGCGTGTGCGGTCCTGTTAACGGCAAGTAGAGAAAGAACGGCTTCGCGCCACGAGCGCGAGTGCGTACAAAATCAATGGCCTTGGCCGTGATCGTGGGTAGCGTCCCTTCGATAGTGAAGTTCGGAGCTATGGCGCCTTCGCGCCAAAACACCCCGCGAGGTTCATTCTTCCCCGGCGTCCCGGCCGAAGGCAACTCCGTGCCCTTGCTATTCTCAACCCAGAGGTAAGGAGGCATGTCGAGCGAAGCGGGGATACCAAAGAAGTAGTCAAACCCATGATCATTCGGCGATGGATGCAAGGGTTTGCTGAAATCTGTTTTCTCTTCCGCGCCCAAACCCAGGTGCCACTTGCCGACGCAACCGGTGGCATAACCTTGCTGCTGAAGCAGCTTGGCTACCGTCAACCGGTTCGTGTCAATCAGGTTCGGCGAATAGCCATTGAGCACGCCACTCTTCAAGCGAGTGCGCCAACAATAACGGCCGGTTAGGATGCCATAACGGGTTGGCGTGCAAACCGCCGATGGCGAATGCATGTCGTTAAATCGCATGCTTTCGGTCGCCAGCTTCGCGGCGCTGGGCATGGGAACTTGGGTGTCGGGGTTGTAACACGCAAGATCACCCCAACCGAGGTCGTCCGACAGGATGTAAACGATGTTTGGTTTTTCACCGGCAGCCAGGCCAGTTGCCATCGCTGCAGCGGCGAGCCCAATGGATTTCGTGAATTCGCGGCGTGATTGCATCGCTTGTCATTGTCAACTTTATTCCTGTCCTATGGCAACTGTGCGAATATGAAAGATTGAGTTTTTTGAAACGTTCATGATGGAATACCGCCCGTTAGGAAGAACTGACCTAAACATTTCGATTCTGGGTTTTGGCGCCGCGCCATTCGGAAATGCATACGGGGAAACGTATCCCGAGGAGTTGAATCGGGCGGTTTTCCATGCGATCAATCATGGAATTAACTTCTTCGACGTTGCTCCATATTACGGCATAACGTTGGCGGAGAGCCGCTTGGGCGTAGCTCTTGAAGGCCGCCGCAATGAAGTTGTCCTGATGACTAAGTGCGGGCGCTATGGCTTGCATGACTTCGACTTTTCGGCGGCCAGGTTGTACAAGAGCATAGACGAATCCTTGGAGCGGCTGAAGACGGATCGCGTGGATATTTTGCTAGCCCACGACATTGAATTCGCCGGCATGAAACAGATTGTCGAGGAAACGATCCCGGCGCTTGAAGCGATCAAGAAGCAGGGGAAAACGCGTTTCATCGGCGTATCCGGATTACCCCTCGGAGTACTGATTGGCGCAGTGCAAACAGACAAATTGGACGTTGTACTTTCCTACTGCCGCTACAATGTGCTGATTCGAGATTTGGATCAACACTTAACCCCAATGGCCCAGAAGCATGGGGTGGGGCTGATCAATGCTTCACCGCTGCACATGGGAACACTGACAGCTAAGGGCGCGCCCGATTGGCACCCCGCGCCCCAAGATGTCAAGAACGCGGGACGAGCGATGTTCGAGTATTGCGAGGCGCGGGGGCTGTCTCTTCCGCAAGTGGCGTTGCGCATGGCGCTCGATTACAGTCCAGTGGCCACAACATTGGTTGGCATGAGCAACGTGTCCGAGGTGGAGCGTAACATTAAGACACTGGACGCCGCGAGCGATCCGGAGCTACTGGATCACCTGCGGGCAATCGCGGGCCCGGCCTTCAACAAAACATGGGAAAGCGGTCGGCCAGAGAACAGCGATAGGTTACTGCCGACTTCGCAAGCTTGATGCCCTTGGAACCAGCTTCGGTTCGAGCAGTATCTTCTTGGGCCTTGATTTGGTCTTGTTTTCTATCAACTTTAGAGCAAGCTTTGCCGCTTCCTCGCCAAGCGCCGAACTATCCTGATCGACACTGCTGAGCGGAACTCGCAAGAGGCTATCGTAATGCAAGTTGCCGACGCCGATCACCGCAATGTCTTTTGGCACTTTGAGACCGGCATCATGGATTGCGCTCAACGCGCCAATGGCGTTTGGATCGTTAAAACAAAAAACTCCATCGGGACGCGGTTTCATGGCCAGCAACTCGTTCATCGCATCGTAGCCGCGGGCGTCCGCTTGATCGTCCATGGATGCGGTGGATACGATGATTCCGGTTTGCCCGGCCTCTTTTATTGCTTTGCGATAACCGGCTTCGCGACCGTGGGCGGCGCTGAACTTCGGCCCCCGGATGTGGGCGATGCGCTTGCAGCCTTGTTCGATGAGATGGCGCGTGGCCAAGTAGCCGGCCTTTTCGTCATCAACGCCGATGAAGTCCGTCGAATAACCTTCAAAGAAACGATCAATTAGAACGAAGGGAATCTTGTGTTCCTCAGCCAGGACAAAGCTGCTGGAATCGTTTTGCGCCGAGGCTACAATCAAGGCATCCACGCGCCGTGCAAGCAGTTGTTCAATCTCTTGCTTTTCAAGGGACGCGTCTTCTTCGGAGGATGCGATCACCAGGCAATAGCCTTTCTTGCGAAGCACCTTGGTCAGTCCTTTAGCGACTTCGGCGAAGAAAGGATGAAGCAGATCGGGAACCACGAAGCCGATCATGTTAGTGCGCCCAGTAACTAGCGCGCGGGCGGCGAGGTTTGGCCGGTAGTTGAGTTGGCGCATCCGTTCGAGGATACGGTTGCGGGTGTCCGTGCTAATGTCGCTGTGATTACGAAGTACTTTTGAGACAGTGACGACGGACACGCCCAACTCAATGGCGATGTCTTTTAACCGAACCGGCATATTTCGTTCATTCTATTCTGGCGCCAAGGCGATACAAATAATTTTTTGGAATCAAAAAGAAAAAATCGCTTACAAACGACGACGGCCTGCAAGTGCACCGAGGCCAAGGAGGGCTGAACCAAGGAGAGCAAAAGTACTTGGCTCAGGGGTAGTTGCCGCTTGGTTAGCTAAAATCTGTACTTGAGCAGTGGCTGAAGCGTTTGGAAACGCTGTCCCCGAAATGGCTGATACAACGACAGAAATATTTCCAGGGGTAAAATTGGAAACTTGCGACGCACCGGCCACGGCTACACCGTTAGTGGCCCCGGTGCTACCGGTTGGGCCGTTAGAAACCGTCGAACTGAGAGTGGTGATCAATGTTAATGGGCTGGCGAAGGTGAACGCATAGCTGAATGCATGGTTTACGCCTCCGAAACCGTCCGTCCAATTGCCAATCAGGTTAGCCGTGAATCCGGATAGGGTTGTGCCATTATTGCCGGCAGCTGCGCCAAACGAGCCGCAAGTAAGGGTGATTGTTCCGGCAGAGGTGATGCCAAGCCCAGAACAATTGACTGTTAAGATGGCAGCATTAGCCGTCAGGCCGAGCGCCATAACCGTGGTGATAAGGAATAAGCCTTTCATGTAGCCTCAAAAGATTAAGATTTCTGCTTTAGGCGAACAACAGCCAAAAGCGTTTTACAATGGTACACCAATTCTAGATTGTATTTTATGAATTTATCTTCTTACAAACCCAGCGTCGTCAAATTTAACATCCTTGAGGATTTCTTAACCATGTTTCGATTCCGCCGAGATCGGTGCAACCTTCTTAGATTTTTCAAAGATCCGCAGTACAACAAAAAAGGCTGACCCCCTGGGTCAGCCTTTTTCGGAAAAACAAATGTGTAGCTACTGCAAACGTCTTACTGACGGCGGCGACGAGCAAATGCACCAAGTGCAATCAG
>JAYVXT010000666.1:0-3989 GCA_043785065.1 Bryobacterales bacterium | reverse complement strand
CAGATAAAGCAGCACGGCGATATAGAGGCGTGGCCATGTGCCGAGAAACGGCGGGGGTTCGTCGATAACTTCGCGTTCTCTGTGCGGAGGATTTAGGTTCACAGCGTCCCTATTGTGGATGTTTTCCGGCGCTCAACAGATTCGCGAAAATACGATAAGCTCCGGGAACGCCGGCTGGCAATTGCCGGAACCAGGATTGTGGGGTAAACACATAATGCCCTTTGCCGTAAGCGGTGTAAAGCGTGCCGCCAGGCAGGTTGGCTTCCCCGGTATCGTGCGAGGAAAGCAGCGATTGATACCTGGAATCGAATTCACTGGCGTAGTACAGGCCGCGTTCTTGCACCCAACCATCGAAGTCGTGGGCGGTGATTGTGTTGGGCCATTTCATCAGCGGGCTGGCGGCGGCGAACTCCACTTGGGCGTCTTCTTCGGTGACGCGGGCGGTTGTGATCTTCATTGGATAGGGGCCAGCGTGTTCCAGACTTTTCGGATCGCCGCCCGTGAAACCGCCTTCCATGACGTTGTACTGTACCACGTAGGTTCCTCCACCGGCGACGTAATCGAATATGCGTTGCACGTTTGCCCGGAGGTCGGCGCGAGTGTTGTAGGCGCGCACTCCGGTAAGGATGGCGTCGAAACGGCGGAAATCTCCGCGTGATAAATCTTCGGGCAGGAGCAGAGTCACTTCCGCCTCAAGTTGGCGAAGGTATGTGGGCACATCATCGCCCGCGCCCATGATGTAGCCGATGCGTTTGGCGGCCAATTGAATGTCGGCGCGAACCAGTTTTGCTTCCGAAGGGGGAAAGACGGCTTGCGGCGGAATGTGCTCATAGGTGATGGCGTCAAGCGACTGCGCGAACTCGCCGGAGGGCGTGGTGGCAATGGCTTTCACGCGGCCAATGTTAGCGGTGGGCGGGGGAGTCAGCTTGAACTTCACGGTGGCTTGTTCGCCGGTTTCCTTCAGCGCATAGGGGTTTGATTGCGGAGACGATTGCCAACCGGCCGTCAACTCAAGACGTACTTTACCGCTTTCGTTTGGTTGATTGGCCGTTACTTGGACTTCGATTTCTTTTGTGTTGGCGTTAGGAAAGATGAGGGACTTGTCGGAAAGTTTCAAAGCGACGGGGGGCGCGAAGACAAGCGGCCTGGTGAGTTCGCCTCGAGCGCGGTCCACGTAGCGGAACTGAACTGGGCGTATAAGCGTGAGCTCCTGGCCTTCTATTCTTACTTTGAAAATTGCGGCTAGGGGCGGGCTGTCCGGGGTATCCAAATCACGGAGGTCAGGGATGCCATACATGTCACCTTGCTTGGGCGCGCGCAGCCAGTAGGGTTGGGTGAAGGGTATGGAGGCGGGGATGTTGGCATCCAGATCCACCTTGGCTATTACATTATTTTCAAGCGTGCGGGCAGGTTGTTTTTCCGCTAAAAGCGTAGGAACCGTGATCTGATTGAATTCCACTTTTACGGCTGAGCGGACGATTGCCGCGGCGTTGATCTTCATGCTTTTTCCCGGGATCGCCTGGTATCTATCGGCTGCGGCTTCAAGGTATAAGCCGGAGGCTTTGGCGATCAGTTCGTCCAATTCGCGGAGCTTTTGTTTGGCGTGAAATTCATCGATTGCGGCTAGCGGTTGGCGCGCTTTGATTAGAAGCGGCACAATCCTTTCGGGATGGCGCGGCTCAAAATTGGATTGCGCCTTTGCCAATGCCTCCGCGACTCTTGCGCCACCGGGAACGCGCATCCAATTGGTTTGAATGCCGTCGAATAAGTCATTCGAGGCGGGTTCTCCATCCTGCAATACCAAGTAGCCTTTTTGGGATCCTTTGCGCTCCGGCCAACCCATGGCTTGGCTGCGATGTTGGCTACGGCTCATGCCGGCGATTTCGGCATAGGATACGCCAAGGACGGGATCGAAGGCGCCGGTATCAACCATCAATGTGTTTGGCGTGGCGGCCGATTGCTTTTCCATTTCGGCGGTGTATGTGGGCAGGTTCAACAGCAGACGTTTGGCTTGCCACGGTACAACGCCGAGCTTCAATTGATCGGGAAATTGATTGGGATCCGCGGCGGCCCGGAATGCTTCCCGGCCGAGGATGGATGAGGACTGGTGCTGGCCGTGGCCATCGCGCGGGGTGCCGGAAAAGATCAGGATTACCACGTCAGGGCGGAAGCGGCGGATAGCGTAAACTATATCGCCAAGCACCAGTTTACGATCCCACTTGGTGAGTGTTTCGGTGGCCGTTTTAGTGAATCCGAAATCGATGGCGCGGGTGAAGTACTGTTCGGCTCCATCAATACGGCGCGCGGCCAGCAACTCTTGGGTGCGGATAACGCCCATCAAGTCGCCCTGTTCGCTGCCGATTAAGTTTTGACCACCTTCTCCGCGAGTAAGGGAAAGGTAAGCTGTCCGGTACTTGCGGTTTTTGGCGAGCCAGGCGAGCAGCGCTGTATTCTCGTCATCGGGGTGCGCGGCGATCATGAGAACGTTGCCGACGACTTGAAGTTTTTCCAGGCTGAGTTGAATTTCAGCGGAACCGGAAAGATTCTTTTGCGCCAGGACGGGATTCGAGGTACACAATAATAGGTACGAACCTAAGATCAAGGTTTGGGACAAAACGATCAACTTGCACATTAAACTTCAGTTTAGCCGATTGACATCGGGGGTTAGCATTGCCTGACGGCTTGAGGCAAACGCTTAGGGGATTGGCTGCGGCAGCTGGGGCATTGTTTGGTAAGCCGGTTTACGAACCGAAGCCGGCGAAGGCGCCGGTGCGGATCGGTTTGGCGCTGGGCGGCGGGTTTGCGCGCGGTGTCACGCACGTGGGCGTTTTGCGGGTTTTGGAAAAGCATAAAATCCCCATTCATTGCATTTCCGGAGTAAGCGCTGGGGCTATTGTGGCGTCGGCATATGCCAGCGGAACTTCGCTGGCCGAAATTGAAAGACTTTCGCGATCAATGCGGTTCAAAGATGTGGCGGGCTGGACGATCAGCATGTTGGGGCTGGCCCGGAGTGAACGGATGGATAAGTTTTTGGATCGGGCGCTGAGCGTGAAAAAGTTTGAGGAGATGCCGATCCGTTTGGCGGTGGTGGCTACCGATGTGCGCAGTGGCGCGGCGACGGTGTTCCGTGATTTTGGGGACGTGAAAGAGCCGGTGCGGGCCAGCTGCTGCTATCCGGGGTTGTTTCAACCGGTTCGTTATAAGGGCCGCCTGTTGGTGGATGGGGCGATAGCCATGGATCTTCCGGCCGAGCCTTTGCTAAGCCTTGGAGCTACGCATGTGATTTCCGTAAGCCTTCCCACACCGCTTGAAGTAGACGACCCAGCGAACCTGTTGGCGGTGGTTAATCGTTGCTTTCAAATTTTGCAACGGCGCACGGAGTACGAATGGCGTAAGCATTCGGCATTGGTGCTGGAACCGGAAGTGTCGAAAGTAGGGTGGGACGACTTTGAGAAAGCCGGGGATATGATCGCGGCGGGAGAAGCGGCGACTGAAGCGGCGATGCCTCAGATTTTGAGTTGGTTCAAGAAGTGAGCCTCGCCAAGTTCCTGGATGGAGTACACCTGCGCTTCCATCCAATCGAGTTGCCGTTCGTTATCGGCTAGCGCGGCTTGCAGATTGGGATGCTCTTCGGTGGTTGAAGCGTTTAGAGCACGGTTCAGCAGCGGGATGATTTCCTGTTGCATGAGGGCGAGCATATCTTCGAAGCAGCGGCGAACGCTTTGGAATGAAGCATTTGCTTGGGCGGGGTGTGGACTGCCTTTGAACAGTATGCATAGATGGCGGCAATGAATAGCTTCGGTGCGGAATTGATGGGCTAAATCGTCATGGCCGGCCGCGTCAAGAGCAAAGGCGTGAGCGGCAAACCGTTCGGCTGCCTCCGCTTCTTTGGCGGCAATATTCTTTAGGTAGGCAAGGTGTTCCATCCGTCACATGGATGGTAGCAGCCGGTCAAGGTAGAATGACACCATGGCCCAAATAGCGGACAC
>JAYVXT010000665.1:0-3995 GCA_043785065.1 Bryobacterales bacterium | reverse complement strand
CCATCCAGGCGTTGTTGCGCAAGGCGGGTCAGGATCTTTCATCCGCCGGGATTTCCGTACGCGATTTTAGGCCCAAGGGGATGGAGAAGGCGCCAAATGTTTGGGACTTTTTCTTTACGCGATTATCCGAGCCATTCCTCAGAAAACTTTACGAAGGGCACACGGAGGAGCCGCATTGGACGCTGAAAGAATTCTGGGCCGAGACGCCTCGCGAATATACGGCTTCCCAAGTGGTGGAAAAGTTGGGGGAGCGTGACCGGATGCGGGCGTTACTACTGCGGCAAATGCAGGAAACCCAATTGCTGATTTCGCCTGTAATGTCCGTTCCCGCGTTCCGTCCTCGCGAAAGAGCCTGGGACGTTGAGGGCAAAACGATCCGCTTGTTCGACTCCACAAAGTGCATGACTCCCTTCAACCTATTCGGATTCCCGGCCGCCGTCATTCCTTACGGATTCGCCGAAAACGGGATGCCGATTGGGATACAAATTGTTGGCAGGCCTTGGGAGGAAGACCGGATTCTTTCGCTAGCCGTACTGCTAGAACAAATTCGCGGGCATTTTCCGCCTTGCCCTCTTTAATTTTGCTTTCATCCGCTTGTTTTGAAGGTCCGGCAGGAGTAAGCTTCTAAGTGGAGGGATTCCCATGAAGCCACTCATGATCTTTGCACTAGTTGCGACTACTCTTTTGGGCCAGACGCAGTCCTCTGCCCGGAAGGGCGGTATTCCCGGTCCTGGCTTTGGTGGCAACATTCTGAATCCCGGTGGCGGTGGTGGGTCTACCATTGCGTGGCCCGCACCCGTGAATAATCACGGCAGCCGCCTTGGCGCAACCGTTAGTGGCCGTCCCATTCCCGGCTATAATACCGGCGGAGGCCGTGGAGCCGCGGCAACTTCCTATTTCGCTTATCCTGTCGCCTACCCGGTTTATGTTCCTGTGGAAACGGCTCCCGCGCCGCAACCAACGCAAATCATCAACCAACCCGCGCCTTCCGTGGTTATTAACAATAACTATATGCCCGATACGGCTTCAAGGCCGCTGATGCGTGAGTATTCCGCCGATTCGCTTCCACCGCCGATTGGACAGACTGAGCGTAGACGGGGGAAACCCGAACCGGAAGAAATGGAAGAGGAGCCCGCCACCATCAAACCCGTGGTCTACCTGGTTGCCATGAAGGATGGCGGGGTTTATTCAGCAGTGGCGTATTGGTTGGAAGATTCCACGCTGCATTACATTACTCCCAAGCACGATCACAATCATGCTTCGCTAGATTTGGTGGATCGCGAACTGACCGATCAATTAAATCGGGAACGCAAAGTTCCTTTCAAGATTTCACGCTGAAGCTGCCAGAGTTGATCCGGTCCTTAAGAACTTCTGAACAATCGCCAAGGCATTTTCCAGCGGTTGATCTCCGGCAATACGGATATCCGCATAAGCCGCCGATGGTATGACAAAGGCTTCAGCCATTGGCCTTACCGTAGTTTCGTATTGGTATCGAACGCAGGCTTCCGTTCTGCCGCGTTCGGCGATGTCGCGCACCAGACGGCGGCGGTAACATTCCTCATCCTTCGTACTGACGAATATTCGCGCCCCTAGGGCTTGGCGCACTTCGGGGTTGTGCAGCGTGAACAGACCCTCTATAACCACGTAGTCGCGCGGGTCAACACGGCGGCTTTGGGTAGCCCTGGTGTGCTGGTCGAAAAGGTAAACGGGCTCCTCCACGGCGCGCCCATTGGCTAGCTCCCGGACGTGGGTTACGATCAAGGGCCAATCGAGCGAATCCGGATGATCGAAGTTGCATTGGCTGCGTTCGGACATCGGCAGATGATCGAGTGCGTGATAGTAAGAATCCAGCGAAAGGATTGGGGCGTTCGATAACCAGCCGGAGATTTTCCGCGCAATCTCCGTTTTGCCTGAACACGAAGGCCCAGCTATGCCAATTAGGAAAGGAACCATGTGAGGGAATCCATGCCAGGATAGCAAACTGCGCGGCGGGAAATGTAAAGAAAAATGGGCCTGCATTGGTACAATTATGGATATGAAAAAACTGGTTCTACTCAGCGTATTCGCTTTGGCTATCACGGCCCCCACCGCGCAAGCCGGTGAAAAAGGTATGATGCATTGTTTTGCCTTCACACCGATTGAGTCGGCCACGCAGACCGATTGGGACGCATTCTACAAAGAAACGGACGCCCTGCCGAAGAAGATTAAGACGATCAAGAAGGTTTGGTACGGAAAGCTTCGCGGCAACGGCCTGGGCATCTATCAAGTGGATGCGGCCACCAGCAAGAAATTAGTTGCTGGGGAAAAGGATGTGGAAGGCAAGGTTAACCGCACGGTTCGGAAATACGGCGCTTGCTTCTTGTTTACTGGGGAGGCTGCTCTGGCTGCTTATACAAAAGATCCCAACCACGATGATTGGGTGAAGGCCTATGAAAAAGTTCGGGTGGCCGGTACGACGACTTACGACATTATGGGCCAATAGCAGTTGTTGCCGGGACTGAAAAGAAAAAGAGCAGCGCATTTTGCGCTGTCTCTTGCTATTTCGAAGCTGTTTCCGTTACCTGAGAAGTCGGGCCAGGGGGCCCTCCGCGGACCAGGGGGTCCGCCCCACTGCACAGCAGAGTATTCCAAGGTTTTGAATATGCTTGTACAGAAAAAGGGCAGCGCGTTTGCGCGCTGCCCTTTCCTATGCTTGGATTGCTTATTAGCGGCGTCCGCTGCTTCCGCCACTGTGTGAGACAGCGCCGCCGCTTGAGGCTCCTCCTGCATCGCCACGACCGACTGATGGAGAACTAACTGGAGCCGACGAAATGCTGGGGCTGCTGATGGGGCTGCTTGCCATACTGGATCGCGATTCAACATTGTAGCCGAGAGTTGAATTATAAGTGGGTCCGGGATTTCCAAATCCTGTGTTGGGACGGACGTTAGGAAGAGGCATGATGGTGTGGGCAACCGATGAATAATACCGGTAGACACGGCTGGGGCTGTAGTAATTGCAACCCGGAGTGAGCCCGCCCATCGAATAGGCGCCGTATCCAAAGAGATAGTTGTTGTTGTTGCAACCCCATGGGCTGCGAGTCATACCGCTCATTGGGATGAAGGTGGCAAAGCCAAAGTAGGGATTGTAATACCAGCCGCTGCTTGACAGCGAACTGCCCGAGTTTAGCAAGCTGCGCGCGGTGGACGCATTGGCCGTTGAGACATAAGCGGCGCGACGGCTGCCCCAACGGTAAAAGGCGTCGGTATCCTTTACGTCAAATCTTGCAACCTGCATGTTGCCGTCAAGCGTGAGACTTTTGCCCATCTTCACAACCGACATTGCCCCGTTGTGCAGTACCGAAGCTTCGCCTTGATAAACCTTGACCATGGCGGGTTCGGAGTCGACGCGAACCAGAGCGTTCTTGGTGAAGGAAATCGTGTGGTCGTTATATGTTAGCGACATGGCATTGCCATCGCTCATTTCCGCCACTTCGATCAAAGCCGAACCTGTGAGGAGTTCCAGGCGCGTTTCGGAAAGCTTGTTGTTAATCATCTTCACCGAACTGGATTCGGAAAGGCGCAACGTCACACCTGGGTTCAACAAAATTTCGGCGCGGCCCTCTTCTGCGCGCAGCACTTGGTCGGGCTTCAGCTCGTTGAACTTGGCTCCAAGTTTAGTCTCGATTTTCTGATCAGCGGCGAACACATCGCCCTCTACGTAGTGGATAACGCCAGACTTAGCGCCAATCACCTGCTGCGCCATGATCGGCAAGGAACCGCTGAACGGCAGTAAGATCACCAACGTTTGTGCGACTAAGTTCTTTTGTCTCATCGGAATAAGCCCTCCGTTAAAGATACAACTCCACCCAGCTAGACTTTACTTCTTCCGGTGGTCAAAGTCAATGCCTTTGGTTAGTTTGTGTCAAGCCTCGTTAGAAATGTCCCGAGTTCTACCTCGATAGAAGCGTCCCTATTTTAGTCTTTCCTCCGTGCTAAGCGGGGATGGGGTGCAGGGG
>JAYVXT010000664.1:0-3995 GCA_043785065.1 Bryobacterales bacterium | reverse complement strand
GCACCCGTTCGGCGATTGCCGTGGTGGATTCGTGCGCGGTCCCGCGCACGGTTTATGACGCCGCCAAGGACCTGATCCATCAACACACTGGTATTCCGAGGGCTCAGATCTTGACGTCGGCCACGCACACGCATTCGGCTCCGGCGGCGGCTCACCTTTTCCAAAGTGAACCGGATCCCGCTTACACAAAATTTCTAAGCACAAGAATTGCCGACGCAGTTCGGATGGCGGTAGCGAGGCTGGAGCCCGCGCGCATTGGTTATGGAACGGGCCGCGAGGACAAGTTAGTGTTCAACCGCCGCTACTTCATGAAGCCAGGAACGATTCCAATGAATCCGTTTGACCAACAGGATCAAGTGCTGATGAACCCCGCGGTGGGCAGCGGCAACATCGTAAAAGCCGCTGGGCCGATTGACCCGGACGTGGCGTTACTTGTAGCCGAGTCCGCTGATGGCAAACCCATATTCGTTCTTTCCAGCTATGCGCTGCATTACGTCGGTGGGCACCCGGGCAATCATGTAAGTGCGGATTACTTTGGTTCCTGGGCAACTGCAATGCAAAGGATGGCAGGCGCTGCCTTCGTTCCAGTGCTGGCTAATGCTTGTTCGGGCAACATCAATGGGATTGATTTTCTGAAGCCGCCCCGTTCGTGGCAGCCCTATGAGCAGATGGCTTCCTATGCCGAAACCTTGGCTGCCGAATGCATGCGAATTTGGAAATCCTTGAAGTGGCAGGATAGCGTCGAACTAGGCGGAAGCACGGAAGAACTGGAGTTGGCAACAAGGCAACCCTCGGCGCGAGAGATCGAGCTTGCTAAGCAGATGCTTCAAAAAGAAGGGCCCATGCCGCCGGGCGGGTACAAGAAGCGCGAAGCGATTTATGCGCGGGAAACGGTTTTGCTGCCGGGCGAAATAGGTCCTCGCGTCAACACTTTCGTGCAGGCGCTGAAGATTGGAAACTTGGGGATTGCCACCATGCCTGGCGAAGCTTTCGTCGAATTGGGAATGGCGGTGAAGCAAGCCAGCCCCTTTCAGAACACGATGATGATTGAACTTGCGAATGACTACCGCGGCTACATCCCAACCGAAGAAGCATTTGCGGTTGGCGGATACGAGACCTGGCGGGCGAAATCGAGCTACTTGGAACAGACAGCCGCCCCGAAGCTAGTGAAATCCGCGGTTACCCAATTGGAAAAACTGACTTTGTAGTCTAAAAACCTATTCGTCATCGGGGTTTGAAATGGATCTGTACACTTCCGGGTTAGCTCCTTTCTTAAGCGGCAATAGGAATCTCAGCGTCAAGTAATTCACCAAACTTAGGGTAGCGGCAATGTGATACATGCCGAATCCGACGGCGAGTCCTACAATCCCAATATTGAAGATGCTGGCTGCCGTGGCTGTACCATGCACACCCCCGCGGTCCCTCATAATCGCGCCACCGCCGATGAAGCCAATTCCAGTGACAAGCCCCTGCAGGATACGGCTGTAAGCTTCTGGGGAAACTCCCGCGAAGTTGGTCCCAACCATCGCTAATCCGCAACTTCCAATCGCCACAATCGGGAAGGTGCGAATTCCGGCGGTATGCTCTTCCCGTTCACGATCCCAACCAATGGGCAACGCCAAAACATAGGCAATGAGGAGATGAAACATATCATCCGCCATGGAGGCGAGCGTCATTTTTACATTTAACGTTTCGTGAAGCACATAGGCCAGTGTATACCCCGTTTGGCCCCTTTGCTACCATACTTGAATCATGAGTCTTGCTCGTTTGCTTCCCATTGTTGCGCTCGTCCCCACGCTTTTTGCCGCTGATCCGGACCCATTGAAGGAAATCAAGTTCCGTCAAATTGGACCCTATCGCGGAGGCAGGTCGGTGGCAGTTGCCGGGCATGCATCCCAGCCTTTTACTTATTATTTCGGCAGTGTTGGCGGTGGAATTTTCAAGACTACCGATGGCGGCGCCAAGTGGGAGCCGGTAAGCGACGGGCAATTGAAGACGGGCTCGGTCGGGGCGATAGCCGTGGCGGAATCGGATCCGAATATTGTTTATGCCGGTATGGGTGAAGGTTGCATTCGTGGCAATGCATCGCACGGCGATGGTGTTTATAAATCGGTGGACGCGGGAAAGACTTGGACCAACATCGGTCTTGCCAACACGCGGCAAATCGGGCGCGTTCGAATTCATCCGAAGAATCCCGATATCGTCTACGTGGCTGCGCTTGGGCACATGTCGGGAACAAATCCTGATCGTGGTGTTTTCAAAACGATGGACGGCGGCAAGAACTGGAAGAAGGTTTTGTATAAGAGTGACAAGGCCGGGGCCATTGACTTAATTCTTGATCCGAACAACGCCAATGTTCTTTATGCGTCCATTTGGGAGGTGAACCGCAAGCCTTGGACATTTGAAAGCGGCGGCCCAGACAGCGGCCTCTATAAATCGACCGATGGCGGCGAGACTTGGATTGAAATCACACGCAATACGGGTCTGCCTAAAGGCATGGTCGGCCGCATCGGCATTGCCGTGTCTCCCGCGAATTCCGACCGGGTCTGGGCCTTGATTGAAGCCGAGGAAGGCGGTGTGTTCCGCTCGGAGAACGCCGGCAAGACTTGGACGAAGATCAATGAGCAGCGCAATCTCCGGCAGCGCGCCTGGTATTACACCCATATCTTCGCCGACCCGCAAAAGGCCGATACCGTTTACGTCTTGAATGTCGGGTTCTCCCGCTCGAACGACGGCGGCAAGACTTTCACTTCGATTGCAACTCCCCATGGTGACAATCACGATTTGTGGATATCGCCGAACGATTCCAACCGGATGATTCAAGCCAATGACGGTGGGGTGAATGTATCATTCAACGGGGGCCGCAACTGGAGTGCGCAATCGAACCAAGCTACGGCGCAATTTTATCGTGTCTTCGCCGATGAGAGTTTCCCTTACAATATCTACGGGGCCCAGCAAGATAATTCAACCGTGACCATAGCTAGCCGCGGCAATCAAGGCTCCATCACAGAACGGGAATGGCACGACGTGGGCGGCGGCGAAAGTGGATGGATTGCGCCCGATCCAACGGATTCGAACATTGTCTATGCGGGTTCCTACGACGGCCTGCTGACGCGCTACAACCATCACACCGGCGGAACTCGCAACATTACGGTTTGGCCCGATAATCCGATGGGCTCTGGCGTTGAGGCGATGAAGTATCGCTTTCAATGGAGTTTCCCACTGCTGTTTTCTCCGCATAATCCGAAACTGCTCTATGCCGGGTCAAACGTGCTGCTTGTCACCAACGATGAAGGGCAACATTGGCGCCCAATCAGTCCCGATTTGACTCGCAATGACAAAGCGAAGCAGGGTCCGAGCGGCGGCCCGATTACAAAAGACAATAGTGGCGTGGAATACTACTGCACTATTTTTACGGTGGATGAATCGCTGGTGGCGAAGGGCGTTATTTGGACGGGCTCTGATGATGGGCTGGTGCACGTGACCAAGAACAACGGCAAGACGTGGGACAACGTGACGCCGAAAGGTTTGCCGGATTGGATACAAATCAACTCAATCGCCGCATCTCCGCATGAGGCGGGAACGGCGTATATGGCCGCCACTATGTATAAGTTGGACGATTTCCAACCCTACCTGTATAAGACAACGGATTTCGGGAAGAGCTGGAAGATGATCGTAAATGGGCTGCCGAAGGACTCATTCGCGCGCGTTGTGCGGGAAGATCCAAACCGCAAAGGCTTACTTGTGGCCGGAACAGAAACCGGAATTTTTGTTTCTTTCGACTGTGGGGAAAACTGGAAGAAGCTTCAGTTGAACTTGCCGGTGGTCCCGGTAACGGACGTTGCCTTTCACAAGCGTGAAGATGACTTGATTGTGGCCACGCAGGGCCGGTCATTTTATGTGTTGGATGATTTGGATGCTGTCCGGCAGATTGAGGAGGAAAAGCCCGGAGTGCGTTTGCTTCAGCCCAAGTCCGCATACCGCATTGGCGGCGG
>JAYVXT010000663.1:0-12657 GCA_043785065.1 Bryobacterales bacterium | reverse complement strand
GTCTCTCCGGATGGTTGGAATGTTGCTCTTCGCCATAACCGCCAACGCCGCCGTCGATGGCGTCGTGGTCAATCAAACCACAGGCAAGCCGCAAGCCGGGGCCACTGTCACCCTCTACAAAGTAACAACCGAGGGACCAACTTCCCTTGAATCCGTGAAGAGTTCGGCCGATGGTAAGTTTACGATCAAGCAAGAGCCGGCTGGCGGTCCTCATCTGTTGCAGGCCGCCTACGATGGCGTTACGTACAACAAGATGCTACCGCCTGGAATGCCCTCCACTGGCTTGATGGTCAATGTCTACAACAGCACCCCGCAGCGCGGCGCGGTGAAAATTATGCAGCATATGATTCTGCTGGAACCCTCAGCTACTGAGCTTTCCGTTAAAGAATCGTTCTTCTACAAAAACGACGGCAAGACCACTTGGAACGACGCCGTTCGCGGCAATTTACGGTTCGAAATTCCCGCCGGTTCGCGAGGCAATGTTGAAGTGAACGCCACTGCGCCCCAGGGTATGCCGATCCGCCGCGCTCCGGAAAAAACGGATGAGCCCGGCGTAATGAAGGTTGATTTCCCGGTGAAGCCCGGCGAGACCCGCATCGATCTGTCCTACAAAGTGGACTTCAAATCCCCGGGCAAGTTCTCTGGCCGTTCGCTTGAAAAGGCCGAGAGCACCATGATGGCCATCCCAGCTGGTGTGGAAGTGAAAGGGGAAGGCATTGAAGATCGTGGCAAGGAGCCTTCCACGCAGGCCAGCATCTTCTCGGTCATCCGCGACAAGTATACGGTGGAGATGAACGGCACGGGAGAGCTTGGCGGCGGCGCCAGGAATGAAGACGACGGTCCGGAAATCCAAGTTTCTCCAGCCAGAGTGATGGAGCGAAAGTATTATGTGATTGGATTGGCTGGAGCCATTCTGCTGCTCAGCTTTCTTCGTCAACTGCAGAAGAAGGCTTAAGAAATGGCCGTCGTTTCCGTCGAAAACGTCTGGAAGTTCTTCGGCGATTACCCCGCGTTACGCGAAGTCAGCTTCACTTTAGACAAAGGAACATGCCTGGCCCTCCTTGGCCGCAATGGGGCGGGTAAAACAACGATGCTGCGGATTCTTGCCGGGCTTTCAGGAACATCGAAGGGCACGGTGAACCTGCCGGACCGGCGCCGCACCGCATACCTTGGCCACAATATCGGCATCTATGATGAACTCTCCGCCTTTGAGAATCTGAAGCTGTTCGGCCGGCTGTATGAAGTGCCGAATATCAAGCAGGCCGCTGCTAAATGGCTGGAGCGAGTGAATTTGGCGCACGTGGCGAATTCCCCGGCGCGCGAGTTTTCGCGAGGCATGCGCCAACGGTTAGCTCTGGGCCGCGTGTTTATACATGAGCCTGATATGCTGCTGCTCGACGAGCCCTTTACGTCACTTGACGACAAGGCCATCGCGTTGCTCCAAGACCTGATGCGCGAAGCACAACAACGCGGAGCCAGCATCATCCTTTCGACTCATCAGTTGCGCGAGGCGTTGGAACTGGCGACAAACGTGGTTCTGCTGCGGCGAGGTCAAATTACCTATTGCGGGCCGCGCACTAAAGAAATGGTGGACGACCCGGCGGCGCTCTATCGCGACCATGGAGGTGAGCCATGAAGCGCTTTCTGCGCCTCAGTTTCGCCATCGCGGCCAAGGACATTCAATCGGAATGGAGGACGAAGGAAGCGCTAAACTCGGCTTGTTCGTTTTCCATCGTCGTGCTGCTGATGTTCAGTTTTGCCTTCGACCCTGGGGCCGAATCCACCAAGGAATTCGCCGGGGGGCTACTTTGGCTGGTATTCATGTTCGCCGGTTCGCTGATCGTAAATCGTAGTTTTTCGCGGGAATTACCGAACGATTGCCTGGATGTGCTGATTGCTTCGCCGGTTCCTCCGGCCGCTTTGTTTTTGGGTAAGGCGTTTGCATGCTTTGTGCTGCTGATGGTAATTGAGTTGATTAGCCTTCCTGTGTTCGGCATCTTTTACAACATTACATGGTGGCGTCAACCCGCATGGCTGGCGGTGGCGCTTGGGCTGACAACCTGGGCGATGAGCGTGATCGGATCGCTCTTCAGCGCCCTTACCGTCAACTTGCGATTGCGCGAATTGATGTTGCCAATGCTGCTGTATCCCATGCTGATTCCGGCGCTAATGGGAGCCATCCGGCTTACTTCCCTTGCTTTGGCGAATCAGCCAATAACCGGAGATGAGCTCATTTGGCTGAAAGTGCTGGTGGCTTTTGATATTATTTTTACCTCGCTTTCACTAGCGCTGGTGGACTTCGTTTTGGTGAGATAGAGATATGCGCGACAAACTATTGACCGCGGCCGCCGCTATCGCCGGCATCATGCTGGTGTGGAATTTGAAGATCATGCTTACGGTGCTTCCCGATGAAGTGGATCAAGGCGCCATTTACCGCATCATGTTCTTCCACATTCCCGGATTCTTCACGGCCGGAGTGTGTTACGTAGTGGCAATGCTGGCCAGCGTCTATTACCTTTGGAAGAAGGACCTTCGGGCCGATGCGTTGGCCATGGCCGCAACCGAAGTGGCCCTGCCGTTTGCAGCGGTGAATCTGATTACGGGAATGATTTGGGGCCGCATTATTTGGGGCATCTGGTGGGCATGGGATCCGCGTCTGACGTGGGCGTTGATTTCATGGCTGGTCTATTTCGGATACCTGATGCTGCGCAAAGCGATTGACGACCCAAGCGAGCGCGCCAATATTTCCGCCGTGGCCAATATCTTCTTTTTCTCAAGTGTGGCGATTACTTGGAAGGCCATTGTGTGGTGGCGGACGCAACACCCTGCTCCGGTGCTTACCATCCGGGGCGCTGATGGCAGGCTGGATGCCGGCGTGGAACGGATGATCTACCAGAACTGGATCCCGCTGTTGTTGTTGGCAGTTGTTTTTATTTCGATCCGCATTCGCCAGGAGCGCGCCCTGCGCGAGCTCGACGCCATGCGCCGTTGGGCACACGCCGGTTGACAAAGGAACCTATCAATGGATCAACGCAATTTTACGTACATGTTTTACGGCTTCTCCGTGGCGTGGGGCATTATCGCTCTTTACGCTATTGGATTGTCGCGCCGTCAATCGAATATCAACAGCCAGGTGGAATCACTGAAGAAGATGGTGGAAGGGAAGCGTTAGGCACTTGGCGAGTATACTACAATGGTGGCTGAAGACTGACTATGACTAGTGCCGTGATCACCCCCGTTTCAGAGTATTTATCGGCATCGTATCGTCCTGATCGTGAATATCTGGATGGTACGATTTTGGAGCGCAATTTGGGCGAACTGGATCACAGTCGTTTACAGATAGTTCTTGCTGGTTATCTCCTTAACCTCGAAAGTTCTTTGGGGATTTTCGCCTTGACTGAACAACGTGTCCAAGTCCGTCCAACCCGCTTTCGGATCCCTGACGTCTGTGTCATGAAAGGTGGCCGCCCCGATGAGCAAATTATCACCCGGCCGCCTTTTCTCTGCATCGAAATTCTTTCCAAAGACGACCGGCTTTCTGAAATGCAAGAGCGCATAGACGATTATCTTGAGTTCGGTGTTCCCTGGGTTTGGGTCATCGATCCTCACAGAAAAAGGGCCTTCGACTGTTTCAAAGATGGCATGAGGGAACCCCCGGATCGTATCCTTCGTACTGCCAATCCGGAGATCATTGTTCCTCTAAGTGAATTGTTCCCATAAACGCAACAAAGCCGGGCTGGTTGGCCCGGCTTTGCTACTTGATTGATCGATTAACTTGAAGCTTAGTCGCCGAACGAGCCAACTTCTTTTTGCTCAGCCACTTTCGGCGCCGGAGCAATTCCGCCAATCGCGCCCAGAGGCACAAAACCGGCCGGAGCGGGCTGTTCCTGCATCACATGTTCGCGATACAGCTTCGACATGTGTGAGTTGTAGGCTGATTCCTTCATCTTCTCGTCACGGGCCCGAACCTTCTCTTCGCGAGCGTTCTTCGCAACGCCCACTGTATCCAGATCGTGCTGCCGTTCTTTATCCACGTCCACCTGGTTTAGAACCAGCTTGGTGGCATCTGTTTCCAACTTCACCTTCTTACCACCGGCAAAGATTTCGTGACGGCCATGCTCGTCATACCACTTCGTCAAGGTAGCCGTCATGTGCATCTTCTCAATGATGTTCCGCCAGCCAACGCCCGTGTTGTAGGCGCAGAAGCTGATTTCACCTTGCTGCGTGGCGTAAGGAATAATGCACTGTTCGGTTCTGCGGAAATCGTAGTTGAACAGATCCTGGAACCACATGCCAGCCACGAATAGGAAGTTCCAACGATCAGCGCGACGCTTCTCGATGTCGTTCATCGAACGGTCGCCAGTTACCTTGCCGTAATCTTTCTTGGTCATGCCGAAGCACTTGTCGAACTTCTTCACCAAATCTTTGAGTTGGAAGTGGGTTGGAGCTTCAAAAGGTTCGTAGTTGCGAAGCAGCGCCAGCGTTACGCCAAGCACAGAAATCTTCTTGCTACGAGCCGCGTCGTTGATGCGCGCAATGTCCTTCGCCAATTGCTCGGCATTCAGGAACGCGGTCACCGGACGGGCTTCCTTGGTTTCCTTATCAATCATCAGCGCCATGCCGATGCCGCAGTTGGGATGGCAACCGCAGGATAGCTGACCCCATTCCGCCTGAGGCCCGTGGACCAAATCGGCGAAATCGGAGAAGGTGCTCATGAACGAAATCGGGAACCAATCGCGAACCGGTTCGCCGAGGCCAACCTGATTCTTACAGTCATGCGCAAGGTGGCTCAAGGTGTAGCGCTGAGCAACGCGGCGTTCGTCGGAAACGGCTTCGTCGCGGCCAGTGAACGAAACGGGCTGGAAGCTGAGGAAGCTGATAATCTTCGGATTGTCGAGAGCGAAGCGGATCACGGCGCCGACCTGTTCGTTGTTGATGCCGTTGATCAGCGTGATGACCGGTACGATGTCCACACCGGCGTTGTGCAGGTTGTGGATCGCGCGCAATTTAACGTCGAACAAGTTGCCAACCAAGCGGTGCGAGTTAGCTTCATTGCCGATGCCGTCGAACTGTAGGTAGGCGTACCGAAGACCGGCTTCGGCGGCTTGCTTACAGAACTCGGGAGACTTGGCGAATTCGATGCCGTTGGTCGCCGCCTGCACTGAGTTGTAGCCGACCTTGCGCGAATAACGGACCGCGTCGAGGAAGTAAGGGGAAAGCGTGGGTTCGCCACCGGAGAACTGCACCGACATTTGGCGGCGCGGCTTGATCTGCGCGGCGTTGTCGAGCATGGTCTTGATGTCTTCCCATCCGAGTTCATGCACGAAGCCGACTTGATTGGCGTCCATGAAGCAGGGGTCGCACATCATGTTGCAGCGGTTGGTGAGATCGATGGTAAGGACCGAGCCGCGGCCATGGGTGACGGTGGAGGAGCCGTGGTTGTGAAGCTTTTCGTCGTTGTGGGCGCGGATGTCGCGGCCGGGGAACACGTCTTCGAGGTGCTTGGAGAAGGCGGGGTCAATGGACATCAGATCTTCGAATTCGCCGTGAATGGGGCAAGTCTTGATCATGACGATCTTGCCGTCTTTTTCGATGATGCGGGCTTTGATCTCGCCGGGCTTTTCGTTGATGAGGATCTTGTAATCCTTCTTTCCGTCAAGGATTTCCTTGCGGACTTCGGGAATGCACTTGGGGCACAAAGAATCGGTTTCGCGCGGCCAGCCGAGCTGCGGCATCATCTTTTCGTGGGATTTGAGCAGGGGCTTGTCGGACCACTTCGGGGTGAAGGAAGGATTAGGGGCGATGAGCGAATTCAACGTGTCGTAAACGTGCCAGGCGGCGTTAGCCGAGACTGTAAGGGCCTTTTCAGCGAATTTGATAGCTTTGGGCATTGATCTCCTTGTGGGTTAAGATGCTGCAAGTTTTGGTTAAGGCGCTGCAAACGCCTATAGTTACCAAGGTACTAGTGTAGAGGAAGCCTAGTACGTCGCCAAAGGGGAGGGGTCGAATGGGGCGAAAAAGAGGGTGAGTGGGGAAATAGGGTGGCGGAGGTGTTTGGGGATTGTAAGGTGTTGATTTGAGAGGCTAAGTTTCGACGACGTCGCCTGGATGAAAACCTATCCTGTGTTTGGTCCACAGCGGTTATTGAGTGATAATTGTCAGATTGCCGATCTCTTCCGCAATTGTGTTTATGACGGAGGCATGCTGGTCAACAGTTGCCTCCATCTGTTCCAGACGGCTAGCCAATTCCATTTCTCTAAGGTCACAGATTGTGACTCTTGAGCATCTTCATTAACTTGCGGGTGGAATCTACAAAAAGCGCCGTTGCATCTAAGCCTTTAGTTGGCTCTGATTGCCATCAACTATATTTGAATCGGCCATGTCCATCTAATCCACTCGGTGAGTCGGATGTCGCCTATGCTCGAACGCCACACTTGTGCAGCAACTCCACAATCAGCTCTCGGTACTCTTGTATGCGGGCCGAATGTATTCACGGCGGCAAAGGTACTCAATTTTGTGGGCAGAATAATTCCCGGGTTCCCACGTGAATACGGAGTCAAACTGGACGCAGCCTTTCAACAAGGCTAATCCAAACCAAAGGACTCCGGAATGACACCCCTTCGCCAACGAATGATTGACGACATGCAGGCGCGTAACCTCTCGCCAGCCACCCCAAAAAACTATATCCATTATGTGTATGAGCTCGCCAGGTATTTTATGAAGTCTCCCGATAAATTGGAGCCTGGCGACGTCAAGAAGTTTCGGATGTACCTGCTTCATGAACGGAAGCTATCGGCGCCAAGCGTCAATCAAAGCATCAGCGCGATGAAGTTCTTTTTCAACATCACACTGGAAAAGAACTGGTCCAACCAGAAGTTTCCGCGCGTGAAAGTACCTGAAACCTTACCGGAGATACTTAGTCAAAATGAAGCCGTGCGGCTATTCCAGCACGTGCCCAGCATGAAGTACCGTACTGCATTGATGGTCTGCTACGGCGCGGGCCTGCGCGTCTCCGATGCGGTCAAACTGACCCCAGCCGACATCGACGCCGAACGAATGACCATCCGCATCGAGCAAGGAAAGTTTAGTTCACCGAATTTTTAGACCAATTCCGCGCAGGCGCTTAATTCCATACCAGAAGTGTTTCTCGCGCGAAATCGGTCAAAAAATCTATGCAATCACACATAATCCAAAAAAACGCATCTCCCTCCATTCAAACCACTTCCCCTCTCCCCACCACTACCCAAAACACCAACTCCTCACCCCCGCCTGCTACGCTTTTGCCAGAGAGATAAGTTCTGGCCAGAATGCTCTTTTTAGAAGTCCTCCCCTAACAAGGAGGCAGCCTTCGGATCGATTCGAAAAGCTAAAAAATCAAAAACAGTGAAGCAGGCCGCACGCAATACCCGTAAAACGCGCCCTTGGTTGGTGACCAAGACGCGCCGCTTGTAAATCAGGCTAAGCTGCTGGGGAGCAGCCCGAACGGGTGAACTGTGGCCGGCCTCGCCGTTTTCAAAAACGAAAGCAAGCCAAGCGGGAGGCCGTCGTGTTTTTATGCATCGTCCACTCATCCAAAATTCCGATACAATAACCGGAATGCCCAATACGCCACTCACGCGCCGCGCCATCGCCCGAGCCGCTCTCGCCACCACCGCCCTCTCCTACTCCCGCATCCTCGGAGCCAACGAAAAAGTCAACTTCGGCCTCATCGGAGCAGGCGGCCGCGGCAAGGGTGTCATGGGCACTTTCCAAAAGACCAACCGCATCAACGTCACCTCCGTCTGCGACGTCTACGATGCACGCATCGACCAAGCTCAAACCCAAGCCCCCGGCTCCAAAGGCTACAAGGACCACCGCAAACTTCTCGAATCGAAAGATGTCGACATCGTTCTCATCGCCACGCCCGACCATTGGCACGCCGGTGTCGCCATCGACGCGCTCAATGCCGGTAAAGACGTCTACGTCGAAAAGCCGCTCACCCTCAAAATCGAAGAAGGCCCGCTCATCGTCAAGGCCGCGCGCATCAACAATCGCATCTGTCAGGTAGGCATGCAGCAGCGCTCCGGCCAGCATTACCTCCAAGCCAAACGCGACTATTTCGACACCGGCAAGCTCGGCAAAATCACGCTCGCCCGCACCTGGTGGCACGGCAATGGAGCCCACCTGCAAAAGGCTCCGCCCGCGCTCGCCACGCAGCCTTCGAATCTCGATTGGGCTCGCTTCCTCGGCCCTGTCAAGTGGCGTGACTGGGATCCGCAACAGTTCTGGAACTTCCGCGCTTATCTCGATTTCGGCGGCGGCCAAGTCACCGATCTGTTCACCCATTGGATCGACGTCGTCCACATGATGATGGGCCAGGACAATCCAACAGCTGCTGTCGCTTCAGGCGGGATCTATCACTATAAGGATGGCCGCACCGCGCCCGACACCATCAACGTATTGCTTGAATACCCCAAGGAATGGACCGCCACGTTCGAGGCCACTCTCGCCCCCGGCATCCGCGGCGAAGGCGTCGAAATCTGCGGCACTGAAGGCCGCCTGCTCATTGACCGCGGCAAGTCGGAATTCTACACCAAGAACCGCAATGAACCACCCATCGTCACCAAAAGCCCGCGTGACCAAACCATCGACCACGTCGAAAACTTCCTCGATTGTGTTGTTAGCCGCAAGCTCCCGAATGGCGACGTTTACATCGGCCACCGTTCCGCCGCGGCGTCCCATTTGGGCAACATCGCCTATGTCCAAAAACGCCGCCTGAAATATGATCCTGATCGGGAGGAGATTCTTCCGCTATAATTCATAACGATGCAGGATTCATCCACAACCCGCCGCCAAGTGTTGAGAACCGCCGCCGCGTTTACCGCAGTTTCCTATTCACGCGTCATGGGCGCGAATGATCGTATCAATCTTGCGCTGATCGGCGCGGGCGAACGAGGCTTCGGTGTTCTAGGCGCCTTTCTCGCCACCAACCAAGTGGAATTGACGGCGGTCGCCGATATTTATGCGCCCAAAATTGATCGCGTACAAACCAAGTCCCCCAACGCCAAGGGCTACAGCGATCACCGCAAGCTGCTTGAACAGAAGAATATCGACGCGGTGCAGATCGCCACGCCCGATCATTGGCACTCGGCCATCGCCATCGATGCGCTCAATGCCGGCAAAGACGTCTACGTCGAAAAGCCGCTGACGTTGACCATCGAACAAGGCCCGCCCATCGTGAAGGCGGCCCGCATCAACAATCGCATCTGCCAGGTAGGCATGCAGCAGCGCTCCGGCCAGCACTACCTGCAAGCTAAGCGCGAATATTTCGATACCGGCAAATTGGGTAAAATCACGATGGCCCGCACCTGGTGGCACGGGAATACCTATCACTTACGCAAGGCTCCGGCGGAGTTCCAAACCAAGCCATCAAACCTTGATTGGGCTCGTTTCCTTGGCCCTTTGAAGTGGCGTGATTACGATCCGCAACAGTACTACAATTTCCGCGCCTATCTCGATTACGGCGGCGGCCAAGTGACGGATCTGTTCACTCATTGGATCGACGTGGTTCACATGTTCATGGGCCAAGACAACCCCACCATGGCCTCGGCTGCCGGCGGAGTTTATCACTATAAGGATGGCCGGACGGCGCCTGATACCATTAACGTGCTGTTGCAATATCCGAAGGAATGGACGGCCACGTTTGAAGCCACGCTCGCTCCCGGCATCACCGGCGCCGCTATCGAAATGTGCGGAACCGAAGGCAAGCTGTTCATCACCCGCGGGGAGTATATCTATACTCCGGCAGGCCGCAATCCGCAGACGGTCACAGTGAAGTCGCCGCGCGATCAAACCATCGATCACGTGGAAAACTTCCTCGATTGCTGCCGCTCCCGCAAGCTTCCCAATGGTGATGTGCAAATCGGCCATCGTTCAGCGATGGCATCCCATCTCGGCAATATTGCTTACGTGCAGAAACGAACGCTGCACTTTGATCCGGATCGCGAGGAGATCCTACCTTTATAATGGACGAAAGATCTTACTACAACGAATCGCAAGCCACCAAGCCTGCGCAATTGAACTGCAGTTTCTGCCGGTCGGTGGAGACTTACGAACTACGCTGGCTGCTCCGCCGCAAGAAAGACCGGCTCCCCAATGGAGCTGGAGCCGATGATCGCGCACGGTTCGCCAAAGTCGAAAGTTATATGGTCCTGCTGGACGACAAGATGAATTGCAAGAAGTGCCGCCGCAGTTTCGACATTTCCGGCATCCGCACAACATCCCTAATCACGGGCTAACGCAATTGGACCCGCCACCGCTCCACTAGTTCTCCATCCAATTTGGAGAGTTCCGATTCCGCGTTGGCCACTGCGCCGCACCGCGCAAAGGCAATCGCAAGCAGTAGGTGCGATGGGGGATTGATCTCCCGCACCGCATCAATTTCCGCCATCGCCGCCGGCCCCGGAATCGCAAACTTGGTCCAATGCGAAACGCGCTTGCCCGCCACCACTCGCCAGGAAAAAACTTCCCCTTCCGCCAACGGCTTAGTGGGGGTCCATTCCGTCTCCTCCAACTTTCCACTTTTCCTAACAACATAGTTACGATGATCGCGAATCATAACTTCATAGGTCGTTGCCGCTTGCGCCGCCTTCCAGCGGAAGGTAGGCGGATTTGCCGTTTCCACAATTTGCAGCGGCTCAATTGGGTCAATCTGTTCGTTGTCACCCACGTCGAACTCATCCTTCAAAAGGTCCTTCAAGTAGGATGGAGCAGGGAACGGCGCCCCACCAAGCAGACCGGCGACGGTCTGCGCCTGCGAACTGCTCAACCCTTCAGTCCCATGCGCCACGCCGCTTTTGTCGAGCCAAAACTTGCGCTCGCCATCCGCCAGCGTGACTATCGGGCTTTCAATCTTCGGGGCGCTTGCGCAACTGGTCAAGGCAAAGAGGAAGACAGCATAATTTCTTGAAGTCAACACGACTTCCATCTTCTCATCTATGGCTAAAAAAGAGTGGTTACACCTGAGTTCGGTACTATATTGCCCCGCGGTTAGTTTGTAGGGCTTCCCTTCTAGTCCCAATTAAATTAGTACTTCTACCCCCTATGGCATGCCACGCTTCAACTGCTAACTTGAGCCATGCTCATTGGCCCATGCCGATCCAAACTGATCGTTTGCGGTCTCGCCGCCGCTCTCATATTCAACGCTGGCTGTACCCGCAAGTGACAAAAAACCGGCCTCTCTGCCCATTGCTGCTCGGCCGGTGCTGCTATAACCTGTTATTCCAACGGTTGGCAGTGCGTTAAACGCCGGATCGGTGCTCATTGTGTTCTTCAAGCCCAGTTCCTTGGCGAAATTAGTGCTGTTCTCAATCGGGCCCTGGTGAAGCGTATGGCGGGAAAAACTCGCGCGGAATTCGTTAATCAAATTCGGCGGGATCACCTGATTCAGCCCCGCCACAGCGTTCTTGTCCGAAGCCGGCGCGGAAGTGGTCAACTCCTTCACAAGGCCTGGATTCAGTGTGGCCGTTTGGTTTGTGGCGTAGCGAACAAAGGCCCGGTTGTTGGTGCCTATCCATTGGTCAAATTTGATTGTGAATTGGTCGAAATTGCTGACATTGCTGGTCGGAGTCACAAGGTTAATTCCAGGCCCCGCCGATCCAGGTAGCCACGGGCATGTAGCGGACGAACGCTTTAGTCGCCGAATCGATGCGCGACGCGGGAATTTGCTTGTTCGGAAACACTGCTCCGGTGAAGGGATCTTTGATGCTCGCTTGCGCAACAGTGGAAAGGTCGCCACTGAGTTGCCCTTGTGTGGGTATTGTCGAAAGCTGGTCGCGGGAGACCGCTGGCATGCCCTCATAGTTAAAAATCCAAAAAGACTTATTGCGGCCATCGTAGAGTTTTGGAATCTCAACCGGCCCGCTAACAGTTCCGCCAAATTGGTTTCGCCGCAACGAGGGCTTCTGCTGCTGTTCGAAAAAATTGCGGGCATTCAATTCGTTGTTGCGTAGAAACTCAAACAAAGTGGATGCACGCTATTGGCCCCCGACTTGGTTACAACGTTGATTTGCGACGCGCCCCTTCCATATTCGGCATTGAAGGTGTTGCGTTGAATCTTAAAGTCCTCGATCCGATCAATCGAAGGCCTAATAAAGGAAACGTTCGCGTTGGAGTTGGTGTTGGTGGCGCCATCCATCATGAAGCTATTGCTTAGCCCGCGGGCGCCGGCCACACTGAAGTAAGCATCGTTGCCAGCCCCAGCCACCGGCGCGATTAGGCCTGGCGCCAGCGGTTGGCCTGAGGGCATCAAATTTTTAAAGAAGAATTAAAAATCCGATGTTAGTTTTAGGGCAGCCTGATCGACCAATTTGATTTCTCTAGAAAGCAATGCGCCCCAGGCTGCTTATATTCCCCACTATGGTTCGGTCCGCAGACGGAATCCGACACCCGGTTCCGCGGTGATGTGGCGCGGGCGCACCGGATTGGCTTCCAGCTTACGCCGAAGTGAACCCATGGAGGCCCGCAGCTCCCAATCTCGAGGTGGTGGTAGACGAGCCACCGGCAACAATGTTGTTTGATGTAAGCCTCGGACCTAATTGGTGGCAGTCCGGTCACTAGGGGAGGCGAAGTTATAAACGCGTAGCCGCTTTCGAAGTTTGCCACGCAAAGCATATCCGC
>JAYVXT010000662.1:0-4023 GCA_043785065.1 Bryobacterales bacterium | reverse complement strand
CCGGCTGCTATTTGGGATTTTACCGTTCGTCGCGTCAGTTCAATTTATATGCGCAACCACAAAGCGGTTTCGCTGGCGCCCAGGGTACCGCGGGTGCGGGGCAGCCTGTGATTCAAAGCAATTACTGCCAACTGGATCTCTCGCAATCTTCGATAGACGATACCGGGACGAAGCTTATTGTTACCGTGGCAGTGACGTTCAACACTACAATGAATGGCCCCAAAATACACTACCTATATTCAGCGGATAGGGCAGGGCAAGTTGCCGGTTGGAACCCCATGGGTAACTGGCAAGTTGGACCGGCGCCACCCTTAGGACCTTTGGCCAATGTGTCCGTAACGTCCAACAGCAGTACAGGACCGCGCGCAAAATTCACCATTACGGCCTCCGGCCCAAGTGGCCCGACGAGCCTTGCCTGGATTCAGGGCATTTTCAATCAACAAGCCGATGGCAGGGATGCTTGTTATTATTTCTACAGTTTTGCCGATTCGTACGTCTATCTTTCCAAGGACGCCGTTAGCGGCGACTGGATCGATAGTGGCCGGTTGGGAGATGCCAAAGTGCTGAGCAATACACAGTGCCGGATTAACCTTGCTACATCCACGGTGGCAATTGTTGGCACGAATGTAGCTCTGGGACTAGACATCACCTTCAACCCAATTTTCGCAGGCGCCCAGCCGATGTGGATGCTTTCCGGCGACATCAACGGCCAGTACGATGCAGCGGCTTGGCAGCAGATGATTTCTTACACCGCATATCCGGCGCCAACTCCGCCGGTGCTGATTTCCGTAACGCCAAACACCGGAAGCTCATTAAATCAGGTGTTCGAATACCACGCTTCAAGCCCTCTCACAACGGCGGGACTGAGGTGGGGGTACGTTTTGATTAACGGTGCTGTTGATGGTAATAGCGGCTGTTATGTTGGTTGGTATCGTTCCTCTAAGTCGCTTACGTTGAATGCGCAACCCGGCTTTGCTGGGGCAAGTGGTACGCCTGGACCTAGTCAGCCGGTGATTGAGAGCCTCAATTGCAAGTTGGATCTTGCCCAATCGGCAATAGACGACAGTGGGCTGGATTTGTTGATTAAGTTGGCGGTAACGTTTAAGCCCGCGATGGTTGGAAGCAAGAATAATTATCTGTATGCGGTAGATCGGGCTGGACAGGCTGCCGGTTTCACGTCATTGGGTTCCTGGGGTATGGCCGCAGCGAATACGATTAGTCTCTCGCCCATTTTCGGTACAGTTGGTTCGACGGTGACTATTTCCGGGGCAAACTTCGGTTCCCAACAGGGGACAAGCGCCGTGACCTTTAATGGTGTTCAAGTTACTTCCGCTTCCTGGGGAGCGAACTCAATTGTTGTTCCAGTGCCATACGGAGCTTCGACTGGAAACGTTGTTGTAACTGTTGGAGGTGTGGCTAGCCCCGCACAAAGCTTTACCGTGACGCCATTAGTTCAATCGATTTCACCTGCTATAGGCTCCACGGGGGCAACCGTAAATATCACCGGTCTGAATTTCGGGACAAGCGGTGTGGTCAAATTCGGGTCAATAACTGCTTCGACAACATTTTGGAGCGGGAATTTAATCTACGCCCTCGTACCCTCCGGGATCAGCAACAGTGTCCCAATTAGCGTGACCACCGATGGCTTTTCGGGGACGGCACCACAACTATTTTCTGCTACTGGCTCTAGTGGGCCGGTTATCAGTAGTATTTCGCCTCTGAGTGGCCCTTCCGGAACCAGCGTTACAATTTTGGGAACCAATTTGGGTAATTCGGGCACTGTTACTTTTAATACGGTCGTAGCTACGATCACCAGTTGGAGCTCGACAACAATTGTAGCGGTAGTGCCGAATAATGCAACCACGGGAAGTGTACTTGTTACGCCTTCAGGGGCGAGTAGCACCGGAGGGCAAGTTTTCACGGTACCTTCGACCGTGCTTTCGTTTCTGGGTGGAAGTGGACCGGCAATTAAAGCGATATCCACAGCAGCACTTCCAGGGTTTCCGACCGTGCCGACACCTTCACTATCATCTCCAAGCTTCTCCCCACAGGCTGACATCTTAATTAATGCATCAACCATCGGATCAATATCCCAAGCCGTCGTTCAGAACAATTCGGCCATTTTCAATTTGTCTACCTTATCTATTCCAGCCGGGGTTACGGTACAAGTTCAGGATTTTGACTATGTTGTTTTTAACACTGCTGGGACGGTTTCAATTGTGGGGTCTCTTCAGTCTAAGGGGCCGCGTATAGCAGTTGTGGGAATAGGCAATGCCACGGTAACAGGTAACCTTTCGGCTACAGGAAAACCAGGAACTGCTGGTGGGGATGCACAATTAATGTCTTTTACAAACGGTTCGCCAGTTGGCGCTGGGGGAACTGCCGGAAAAGGTGGTGATGGCGGTTCTGCGGCCGGAGTGGAGGGGTTCAATGCGCAAGGGGGCCGAGGTATAGGCGGCGGTGGCGGCGGAGGATGGCCAACACAGGATGTGGGTATTGATGGCAGTGGTTCTGAAAGCACTGCCACTCCAAATTTCAAAGAAATCCCTACCAACTGCTCCAACAGTTATCTAGCTGGGGGATCAGCGGGCGGCGGCAATGGAACGATGGGAGCAAAAAGTGATGGAAACTGGTTTTTTGGATTAATTCCTAATGCTCCCCGTTATTACAAAGGGGGGGCGTTTCAACCTCAACCCGCCTTCGGAGCGGCGGACAAAGGACTAAATCCCCAGCCTGCCGGAGGAGGAGGAGGCGCTTCAGGTGGCTGTGGCGTTACAGCCGCATACTACAATACCCCCAACAATATCTATGACGCAGGTGCTGGAGGTGGAGGTGGAGGCGGTGGCGGTGGGGGCGGAACATTTGTTTTCGCAACGAGCGGTAGCCTCGCCGTAGCTGGAACCATCAGTGTGACTGGTGGCACTGGTGGGAATGGAGGGAAGGGGTCGCGGTTCGGCAGTTTGGGTACGAATGTAGGAGGAAATGGGGGAGGCGGTGGTGCTGGTGGTGCAGGAGGAACTATCATACTTCAAGCCACTTCCGTCAATGTTAGTGGCACACTCATTGCGATCGGTGGTTCCGGGGGATCTGGTGGGACGGGAGGAAACCCCGGAGCGCTTCTCTCTGCTTCCCCTGGGGTTACCGGAGCTTCAGGGGCAGGGGGAGGGGGCGGGCGTATTACTGTTATTTTACCCTCACCTAATACACCACAAGGGCAAGGTTTTGCGATCAACAATGGAACCAACGCCGTTGGGACTAACCCTGGGGCGCCGATTCAGAACTTGATCCAACAATCAGTTTGCACTCCGACTGTGACGGGTGTTAGGGTCAACGGCCAGACCACCAATACGATCATCGCTGGAACCGGTGGTTTTCTTGAAGTTTATGGTACCTGCCTGGGAAGTGCAAGGTCTGTGCAGATCGACGGTACGGGATTCAAGGTTTCCTCGAATCTAACTTTTGATCCCGTAAATTTCCCGGATAGTCAGGTGAATGCGTTCTTCACAACTGAGAGTACGGCCGGAGGAGCGCATAACGTTCAAGTGACGACATTGAACGGGACAAGTCCCGTGGTTGCAAATGGACAGGTGTTTGCGACGAAACTTACCCTAACGAGTTTCAGCCTCATCAATGGAAAATTTTATCGCCGAGATTGCGGGACCGATCAGACTTATATCTTGGAAGCGACCTCCCCGGCGCCCTTGAACGTTCCCAATTCCAATCCGCCAATGCATGTGGCTTGTCCCCAGAAACCTGAATTAGGTGGAGATCATGCTATCTTTGCGGCTGGGACAAGCATGGTAGGCAGACTAACATTTACAATGGACCCTCCCATAACCCAGTCCATCCCTGGCGTTTATTTCGAAGGGACAACCGGCCTTACCGGAACATTTCAATTCGCCAACATAACAATAGAGCCCGGTGGAACCTTTTCGGTAACTGGGATCAATAACACCGCGCTTCCTTTTCAGCAGACACAATTCTTCACCTTGAACACGAATTGGAAAGTTTCGCAATCCCTTG
>JAYVXT010000661.1:0-4028 GCA_043785065.1 Bryobacterales bacterium | reverse complement strand
CTAGATCGGCCATCACTTGCGCCGCAGCCACACCGCCGAAACTTCCACCTACCAGCGACACGGTCTTCGCGTCCTCCTTTCGCAAATACTGAACCGCCGCGAGAACGTCAAGGTTGGCGGGGAGTAGGAATCGGTCTGCCCTGACACTCGGGATTCACCGAAGCCCCGAAAGTCAATCGCTATCACGCGGAACCCCGCACCTGTCAAGATTTGGGCCTGCTCCGACCAACTTTCCATAGTTAACCGCCCTCCGTGCGCAAGTACAATGCCACGCTTTCCATTTCCATATACGTTGGCTTGCACCACGCCACCATCTTGCGTTTTTAATGTGACGTGTTGCTGGGCGATGGACAATCCGGACAGCGCGATGATCAGGAGTAGGCGAACCATAAAAGGCAGTATACAGTCTCCATGCTATCCTCCCTTAATAAGGAGTCTTCATGCGTTTTATTCGATCAATGATTCTGGCCGCCGGCTTTGGGGCCGTGGCGCTAGCCGCGCGCTTTGAGATTGAACATATAGGGAAAATCGCTCGGGTTAGTGATCCGCAGCTTTCGCCGGACGGTAAATCGATCGCCGTGCTGGTCGGTCACGCCAACTATGATGACAACCGTTATGACACCGATCTGATGCTGATCGACATTGCGACGAAGGCGCGGCGCACTTTGACTCATGGGCGCACCGGACTTACTCAGCCTCGCTGGTCGCCCGATGGTTCGCGCCTTGGGTTTATGGCAACTTTGGAAGGTAAGCCGCAATTATTTATCCTGCCGATGACCGGTGGCGAGGCGTGGCAAGTTACTAAGTCAGCCACTGGGGTGCAGCAATACGCATGGCGTCCGGGTGGAAACGACATAGCTTTTGTCGCGCAGGATGAGCCCGCCAAAGCCACCGGCGAGGAGCGGCACAATAAATCGTTTGAGATTCAGAACAATCACTTCCTGATGCTGGAATCGCCCAAGCCTTCGCACGCGTGGCTGGTTTCGGCAACCGGCGGAAAAGCCAAGCGGCTGACTCAAGGCGGCTGGACGCTGCCGGTGAGTTTACCGCCTAGCGCTCCCTCCTCGCCGCTGGCTTGGTCGCCGGACGGAAAACAGCTAGCGATGGTAAAGGTGGCGACGCCTTACACGGGCGATGGCGATCAAGCGGCGATTCAAGTATTGGACATCGAGACCAGCGAGATGAAGGCTTTGACCGGGCGTGCCAAGAGCGAATCCCAGCCTCTGTTTTCCCCCGATGGACGGCGCATCGCGCACTGGTATCCGCGGGATGGCGAAACGAAAAACGTAAACGAAATTTATGTTGGTCCGTCAACTGGCGGCCAATCGGCCAGCATCACTCGCGGAATTGACCGCAATGTACAGCGCGCGATTTGGATGCCCGATGGAAGCTCGATGTTAGTAAGTGCCAACGACGGGACGGGAGTTAGTTTGTGGATCCAACCGCTGGACGGAAAGGCGCGCAAAGTGGATACGGGGTCAGTCGTACCAACGGCGGCTTTCTGGCTGGATGCATCGGTGGGCTCGCACGGCGAGATTGCGTTTACGGGCAGCGAACCGGGGCGGCCGGCCGAAGTTTACTTTCTTCCATCCGTGGAAGCGAAGATGCAACGGCTGACCGATTTGAACGGGCAGATCGCCGCGCTGGAGCTGGGGCGCGTGGAAACGATTCGCTGGAAGAATGAAGCTTTTGAGTGTGACGGCGTGGTGACATATCCGCCTGATTTTGTGAGCACGAAAAAGTATCCCCTGGTGTTGTACGTGCATGGCGGCCCGCGATCGGCATCGAAGCAATCCTTCTCGGCACGGGCGCAAACGTTGGCGGCGAAGGGATGGGTGGTGTTCGAGCCCAATTATCGAGGCAGCGATAACCTGGGCAACGAATTTCAGGCGGCGATTTGGAATGATGCCGGCGCGGGGCCTGGGCGCGATGTGATGGCCGGCGTGGCTGTGCTTGAAAAACGCGGTTGGGTGGATCAGGCCAGAATGGCGGTTTCCGGGTGGTCTTACGGCGGTTACATGACTACTTGGTTGCTGGGCAATTATCCTGACCGGTGGCGCGCGGCGATTGCCGGCGCGGCTGTGACGGATTGGATGGATCAGTATAACTTGGGCGATGCGAATGTGCGGCGCGGAAGTGCGTTTGGCGGCTCGCCGTGGACCGATGCCAAGCGGATGGACGAGTATATGAAACAGTCGCCAATTTCCTATGCGGCGAAGATCAAGGCTCCGACGCTGGTGTTGTCGAACACGGGCGATTACCGGGTGCCCATTACGCAGTCATACGAGTTGTATCATGTGCTGCGCGATAATGGCGTGCCGACGCAGTTCATTGGTTATCCGCTAAGTGGGCATAGCCCTGCGGACCCGGTGCATTCGCGCGATGTGGACCGAAGGTGGGTGGCTTGGTTGGAGAAGTATTTGGGGAGCTAAGGGGCTGGCTGGGATTAGATCGGTGAGCGGCTTGAAAGCCGCAACCACCCAATGAGAGTATTCTTCACGCTGGAAATGTTGAGGCCAGGAATGTCACGGGGCAGTGCGACGCGACTTTTGACAGTCGCATGCCCTGCGTTTGAAATATGCAAATGATCAGCGTCCTTAATCTTTCCAAGCAATTTGGCGAATTCCAAGCGGTGGATTCGCTTACGTTTGACGTGCCCAAAGGGGCGATCTGCGCGTTCCTTGGCCCCAACGGTGCGGGCAAATCGACGACGGTGAAAATGTTAACCGGTTTACTGCCGCCGAGCTCAGGCAAGGCTTCCGTTTGCGGGCTGGATTCCGCGGCGGGTTCGGTTGACCTGAAGCGGCGCATCGGAGTTTTGCCGGAAAACCTGGGCCTGTTCGACGACTTGACCGTTCTGGAACACCTCGAATTGACGGGAGGTGTTTACGGTTTGTCGAAGCAGGAAACGGCATCGCGCGCCGCGGAACTGCTTTCCGTTTTGGATCTTGAAGCAGGACGCAAACGTTTCGCAGGACAATGTTCGCACGGCATGCGCAAGAAGACGTCGCTCGCCATGGCGCTGTTGCCCAACCCAGAAGTTCTGTTTCTGGACGAGCCGCTGGAAGCCATCGACCCTGTCACTTCACGTGTGATGTTGGATGTTTTTAAAGTTGCAGCCGCCCGTGGCGTTACGATATTCTTCACCTCTCACATCCTTTCCATGGTGGAAGAAATCGCCACACAAATTATGATCATTCGCGGCGGCCGGCTGCAATTTAACTCGCTGGCCGGTCAATTGCCTAAGAATCTTGAATCGCTTTACTTTGAGCTTGCGGAAGCCCGCAAGCATGCCGATTTGACATGGCTTAGAGGCGCGGCCCGTTGATCCGGACAATCTTAAGAGCTGTGTGGACGGCTCTTTATCGCAGCCAAAGTTCCATCGCCTCCGTTACAGGTAATATCTTTTTCCCGGTGACGCTTTACTTCATGGGCACGGCTGGCGCATTTCTGTTTTTGCTCGCGGCGTTAGTTTTGCTCTTCCCGTTGAGTAGCGATCCGATGCGCAAGATTCCGCCTGAGCGGCTACGTTTATGGCCACTGAATACCCGGCGGAAACGGATTTTGCGCTGGCTGACGCCGTGGTTGAATCCCGTGACCTGGGTGCTGGCGGCGCTGGCTGTGTGGGGCATTGGCCGTTCCATCAGTTTTGGGTTGCTTGGAGCATTCGGCGCGCTTGTGTTGGCGGGATTTCTGATTCCATCGATCCCGATGGCTGCGGGATTCAACGTGCAACGCTTGATTCCGCGCTTCCCCGGCCACTTCGGCATACTGCTTCGCAAGGACTTGCGGCAAATCATCGTGTCGCTTGAATTTTGGATGGCGCTGCTGTTGAGCGCTTCCACCGCCGCTTACAAAATTTTCGTCGCGCCATTGCATGAACGCGCCGGGTTTATGATCGGTCTGCTTGTTGTGTTAGCCTTCGCCAGTTACTCGGCTTGTATTTTCGGCCTGGATGGCGAGGCTGGCGTAGCGCGCTACAAGTTACTGCCGTTGCCCGGTTGGGCTGTGCTGGTAAGTAAGACCGC
>JAYVXT010000660.1:0-4038 GCA_043785065.1 Bryobacterales bacterium | reverse complement strand
GCAAAGAAGAAGCTAAGTCTCTACGGGCCAACCTGATCAAAGCGTTCCCCAAGGAAGTGCGCCTTTATTTCAAGGATTTTCCCATCGAACAATCGCATCCTTGGGCCAAGACGGCCTCTATCGCCGGGCGTTGCGTGTACCGGCAGAACATGGAGGCATTCTGGGATTTTCACGATTGGGCTTTTGAAAACCAAGAGAAGCTGACGATTGAAAATTTTTCGGCGCAATTGACGACTTTCGCCACGTCGAAGAATTTGGATAGCTTGGCTTTAAAGAGTTGCGTCGATTCCAAAGCGACTGCCGATATTGTGGAGAAGAATCAAGCCGACGGGCGGGAAGTTGGAGTTTCCGCTACGCCCACAATTTATATGAACGGCCGTCCCTTGCCTGGCAATGTGCCTTGGGAGCAATTGCAGCAACTGATCCAATTTGAGTTAAACTACCAGAAATCCGCCAAGAACGCGGGCGATGAATGCGGGTGCGATGTGAAGCTGCCATCGCTTTTAGGAAAGTAAATGTTTCGATACTCTATTGGTCTATTGGCAGGCTCTTTGTTTGCGGCGACGCAACTGGACCTGGCACATTATCTTGAAAACGTGAAGGTGCTAGCCTCGCCACAATTCAAGGGGCGAGGAACGGGGACGCCAGAGCTTGAAAAGGCGGCGAACTATATCGCTAAACAATATCAGAAGGCCGGCTTGCAACCGGTTGGAGGAAGCTACTTCCAGCGCTACCCAGTCACCACAATGGCCCAGATGGGTAAACGCAACAAACTGACGTTTCACAATGTGGATGGGAAAAACGAAGCCAAATTTGAAACTGATTTCACCCCGTTAAACTTTTCCTCGGCAGGCAGCGTTACCGGGCAAATAGCCTTTGCCGGATACGGGATTACCGCCCCAGAGTATAACTATGACGACTATGATGGACTGGACGTTAAGGGCAAAATTGTCATTTTGTTCCGCCGCGAACCGCAAGAGTTCGACGAGAAGAGCGTGTTTGAAGGCAAGAACTATACGCGGCATTCCCAGTTCGACGCAAAGGCCACCAACGCCAAGATGCATGGCGCGAAAGCCGTAATCATGCTGACCGATTTGGGAAGCACGGATCTGGAGAAATTCGGACGGACGGCGGGCCCTGCAAACGCGGGAATTCCGTTTCTACAATTGAAGGCGGAAACGGCGCAGCGGTGGCTTTTGGGATTCAATAAGTCGTTGAGGGAAATTCATGACGCGATCGATACCGATCTAAAGCCGCGCTCCTTCGTATTGCCGGAAACGGCCACAATCGACATGCAGGTGGATGTGGAACGCCAAGTGAAGCAGGTGCGCAATGTGCTGGGCTACTTGCCGGGGGAGACCGATGAGTATGTAATCATTGGGGCCCATTACGATCACCTGGGCTTGGGTGATCAATTTTCGCTGGACGCCAACCCGAAAGGCAAGATTCATCCTGGCGCTGACGACAACGCGTCGGGCTCATCGGGCGTTATGGAATTAGCTCGTTACTTCGGCTCACGGCCCAAAGCGAAGCGCGGCATGCTATTCATGGCATTTTCCGGCGAGGAGCTTGGACTGCTTGGCTCGGCGTACTATGCGGAACATTCCATGCTTCCGAATGCAAAGGCTGTGGCGATGATCAACATGGATATGATCGGGAGGATTCGCGACGGTAAAGTTTTTGTAGGCGGATCGGGCACGGGCTCAACGTTGAAGAAAATTTTGGATGAGACGCAGAAGCCGGAAGGAATGAAGTTTGACATGTCGGAAACGGCCGGCTATGGTTCGAGCGATCACACGTCATTCACCATCAAACAGATTCCTGTGTTGTTTTTCTTTTCAGGCTTGCATGGAGATTATCATCGTCCCAGCGATACCTGGGACAAGATCAACGCCGGGGAAGCCATTAAGCTACTGACCTACGTGGCGGCAATCAGCGATAAGCTTCGTGGGGGCGAAGACAGGCCACAGTATGTGCGCGTAATGCCTCCCGCGGGATCGGTTCCTGGAACAGCCGCCGGTTCTTCGGGCGGATCGAGCGGGTACGGACCCTATTTTGGCAGCATTCCCGATTTTGCCGAGCCGCCTAAAGGCGTTCGATTTGCTGATGTGCGAGACGGCTCACCGGCGGCCAAAGCGGGCCTGAAGGCCGGGGACATTATGATTTCGTTTGATGGAAAGGATATTCAAAACCTATATGATTTCACATACGCTTTGAAGGCAAAGAAAGTGGGCGATGAAGTGGTAGTAAAAGTTATGCGCGGCTCGGAGACCTTGGAAGCGAAGGTTTTGTTAACGGCAAGAAAATAAGGATACTCCGGAGCTAATGAAACCATTCCTTAAGGCCGATTAGTAAATAGGAAAGCATCATAGTGACCACCCTGCAAACTCATCAACTCTGGAAGTTACCCCCGCTGATTCTGCATCCGTTTTCAGATTCGGCTGGTCCTAATAAATTGGTGGAAAGCTCTCGGGCCAGTATGATGATTCAGGGACTGCTACCGAGCGACAATCTCACCAAGGAACAACTGGATCAAAAGCTGTTGGAAGGCCGATTTTGCGAGATCCGCATGCTGTTCTATGTAGGCCGTGATCTTATTCGCTGGACGGAGCAGTGCATGGATCTGGTGGCGCGTGACGAGATCTTGACAAAGTTGAACATCAAGCCGCAGAGCTTCGCGGATTTGCTGGTAACCGATCCTCCCGAAATTGTGAAATCGAAACTAAAGCGATGGGGCGTGGCGGATTTCAAGGCAATCTTCTCCCGGGCGTTCGGTTTAAATTCGGTTTTTCAAAATGTGCCTTTGCGAGAAGATCTGAACGAAGATTTCGTGCGCAATTATTACCGGTTTGCGGATCACATGTATTCCTGCCGGCAGCACATGTTCGATTTTCACCGCATCACTTTGCAGAATTTCGACTTTGAATTATACGCATCCGGCGAATATAGCCGAATGCTGGAACGGGAATGGGAGGCGCAAGAAGCAAGACTTCTTCCGTCCAAGGATATTCAGCGCGACCCACCGTCGAACGATGCCCGCCTAGGTTTCTAGCTGATTCAGTCCAAAACAAGCAGCCCCCCGGTTTTGGCCGGGGGTTTTGTTTTTTCAGGCGCAAAAATTGTCAGCGGCCCGCTTTTGATAGAAGGAATATCAAGACCAGGACGATGATCGCAAGCAGGATCAACTTCCCTTTGCTGTAAGGCCGCTCACCAATCACTTCGCCAGTCTGTGCGTTGACCAACACTTGAAACACGCTTCCCTCGAAACGATAGGCGCCTACCCAAACTGGGAGTAGCAGGTGCTTGAAAGTCAAATTGGAATAACGGGTGTCTGATTCGTTAATCTGCTGTTCATCGCCGCCGATATCGCGGCGGATTTCGTTTTGTATGGAACGCTCCATGATTTTACGGCCTAGGGCGAACCCGTCCTTCAATTCCACTTGATAGCGCTGCGCCTGAAAACCGGAAAGGAAGGCGCTGGTGTACGGTTTGACGTTGCTCAATTTCCAGGGCGCTAACTGTTGTAAGCGGCTTGGCGACACCGAGAGGGTGGCGGGCGCCAACACGTCGTCGAATCCAACGGCAACCGAGCCGGATGCGGGCCTCCATGCGGTGCGGACTTGCTGCACGTCTCGGAGAACATTTTGGCCGTTCACGTTTTCCTGGACCTGGACGGTTTCGTAGTAATGGTCTCCACGCTGGCCGGTATAGCGAGTGTAGGTTTTAGCGTCGAAAGTCCAGAAAGGCAGATAGACACCACGGATCGCTTCAGGTTGAGCCAGTGCGGCCAGTGCATTAGGCGCAAACCAGCGGGAGGCTAACCAATCGCGAACACCCGCCGTGGCGCGATCTTTCGGAATGGCAAATGGCAAGACACCGTCGGGTGCAATCAGCGGGTCCGAATCTTTTGGTTGGGCGATGATGCCGGCGGCGCAGAAAGGACAAGTCCCCGCCACTTGGGGAGGCTCAAATTGAACAGTAGCTCCACAGCCGGTGCAGGTGAATTCCTTTGAGATTTCCGAGAGACGCCGAATTCTG
>JAYVXT010000659.1:0-12783 GCA_043785065.1 Bryobacterales bacterium | reverse complement strand
CGCGGTGCCGGGCCAAGTCCTATGACATTGTGCTTAACGGCGTGGAATTGGGCTCCGGGTCGATCCGTATTCATCGCCGTGATGTTCAATCCAAAGTGTTCTCCGCGCTCGGATTCAGCGAGGAAGAGGCCAAGCGCCGGTTCGGGTTCCTGCTCGAGGCTCTTGAATATGGCGCCCCGCCCCACGGTGGCATTGCTCTTGGGCTTGATCGATTGGTGATGATCCTGTGTGGTCTCACGTCCATACGCGACGTGATCCCGTTCCCCAAGACGGCAAAAGGCACGGATTTGATGTGCGATGCGCCATCGACTGTGCCCGACAAAAACTTGCGCGAAATTCACATTGCGGTACGCGCGTCGCAGTCGAAACCGCCCGCATCCTAAGTTTTTGGCAAAGCAGAATACAACCCCGGGTCTAAAAAGCCCGGGGTTTAAAATTGTGATAACGCAGATGCAATTGTTTCAACTTGTGCAACTTGAATGGATCAATGCGCATCTACTTAAGTGTAGGAGTATCTAGAATATGAAACTCGCCCGCCTGATTTTCCTGGTTTCCATTACAGCGATTTTGGCCATCGCGGCCGATATTGATGGCAAGTGGAAGGGGCAACTCCCTGGACGCGACGGCAACATGCGCGAGATCTCCTTTGATTTCAAGGCTGATGGCGCCAAGCTGAGCGGCTCCATGCAAGGATTCCGGGGGGATGTTCCCATTTCCGACGGCAAGATCGAAAATGGCGCGATTCAATTCAAGGTTTCCACCAGCATGAGTGGCTCCCCCATCGTCATGAACTACCAGGGCAATCTTTCCGGAACTGAACTGAAAATGAAGATGGCCAGTGAAAACTCTCCCCGATCCGTGGAGTTCCAACTGAAGAAAATATGAGCGGCTTCAGCAAAAATATTTTTACCAACAATTGGCGTTTAAGTGTGTGGAACGCCCGTTAACATTGGTTTCAATTTAAATACCCTAATCTCTATAGGGTATGATTAAGCTGATGCTCTATTTAGGAATTTGTCAAATTTAACTGAATAATTAGGCCAAGTGTGATGTAGATAACATCGGGAAAAATGATACAACCTACAGAAAATAAAATGGTTAGGTGTTATTCCACTCATGTCTTAGTTTACTAGTGCAATGTGCATTACCATGTTATAATTCAATTAAGTTGTTCCCGCCATTGATCCACATTTGAGGGCTTGACCCCTCGTCGTACAGCAATCATGCAAAAGAGACTGTTCTCTTAGTTCTAAAATTACTTGAGAGGTTTCCGCTTTTGAAACAAGTTGTATCCAAGAGTGTTGTATTGTTAGCGATTGTTCTTCCCCCAGTGGCAAATATTGCCGCTCAGCCGAAATTCATCTGTCCCATGCCAATGTCCATGGAACGGAAATACGCAAAAGACCCTCGCCTTGCTCTGCTGAAGAAATTCTTTAGCGACAAAGAATGTCCAGTGAAAGACTTGTCTGTTGATTTCCTTGTTTCCGCAGATCGGAACGGGCTGGATTGGCGCTTGCTTCCCAGCATCGCTTTTGTCGAATCGACGGGTGGTAAGGCATACCAAAATAACAACATATTCGGCTGGGACAACGGAGATATCCGCTTTCTTAGCGTCAAGGATGGCATCCACAGTGTAGGCGAGGAACTTGCCAATTCAAGGTTCTATAAGGGCAAGACGTTGGATCAGAAGCTCCACACATATAATCGTTTCCCACATTACCCAGGAAGCGTGAAATCTGTAATGGCGCAAATAGGACCGCGAACAGCCAGCATTAACTGAAGCGGGCCACTTCCTGCCAGCTTACGATTTTACACACTGGCAGAATCCGCTGGAGCGCGGCTTTACCTTTGAGCTTAAGTCTAAATCAGCTTATATTTTGAAGTCCGTAGTACACTGCGGCAAAAGCCAACAATGTGCTAAAAACGACAGCTGTCCAAACGAGCATGCGCTCTTTTGGACTCGATGCGGCTTTTTCATCTCTGCGGATTTGATCGTTCAGATCGTCGAACATGGTCCACCTCCAGGTTAGGATAAGGACAAGGTATGAATAAAAATAAACGTATGCAGGCCGAGAACTAATAATTTCTTTCGCCTCATACTATCACAGCCAAGGAATAAGTAAAGTCAAATCTTGGTGTAAACCAGTTGATTGCAGCTATGCTAGGAAAAGGAGACTCTTGCGATGGCTGAAAATGAATCGATTACGCTCGGTGGTGGGTGCTTCTGGTGTTTGGAAGCCGTTTATAAACAAATGGATGGAGTGATTGCCTGCGTTTCTGGCTACATGGGCGGACATACCGAAAACCCCACCTATAAAGATATTTGCACAGGATCCACTGGTCATGCGGAAGTAGTTCAAGTCACTTACGATCCGAAAATCACTACACTGAATGAGATTCTGTCTGTTTTTTTCACGATCCACAATCCGACGACGCTGAACCGGCAAGGCAATGACACTGGCACGCAATACCGATCGATAATATTCTTCCATAACGATGAACAGCAATCGGTGGCTAGCCGACTAATCGCTGAACTGAATGCGAGCGGGGTTTGGGATGCCCCGATCGTCACGGAATTGGAGCCGGTGGAAAAGTTCTCCCCAGCAGAGGACTACCACCAGAGCTACTACTTTTCGAACCCTAATCAATCCTACTGCCAATTCGTGGTGGCGCCGAAAATAATCAAATTTAGGGACAAATTCAAACACAAATTTACATCATTTCTGTGATAATTAATCGGAATTATAATCGTTGCCAGGTAATCCCTTCCAGCTTCGGGCCGAAGACCTCGGGGTGAAGGATTTCGGCCAGCATTTGCACGCATTCGACCACCCTCGGCCCGGGCCGGTTGAAAAAGTGATTTCCGTCGGCTAAATACCATTTTGCAGCGGCTGGAAACTCGGCTCTATCGGTAATCCAGTTCAGTTCTTCCCGGGTCTTTTCCAAACCAAAACCGCACGGCATTAGAACCACAACTTCGGGCTTGGACGCCACCAGATCGCCCCAATCCATCCACGGGGAATGTCGTCCCGCTTCGCCAAACAGATTAATCCCACCGGCTAATTTCACCAGTTCCGGAGTCCAATTTCCGGCCGCCATCAAAGGTTCCATCCACTCGATGCAGGCCACTCTCACGGGTTTTGCATTCGCCACCTGTTCCTCTATTGCTAACATTCGCTCTTGCATTTCTTCTACTAAATCAACGCCTCGTTTTGAATGGCCGCATCGGGTTGCAATCCGCTTAATGTCGCCGAAAATAGCATCCAGGGAATTGGGCTCACAGGCGATCACTTCCGGGCTGCCGGCTACTGAGTTAGAAACGGCGTGTTCCACATCTTCCATGCTTACCGCGCATACTTTGCACTGGGTCTGGGTAATGATGTGGGTTGGCGCCACAGCATTTAAAACACTTGGAAATACTTCGTACAGAGTCCCTTCCTTCAGCAGGGTCTGCTTCACTCGTCGATCAATCTCCAGACTGCTGCCGGCAATGTCGAACCGCGGCCTGGTACAAACAGGCAAATCGGCGACCTCGACAGGCCAATCGCACTCGTGAGAACGAGCCACTTGAAACTCACCGAGACCTAAGGCATGAACAATCTCGGTCGCGCTGGCGATCATTGATGCAATTCTCATAATCCGGAAATCATTGCAAGAAAGCCTTGAACCGGTCCGCAAAATTTTCTCCGGATTCAGACCACAGCTTCCGATTCTCAACAGCTAACGTTTGATCCAAGACATGTGAAAGTTGCAACAGCCCCTTCAAATTGGATTGCGCATAGTAGGCGCTATTCGGTAAATCCGTCTGCACTAGAAATTGGCTTTCTAATCCGAATTCAATGCGAAGATTTTCCCGAGTCCCATCGGCCAATTCATAACCCTGAAACTCCGGCCCGAAGCACAGCAGCGTGACTGGGCTTGGGGTCAGTTTCCAATCGTTATCGTACTGCCACAGACCCCAAAAGCCTTCCACTTGCAGACACGAGTCAATGCTGGCGATTTCCTGCATTACGATGCCGATTGCCGCTACATCCAGCGGGTCTGGAAAAACATTCTCCCGGACATCGGGTTCCTCCGACGAGACAGCCTGCACTCGTAGTACGGTATTCGCGGGGTTCAGCGGCGAAAAAGGAAAACTGCTCAACATCCGCTCAAAATGACGGGTCATGTTCATTGGAGAAAACCCGCGTAGCCAGTAGGATAAATAGAGACGATCAGCCATTCCATACCAGCTTAGTACACCAATCGGATACAATTAAATAGAGTAATCATCAATGAGTTCCCGGCGTAATTTCATCGGTAATGTAGCCTCCGGTTTGGCCGTGATGGCAGCCCCAGGCAAAGTCCTGGGCGCAAATGATCGTATCCGCGTCGGGGTAATCGGCATAGGAGCCCGCGGCACGGAAATTACGCGTGACGCCATGGCCTGTCCGAATGCGGAAATTGCCGCGTTCGCCGACATCTACACGGCGCGCCTGGAAGCCGCCAAACAACTTGCGCCAAACGCCAAAACGTATCTTGATCATCGCTATCTTCTCGAAGACAAATCGCTCGACGCCGTGTTGATCGCAACGCCGCAGCACCTGCACTGCCAGCACTTTGTTGACTCCCTGGAAGCGGGTAAGCACGTCTATCAGGAAAAGACGATGGCCTTCACCGTCGATCACGCCAAGCGCATGCGAGCCGCTTATAAGAAGGCCGCCAATCGCACCGTGCAGATTGGCCATCAATCATGTTCCTCCGGTCAGGTCGCTGATGCAACGAATTTCCTGGGCCAAAACATTCTGGGTCAAATCACCGCCATTGAAGCTCACATGTATCGCAACACGCCGCACGGCAAGCCACAATGGTCGCGCCCCGTGTTTCCCGACATGACCCCTGAAAACATTCTTTGGAGTAAATTTCTGGGCGAGGCCCCGCAGCGTGAATTCGACGCCAACCGTTACATCAATTGGCGATTCTTTTGGGATTACTCCGGCGGCAATGTTTACGAGAATCTCTGCCACCAACTGAGCTTCTGGTACAAGTGCATGAACCTGCAGATTCCGAAGGCCGTGACCATGGCGGGTGGCGTTTACCTTTGGAAAGATGGGCGCGAAGTTCCAGACACAATGTCCGTCACCATGCAGCAGCCCGAAGACATCTTATTCAGTTGGAGTTCCGGCTTCGGCAACAGCCAATTGGGCGCCGCCGAACATATTTTGGGCGACGAAGGCACTATCGTCAAGAATCAGCAGATCCGCTATATTCCGCAAACCGTCAACCGCCCCAAGGGTACGGAAATTGTTGGACAGACCAAGACGGCCCCGCAAGCCCATATGCAAAACTTTTTTGATAGCATCCGCGCCAGCACTCCAACCAATTGCCCGTTTGATGTTGGCTTCCGCGTTTCCATCGCCTGCCGCATGGCCGTTGAAAGTTACCGCCAAGGACGAACCATTCGTTGGGACGCCGATAAAGAAGAAATCGTTTAGCGAGCAAATATCATGGAGTTTTCGTTCTCCCCCGAACAGATTGAACTTCGAAAACAGATCCGCGATTTCGCTGAAGCGGAGATCAAGCCCTATGTAATGGTTTGGGACGAAGCCCAAACCTTCCCTCTTGAAGTTGTGAAAAAGTTGGGAGCACTGGGGTGCCTTGGCGTTATTTTTCCGGAAGAGCTTGGCGGCGCCGGACTTGGCTATATTGATTACTCCATCGTCATAGAAGAGTTGGCGCGCGTGGATGGATCGGTGGGCCTGATCGTTGCGGCGCACAATTCCCTCTGCTCCAATCACATTTTTCTCGCCGGTAACGAGGAGCAAAAAAGGAAATACATTCCTAAGCTGGCAACGGGCGAATGGATCGGCTGTTGGTCTCTGACTGAGACCGAAGCGGGTTCCGACGCGGCCGGCACCCGCACCACCGCCGTGCGCGATGGCGGCGGCTGGATCCTCAATGGATCGAAAACTTTCACTACCAACGCTCATCAGGCTGATGTTTGTGTCGCTATGGCCGTCACTGATCGATCTAATTCCCATCACGGAGTTTCCGCTTTCATCATCGAAAAAGGAACGCCTGGCTTCAAACTTGGGAAGAAGGAGAACAAGTTGGGGATGCGCGCCAGCGATACAGGTGAAGTAATTCTCGACGATTGCCGCCTGCCTGAAGAAAATCTGTTGGGCAAGATCGGTGAAGGTTTTGTGGATAGCCTGCGCATCCTGGATGGCGGCCGCATCTCCATCGCCGCCCTTTCTCTGGGCATCGCGCAAGGCGCCTATGAAGCTGCGCTGAAATATAGCAAGCAGCGCAAGCAGTTCGGCAAGCCTATCTCCGAATTTCAAGCCATCCAACATAAACTGGCCGACATGGCGATGAACATCGACGCGGCGCGGCTTCTGACCTATCGCGCCGGCTGGTTGAAGGATCAGGGGCAATCGGTGAACAAGCAATCGGCGATGGCGAAACTTTTCGCCTCGGAGGCGGCGGTGGATATCTGTAACGAGGCGGTGCAGATTCATGGCGGTTACGGATTCACGAAGGATTACCCCGTGGAAAAGTTTTACCGCGACGTGAAACTGTGCACCATCGGTGAGGGCACCAGCGAAATTCAGCGCTTGGTTATCGCCCGGCAACTGCTCAAGCAGTGACATCGGCTAATCCCATTTCCGATTGGACGCAAGCCATTCTGGCGCGCCAACCGCGGGCAATTGCCAGGGCCGCAACGGCTATCGAAAACCGGTCTCCCGAATCGGAATCTTTGTTAAGTAGCCTTTGGCCCCATACTGGCAATGCGCTGGTCTTAGGAATCACCGGGCCGCCAGGAGCCGGCAAAAGCACGTTCGTATCGGAGCTAATCAAGGAACTGCGGGCGGAAGAGAAATCCGTCGCGGTGATCGCAGTCGACCCCACTAGCCCTTTCTCAGGTGGAGCCATCTTAGGTGATCGGGTTCGCATGCAGGATCATCATGCCGACCCGCAGGTTTTCATCCGTTCCATGGCTACGCGCGGGCATCTGGGCGGTCTTGCTCCAGCAACTATGGACCTTGCCGCTTTGGCTGATGCCGCGGGCTTTGACGCCGTCCTAATTGAGACCGTAGGCGTTGGCCAGGACGAAGTGGAAATTGCCGGAATGGCCGATGCCACTGCCGTTGTGTTGGTGCCTGGCATGGGCGACGATGTCCAAGCCATCAAAGCCGGCATTCTAGAAATTGCCGATGTGTTCGTCATCAATAAGAGCGATCTTGATGGCGCCGCCAAGCTTGAATCTGAATTGCAAATGATGCTTTCTCTGGCTCATCGTCCCGACAATTGGGTTCCGCCGATCGTAAAAACGATTGCCAAGGAAGGGAAGGGAATTGCGCGGACCCTCTCTGCTTTGCGATCCTTTATAGCTCAGGGTTCGTTAGTGGATAGAGCCGCCGCGCGCTGGATTCTTCGTCTGGAACAGATGTGGAAAGAAAAGATAGGGAATTGCGTTTCGAGGCAACAAATTAAAGAAGCGGCGGAAGCTGTCGCGCGGCGGGAACGCGACCCCTACGAGATTATTAATGACTGGTTCCAACAAATTCGCCATTGACCATTTAGGTATTGCCGTAAAGTCTATCGACCAGGCGCTCGCCTTCTATTGCGACGCTCTGGGGATGCAGGTTGAGCATCGTGAAACAGTAAGCGCGGAAAAGGTCAATGTGGCGATGTTGCCTGCAGGTGAATCACGGTTGGAGCTTTTGGAAGCGTCCGAGCCCGATTCTACGATCGCCAAATTCATTGCCTCGCGCGGCGAAGGCCTGCATCATATCGCGCTCCGTGTCGACGATTTGGAAGCAGCGGCCGTGAAGCTGAAAGCCCAAGGGGCTCGGATTTTGAACGAACCACGGATTGGCGCCGGCGGACATAAATACATATTTGTTCACCCTCGCTCCACTGGCGGCGTGCTATTAGAACTAATTCAGGAGAACTTGATTTGAAGCCCATTATTGGAATTATTGGCGGCAGCGGATTGTACAACATGCCGGGATTCACCGCCCAGCAAGAGGTGGTTGTGGAGACTCCGTTCGGCTCTCCTTCCGACGCCTACGTTGTGGGCCAATTGGCCGGACGCGACGTGGCATTTCTCGCCCGCCATGGACGCGGCCACCGTATCACGCCTTCGGAACTCAACTTCCGCGCTAACATTTATGGCATGAAGAAACTGGGCGTAGGGCATATCCTTTCGCTCAGCGCTGTCGGCTCTTTGAAGGAAGAACACAAGCCGCTTGATTTTCTCATCCCCGATCAATTTTTTGATCGCACGCACGGGCGCATCTCTACTTTTTTCGGAGATGGTCTGGTAGGCCATATCAGTTTTGGCGATCCGATTTGCGCTCAAATGTCGCAACGCGCCGCCGACGCTGCTACAGCCGCCGGTGTCACGGCCAAGCAAGGTGGGACGTATCTTTGCATGGAAGGTCCGGCATTTTCCACCAAGGCCGAATCGAATGTTTACCGCGGTTGGGGCATGGATGTGATTGGCATGACCAATTTGCAAGAGGCCAAGCTCGCCCGCGAGGCGGAGATTTGCTACGTCACAATCGCCATGGTAACCGACTATGATTGCTGGCATGCCGATCATGATCATGTGACTGTCGCCGACATTATCGCCAACCTCACCAAGAACGCCGGGAATGCGGCCAGGGTTGTGTCGGAGTTTGTGAAGGCTTTCCCGGAGAAAATGGATTGCAAGTGCCACTCCGCGCTGGCGCATGCCTTGATCACCGACAAGGCGAATGTTCCCGATTCCACCAGGAAGAAGTTGGAGTTGATCGTTGGCAAGTATTTCGCCTGAACAGCTAGCGCGGCAATTGCTGGAAGAGTGCCTTTCGGGCCGCGATTGGTCTCCTGAGGCGCTGCAAGCGTTGCTCGATTCCTGTGACCAGCCCGAAGGAGTCAAAGCTCTGTTCGCCGGGTTGGTTGAGCCATTAGGCGACCGGTTTGAGCGGAGTTTAGTAGATTGTTACGTTAATATTTTCTCCGAAGCGATTGCGCGGTTTATTCCTGGGCGGACGGCGCGCCAAATTCAGGATCGCTATCAACAGATTCGTAACGGCAATCCAACTTTCAGCGGAAGGAAAGTAGATAGGGTCTACGTACTCAGCCGCATAACTCTTGGGGCGGACATTGCTGTTTCCAGCCAGTTTCTCGCAGCGGCAGCCGCGTTATTTCCAACAGCCGAAATCTTCTTTGTAGGACTGCGCAAGAATTTTGAACTGTTCGCGGGCAACCCCCGTTTGCAACTCGTCGACTTGAACTATGGCCGATCCGGGTTGCTTACCGACCGGCTGAAGTCGGGCCAACAACTGGCCAATGTGATTTCCGGATCCAATTCTTTGGTGCTCGACCCAGACTCAAGATTGACGCAACTGGGCTTGCTGACTGTAGTGGAACACGACCAATATGTCTTCTTCGAAAGCCGCTCTTATGGAGCGGAGGGCTCGCTTTCTATCGGCGAGCTTACGGGGCGCTGGATCGTCGAAAATCTTGGCTATGGCGGCTCGTTTCCGTGGGTGAATCCCGCCTATCCGTCATCTTCAACGCGCAACGATGTCACCATCAGTTTCGGGTTCGGAGGAAATGCGGCCAAGCGGGTTGGAGAAGCATTTGAATTGGAAACTGTTCGCTCTCTGATACGGATGGGTCTGGATGTCGTGGTGGACGAGGGAGGATCCACAGAAGAACAAGCCATTGCCCGCTCAATTGCGGCGACCACCGGATGCCGCACCCATCAGGGTAGTTTTGCTTCGTTCTGCCGTCAAATTGAAGCCGGCAAATTGTACATAGGTTATGACTCGGCCGGACAACATGCCGCCGCTGCACTTGGAGTTCCGTCGATAACGGCGTTTCGAGGTTGGGTGAGTCCGAGGATGCTTGCGCGTTGGTCCCCGTGGGGCAGAGGTCAAAACCTGGTCATCCCAGTGACGAACGGGACGGAAACGGAAGTTGCCGCGCATTTGATCAAGGAAGCGGCGGTTGTCCTCAATCGGACTGCGTTTTAGACCGAATGCGTTTCTAGCTCGGCTTTGGTTTGGTTCGCCTTATTGCTATTGACGCCAACAGCATTGGAAAGGCGTTCCAATTCAAGTGTAAGCGTCCGGTTCGCCTTGTTTCTTGCAAGGATGCTTTCCCGTTGTATCCCGTTCATTTCAAGGTGCAGCAGATGAGCGAGCTTTGAACTGATAGCCAATAATATTCGAAGATGGCTGGATTCAAAAGACTCCCGCTTGAGACTGTAGAGCGTCAGCACGCCGATTGTTCCGTATTCCGATTCGAGGGGAATAGCCAATGTGGAAGACAGCTTAAAGTCTTTGGGAATATTTCCCGTGACACCAAATTCCGTTGCCGCCACACCGTTTAACAGAGGAGTACGATTTGCTGCAACCCAACCCGAAGCCCCAACACCCAACGGGATTCTAATCCCAAGGAGCGACCGCGATCCCTCTCCAAGCGCCATGGAGCATTCAAGCGCCTCATTCTTCTTTTTATAGAGAGCCAGCCCATCATAAGGAATCAAGCATTTCAGTTGTTGGTCAATGGCAAGCACATCGCCCTCCACTGATTCAAACCTGCCGATAAGGGAATTAATCGAATCGAGAAAAGTCACTTCCTTGGCAACGCCATCCGTTAAAAGACCAAGCTTCCGGTCTTCAAGCGTCGACCCCACGGCATAGCCCGCATCCGGACCATATCCACGGTGCACCACCATGTCGATGGAGAGTTTGACATCACCGGCTCTGAGCGTGGTCCTGGCTTGAGCCTCAAGTTCCTCGTAGCGCAATTTCAGCGCGTCCACTACTCGTGGGTCGAAACTCTTCCCCGACTCATCGATAACAATAGACATGGCGGTTTCAAGCGGCATAGCCTTGCGGTACTGACGATCACTCGCCAAGGCGTCTAAACAATCCACGACCGAAAGAATTCGCGCGCCAATTGGGATCTCCTCACCCCGCAAACCGTCCGGATAGCCTGTTCCGTTCCATTTTTCGTGATGAGCCCGCACCAGTGGAGCCACTGAAAATGGGAAATGGACGCTTTCCACAATTTCTGCCCCGACAACAGTATGCGTCTTCATCTTGGCAAACTCCTCGGGAGTTAGTTTGCCTGGCTTGGAAATAATATGTTCTGGAACTGCAAGCTTGCCAACATCGTGAAGAATTGCCGCCGCTCCCAATCCTTCCAACTCTTCTTTGGATAGCCCCAGGTCTTTGCCCAAGGCAAGGGCATATGTTTGCACTCGATGAAGATGATCCCCCGTGGTTTGGTCTTTGGCTTCAATTGCCAGAGCCAATGCCCTAATCGTTCTCAGATGCAGTTCGTTGGCTTCCTCAGCATGCCGCTTTTCCTGCTCCGCTCTTTCGATGACCCGATTGAGCGCGGCAAGGTGCATTTGGTAAGTGTGATAGAGAAGGTATGCAACGGGAAGGATGAGGAACGCCACCTCGAAGCCGACATACTTACGAATCATCTCAACTCCCCCGACAACGGACGCGCTGAGTAGATAGTGTGGGAATGACCAGAGATAAGATTCCTTCCAGACACTCCAAATAGGAAGATTTTTTGTCAAGGCGATCACACCACAAAGAGCGAGTGAATTCACCGCAAAGTAGACAATGCTTGCAAGCAACAATCGGTACAGCTCTTGCGGAAGGTATTGCTGAATTAGCGTGCCGTGAAAGACGATTCTGGCTGCTTCGATAGACAGGCTGACAACCGCCAGGTTGAAGACCAACTGCACAATTGCCGGCTTCCGTTTGCATTTCCAATAAGACTGGACCAAAATAGAAGCCCACCCCAGCACCAACGCTTCCCCTGATCCAAGGCGTACGATGGCCCAAATGAGTATCAGGAAGCCTGCTGACAAATGAATGCTAACGCCTGGAAGTCTTACATTCAAGACGCTTGTGGCGGAACAGAGCAATAACAAACTGAGGAAACTTAGGATGCCGGAATTCCAGGTAAATGGATCCAATCCTATCGCAAGAAAAGCAAGAGCAATCGCAGTAAATACAAACGCAATTGCTGCATGTGACATCTCACTCAACTTGTTGACAACACCCGAGTTGGCGCTTTGCCTCATCTAAGGCTGGAATCGTCAGATAGTATTAGGAACTTTAGATATTCCTAGGCTTATGAAAGTACTAACCGGTTTAATAGACTAGGTCGTGCTCGCTATCAAAATAGAAATGCCGGGCTGGATTTGAATCCGGCCCGGCAGGATACTTCTGCTAACCTAGCTTAGGCTCAGGGAAGAATTAATCACCCCAAATGCCATTGCCAGCCTTCACGTTTGAACGAACTTTCATTGTTTGATCTCCTTTGTAAGTGTTCGGTAGATTGAATCTAAGGAGAAACCCCAGGAGGTTCTCTCAGATTAACCATGTAGGACACTATACCCTGATAAGGGTTACATTCGCAACATCTGCCAACTATTCATCGATAGATTAATTATGATGCTGTAAGCAAAAAAATGCGGGGAGTGGATCCCCGCATTTGGTTTACGCTCTTTTATTGTCACAACCCCTAGAAAACTCTAGTTGAAACGAAGCTCACTACGATTCGGCTTGTGGCTGAGATGCCCTTTGAATTCGTGACTGTCAATTCAAAGGTATACTGCCCAAATTGTTCTCCCAACTGAACAGTTGTCCGTTGCGAAGTGGGATTAAGTATCGCTGCGGTCTTATCGACAATTCTCCATCGATAAGCCAAGGCCAAACCGTCGGGATCGGTGGATTGACCAGCGTCCAGAACGATTTCACGGTATAGAGTCTCGAA
>JAYVXT010000658.1:0-12805 GCA_043785065.1 Bryobacterales bacterium | reverse complement strand
TTTGCAACTTTGCACAAAACACTTTGCGCCCACTTTGTTCGACCTGCACAACAGGAACTGATTGACTGCCGCCACCACCCATGAATATTTCTCCTTATCGCAGCGCCAACGTCGCGCTTGCCTCTACTATTGATTATAGAAGGCCCCGCCAAGATGCAACCAAATATATCTCGCCCTCGCTGTGGTTGGGCGCAAACTCATCCGCTTCACGCCGAATACCATGACGCCGAATGGGGAGTGCCGCAGCATGATGATCGCATGCTTTTTGAGATGTTGAATCTGGAAGGCGCCCAGGCTGGTTTGAGTTGGCTCACCGTTTTGAAGAAGCGGCAAAGTTACCGGAATGCTTTCGACAATTTCGAGGCGGCGCGCATCGTCCTGTATGACGAACGCAAGGTGGCGCAGCTATTGGCAAACGAAGGAATCATCCGTAATCGCTTGAAGGTGAATGCGGTAATCGCCAATGCCCGCGCCTATCTCGAAGTGCTGGAGCAGCACAATAGCTTCGATGCCTATCTCTGGCAGTTCACCGGCGGCAAGCCGATAGTGAACCATTGGAAGAGCATGGCGGAAGTCCCGGCCAAAACCGCCGTGAGCGATGCGATGAGCAACGCGCTGTCTAAGCGTGGATTCAAGTTCACCGGGTCCACAATTTGCTACGCGTTCATGCAGGCGATGGGCATGGTGGATGACCACACGACCGATTGCTGGCGCCGGATTAAGGCGTAAAAGTAATTGAGGATTCCGAGCCAAATTTCCGGTAGTTGCGGAATTCGATCACGTTCCGGCTGCAATTGGACGAACCGCGGAAACAGCTTAACGATTCCGACTTCACCGGCAACAGAAACTTACCGGTCCCCAGACGAATGAATTCGTAATCGAGCGTGGATTCCACCTTGTCAATGGGAAACTCCTGCGGCAAGTTGCGGGATTGCATTTCAATACGCAGCACGCGCGATGTCTCTTTGTCGATCCAAACGGTTCCGCGATAAGCCGGCGAATAGGACTCCCCCGGAGTATGAATTCTCCAGTGGGAATTTTCCTGTTTCACATAAAAATTGTAAACAACGGCTGTGCGGCCGGCAATCGATTCGGTAGCGCGCAAGGGACGGAAGTCCGCCTGCGTGGAAGTGGAAAACAGGTCGCGGATAGTGGTTCCAAATTCACCAGTCGACCAAGCGCCGGTTTCTTCGGCTTTGCCCTTGGACGGCTTGCCGTTAAGCAAAACGTTGGTGTAGCGTTCCTTGCCGTCTTGATAAACCAGATCGATGGAAATGTTATCCATGGCCTGCCAATTCGTTTTAACTGTATTGCTTTGGAATCGCGTTGTAAGCTGCTTCACCGTGTAATTCGGCAGACTCTCCAACAGGTTATAAGCATTCTCCCTGGTCTTTTCGATGATTGGATCCCCTTCGCGCTCCGGAGGATCTTCGTTGCGGACCACCACAGGATCGGCCGGCGTTGGCACGCTAATTACACCATCGGGGATACGCGTGGGAGCGGAGGCTATAACAATAGGCTCGTCCTCATCCGCGCGTTTGCGGGGAGCGGGCTTGCCCCTGGTCAACCTGGGACGTTCCTCCTCGCCGTTCTTTAGCACCGTAGCGTCGCGAACTTCGGTGAAAGAACCGGGGGGCGGCACTGCGGGTTCACTCCCCTCCTCCTTCTTCTTAGCAGTTTTGTTTGAAGCCGTCTTGCGGCCAGACTCGGCCTTCACTGGGGCTTCCGGTTGCGCGGCGGTCTCAGACTTCGAAGAATCCTCATAACTTTTCGGCATGGATTCAACCGGGACTCTCGCCGCCGCGCGCTCTTCGTTTGTGCCGGACTTTTCCAAAGTCACGCGTCCGGCGAAATACTTGCCATCTTCGTCGGAGCCGAATTCCACTAAAAGATGATCGCCGGGCTGAATTGCATCTGGCTTGATTTCCGTCAGGCCTTTGAAATAGATAGTGGCCGATTCTGCCCGGAAACGAAGGATGCGTTTGTCTTCCGATTGAAGAATGAGTGTCTCCGTGTCCAGCTTGCGAAGAGTTCCGCGCACGCCTTTGAGCGCTGCTTGCTCCATGTCCTTCTTCTTCGCTTTATCCGATTTTTTAGTCTTTCGGGGAAAAGGAATGCCGCCGATGCCAGGATCTTGCCCGCCGCCTTGGGGATATCCGCCTCCGGGATATTGCCCGCCGATCTGGGCAATACAAAGAGCAGCGAGCGAGACGGCTACAGTAGCGATTGAGAACGCGCGGACAGCTGAATAGCGCATAGTTTTTGTACCTTTTCGACGCGGATCGGACGCTCATGGTTTCCGCTGGGATGTGAATCGTTTACCAGAACGCCTGCGGGTAATTGTCCTGCATTTGGCCATCCTTGGTCAACAGCGGCGCTTTACCGGCACGGGCATGGGCGACAATCAGGCGGTCAAAAGGGTCGCGCGTCCAATTTTCCGTAAGGCTTTGACTGATGATCTTTGAGAACGGAAGCGGGCATATTTTTAGGCTAATTTCTTCGGCAAGTGCGTTAACGATTTCCAATGCCTGTATTTCAATCCGTTTGATCTCACGAAGAAATTCCAACTCTAGAATGACGATCGGGGAGATCAGAATCTGTTTTTCCTCCAGAATCTTCCTTCCCCGATCCGATAATTTCTTAGTTTCGCCCCCATACAAAGCCACTACAGCATGGGTGTCCAGATAAATCACTTCGCTTCTTCAGACCATTCGCTGGACCAATCCATAGATGCAATCTCGTCAGAGTCTCCTATGAAGACCGTTCTTACTCTGAGATTGTTGAGTTTAGATGCCCGCTTTTCCGGCACAATGTGCAAAACGGTTCCTTTTCGAGTGATTTCAACAGGTTGCCCCGTTTCAATCGCTTGATCAAGAATTTTGTAGATATCTTCTCTCAGTCTGGAAGCAGTGATTGGCATAATAGCCCTCTAAAAGATTATACTTTAACGTACGGCATAATGCAAGCGAACGTACGATAAATATCAGCCAACGCCAAACACACTACCGGACGCGTCGAGGAGTGGCAACGGCCAATGACGACGGACACTGATGACTCCTCGCGCTTTGATCGAAACCTATACAGCAATCACGCTATGGAAGAAAGGCTCTTAGCGGGAATGGGACATACCGCGAGACTTGGGGCGCGCTTCGTTCACGTTCATCGCGCGGCCATTCAAATCGGCTCCATTCAATTCGGATATTGCTGTCTCGGCGGCCGATTGATCGCTCATTTCAACAAATGCGAAACCGCGGGGTTGACCGCTGTCGCGATCCGTCACTATATTGACGCGTTCAATTGCGCCGTATCCCGCGAATGCGGCGTGCAGTTCGTCTTGGGTAGTCTTAAAGCTAAGGTTTCCTACAAAAATATTGGTCATGTAAATTGTTTCCTCGAAATTAAATCGTCTTGTAAGGACGGGGTTGAAGTATCAGTTGGGGAAAAGCTACAAGAGGTCTTCATCTTGCTTGTCTTGCTTATCCAAATTGTTTTCCGCCGGACGCGGGGTAGTTCGCCACGCGGCGCCGGCAAGATCGGTGGAAGGGGAACGGGCCGGCTTTCGCCGCTTTGCCGCCTCGTCACGCGCAGTCGCCATGCTGGCATGAACTCGCATGTCGTCCTCAGTAAAAGTCAACGCATGAATCTGGTCGCCTTCGTGGCGCTCCAGAACGGCACGGCACAGCAGGGGCAACTCTTGAATACGGATTGCGTATTGCCGCGCCAGGGCTAGATCCGTTCTTACCGTGAATGCGGAGCGGCTTCGATCCGCCGCCACACCTTCAAATGTGAATACGCGGAACTCCTTTACTTGGCTGAAACCCGTGAGGGTAAACTGCATTTTAAGATCGGGCGTATCTTTCTTCGATGCGTTCGCTGCCGCAATGCTCATCCTGATGCCCTCGCTAGTGTGGCTTTCTTCAACGGACCGGAATCGAGCAAGGATCGAAAGCGAGTGACCAAAACCTTACCCAGATTGATCTCGGCGGAATTCGACTTATAACCGGGCATTTTAGGATCAATATATTCTTTTCTGAAAAGCTGATCGGAGGCCAGCGTTGTTAACAACTCCAGCTCCTTTAGCGTCAGTTTGATTGTGATGAGTGTCATGCTCCGCCTTGTTTGGCGCGCTGCACGTCTTTTTGCGCAACGTACCGGGGATCTTGGGTAATCATCAGGCGAACCTTGCCATCCAATTCCTGCCATTCTTTGATGAAGTAACCAGCCGCATTATTCGCCATCACTTCGGCGCGCTTTTCGTTGAGGATAGCGATTGCATTTCTTGTCCCAACCCGATTGGTTTCCACCTGCTTAAGTGATGCGGCCAAAAGAACGCTCGCCACTCGATCAAATTCGGCTCCAACCCTTGGCTTGATCTTCTCCGCCCATTCAATTTGGTTGGCGGTTCCGGTCATCGGAGATTTGGATTCGAGCATACTTAGAATTTAAAGCCGGGGTCTAAGGGAAGCGGCAAGCATCTGACTTAGTTCAGAAGACCTACGAGAGGAAGGAACGATCCACCTATTAACTATTATTGGTTAAGTTTTCTTGCTTGTCAAGTACTTCTATGGCACTATTGAAATACCACTGTTCACTCTTACTAGTTAAGTGGCAACAGCCTAGGAGTAAAGTTTGGACGTCTCTCTATTAATAAGACAGCGTTTAAGCGAATTGGGCCTAGATCAAAAGGACCTTGCCGCCGCTGTCCAAGTCACCGAATCTTACATTTCACAACTGCTCGCCCGAAAGAAGGCGCCGCCTGCCCCCGGTCGCACTGACATTTATGAAAAGATCGCTCACTTCCTAAAACTACCTGGTGGAGAACTTTCAAAACTAGCCGAGGTGCAGCGGCAGTTAGACTTAAAAAAGAAAGTGGCCTTGCCTTTAGGCCCCCTGTTCAAAGAATGCCGCGAATTGATTTTGCGCAAATGCGAACCGGCGCGAGTGGCGGAGATCCGGCGAATCTTCGAAAAAGATCCGTTCGGAGAACTGGAGCGTCTGGTGACGCAGAAGATTCTAGACGTTGCGCAAGGGCTGGCCAGGGAAGAACTCCGCAGTGAGGAATGGCTGCGCTTGATGGCGCAGTTAAGTGGGCGTAGTTATGAACAAATGCGCGTGGCAATCCTTGAACTCTTGGATACGGATGTCTTTCATGTATCCATTGAAAATTGCGTTTCGTTCCTCGATCCGATGATTGAATCGTGGGACATGGATTTGAAGAGCTTCGGCGTGGAGATTGTCTTGAATCCGCGTCTTACGCCCGGTAGTTTGAAAAGGTTCGAATTTGTGGAAGTCGCGGCGGAGATCGCCTCGTCGATCGAACCTGGCTTTGAGCAATTTCTAAAAGGCAAAACTTTGAGCGGCGACGCGAACGAAGAGGAAATTGAGTTTCTAAAAAGGCTAAGATTCAAGGGAAGAAAGCCATCGGCCCTTTATTATTACCGGGAACTACAAAACTTAAGAGACCCCCTTCATTTCCCTTCTTCGTAATCAGCGGGCGCGAACATGGGGCCGCGCTTCCCGCTAGACTCAATAGGGGATGGGTATGAATGAGAACAGAAAAGGAAACATTATATGAACAAGAGATTAGATAAACTTCACAAGCGCAAGGTTGCGCGGGCAAAAATTCAGGCAAAGCCATCAGAGCCGGATTTGAGAACAGCTGAAGAATTACTGGCCGCGCAAGAGAAAAGCAAACCAGCCGGTGGATTCGGCAAGGGACCACAAACTCACTACGCCAAACCTACCGCCAGAAATAACGCCAGCGCCACGCGTAGCGCGGCGAAAGCTGATGCCTAAAAATGTTTGGAGCCATAGCGAGGCTGTTCTCGTCGCGCTGCCCACATTGCAGATCGATCGAGTTTAGAAGCGTAGGCATCCGCAACGGGGTTGAACAAGCGTTTCGATGGCTCGTTCAACCCTACCGTTGCGCGCTTTGTGGCAGGCACTTTTTCCTATTTCGATGGATGGCTCCAGTTGAAGGAGGGGTTTAGATCGGCACGGACTTTCTATTGTAAAGTTTAATTCCCAAGTGGGCGTGTAAGCTGACCGCGCGCAGGTTCCGCTGGGATATCAATTTCAGAGAGCGGGTCAGGGTGAGCCGGATCGAAGCCATTGAAGTCCGCGCTGATATACGAGGCGAGTGGCAATTTCGCGTCTAATATTCCTTGTATAATGCACTTTGCCAGTTCGTAGCTGCCGTAATTGCTATGGTGCGTCGTATCCTTCCCGGCGAACGCTTTGTGGCTTTCCACAACCCCTAAAGCTTCGTAAAAGGTCTTGCTCATTGCGTTCAAATCTATTAGCGCCACGCGATTCTCCTTCGCCACTTGCCGCACTGCTTCAGGGAAATCTCCCAGGCTGTTGGTGATCTTCCCGTCAACATCGAAGGTTAACCGATTCACCGGAGTGATCAGCACAGGCGTCGCCCCCTTATCCCGCGCGGCTGCCACCATTTGCTTCAGAAAGTCTTTGTAGCTGGTAAAAGCTCCCGCTGATGGAGTCACATCCTTTTGGTCATTGTGCCCCATCTGGATGAACAGATAGTCACCCGGTTGGATCAACGACATTATTTTATCGAAGCGCTTTTCGCCAATAAAGCTGCGCAGGGATTCCCCCGATTCTCCATGATTGGCAACGGCCATCCCGGGCTTGAGGAAGCGTGGCAGCATCTGTCCCCAACTGTTGAACGGCTCTACTGGTTGGTCCGTCGACGTGGAATCGCCCGCGATATAGATGGTGGGAATATCTGTCACTCTCTCGATTTCCAGCGCACGAAGCGCCGGATGAGAGTTGGTGAACTCAAGGGTTAGCTTTTCATCCCAAGCGCGGGCTTCCGCCTCTTTTTCACGAGGCTTTAGCCGAACTTCGCCACCACCGGGGATCTGCGGCGTTCTGATGTTGACGATGAAAGTGCGCCTCTCAGCCTTGCCCACCCCGGTTGTTACTTTCTCCACCATCAGTCTGCGCAATTCTGCTTTGATGGTGGTGACACTGGCGGCCTGATTGTCACCAAGAGTCGCCGTTACTTTGTAGTTACCTTCCGATACCGCCACCGAAAAATAGAACAGATGGTCGCTGGTCACAGCGCCCTCCCCTTCTTTCACTTCAGAACCGGGTTCAAAACCATAGCCACGCTCCTTGTCATAGACGGTATTGCTGGAAACCCGGATAGCATCCGTTGCAACTTTGCCCATGCCGAAGCTGAAATGGAAACGCCTCCGCGCCGGATCGTCCGCCGCAAATGCCGGGGTGGCGAACAGGACGGCCAAAAAAGAAAGAGCCCACATGCTCGTCGTATTCATTTCAAATGCTCCTTCGAGGGTTGGCGGAACCCGCGTTCCACCTGATCGTTGGGATCGGTGGATACGGGACCATCGCGCCAAAGCCAACGCATCATTTCCGGCATGATGGCTCCTCCAAATTTTTGGCCATGAAGGTTCATACCCCATGAATAATTCACGTCGTAATTTTTCTGAGCCAGCGCCTTCATCAACTTCACGTTTTGGAAAAACCAGTCGCGTTTTTCGTCGTAACCGGATCCGCCGCGTCCCATGCCGCGGTTGTCGTTGCGTCCATCGCAAAGAAAAATACGAATGGGTTTCTTGGGACTTTCCAGAACACGCTCAGAATATACATGGCCACCTCGAATATTGGTGAAGCTGCCCACGATACTCAGCACTTTTCGAAACTCGTTCGGGCGTTCCCAGGCCACCGCAAATGCCGCGATGGCGCCGGAGCTAGCGCCACCGATGCCATGCTGCTCCGGATTTTTTGAGATGTTGTATTCCTTGTAGAGCGCGGGCATCAGTTCTTCAGTAATCACCTTGGCGTACTTGTCGTCAGGTGTATTGTATTCGGTAGGCCGGTTGGTTGTGCGGTCGCCCCATTCTTTAGGGTTTGGCTCTGGCTGTTCGGGAGTGCGCCCCGGATTGATGAAGACCCCAATCATCACGGGAATCTCGCGGCGGTAAATCAAGTTGTCCATCACGTTTTGCGCCCGCAAGTCGCCATCTTCGGCCTTGAACGCTTGGCCATCCTGGAAGATCATCAAGCTGGCCGGAACGGCGGAATCGTATTGAGCCGGCACGTAGACCCAATACGTATGCTGCGTACCCGGATAGACTTTGCTCGGCAAGGTAAATGGACCGCGGATCTCTCCCTTTGGTACTCCCTCTTGAGCCAACGAATCAGGGCCTATTCTGTATTGCGAGTTTGGATTCGGCGCAGCCGGCGCGGCAGGCGCGGCAAGCGCGGGATTCTGAGGAAAAGCAATTCGAGCCAGCGCCAAAGCCATCGCCAAAGAAGCAATAAGTTTCATAGTTACCAGAGTACCCAAGTAGTGTCCACCCGTGGTCGGCGGGCGGCCCAAGGACGCCCTGCTCCGGTTCTGGAATCGCTCCAACTCCTGAGCCATACCATCATATATAATGCTGGCAGCTTTGGAGAGAGGAGATAGTTTCAAATGTTCAATAAATCCCTGTCTAACATAACGATGGTTAGCCTGTTGGCGCTGAGCGCCGAAATGCTTGCCCAAACAAACGCGGGCCAAATCACCGGATCCATAGTGGATCAGCAGTCGGGCGCTTTGCCCGGAGTGAAGATCCTTGCGATCAACCTTGCTACCAACATTCAGCAATCGGCCGTGTCCAGTCACGCAGGCATCTATTCCCTGCCAGCTCTTGAGCCGGGCCGCTACCGGCTAATCGCGGAGCTAGCGGGATTCAACAAGTTGATCAAGGAACCGGTTCTGGTTGAAACCTCAAAGGTGACTTCGATAGATCTGCAACTGAGCGTTGGCGACACCAAGGTGGAAGTGACGGTAACCGGCGAAGCCCCGCTGGTGCAACAAGCGAACGCAACCGTGCAGTATGGCATGAATCAAAAAGCTCTCGACGAATTGCCCGTCTCCAACCAAAGTGCTCTGCAAGTCTTGTCACTAATCCCCGGAGTGCTGGGCGACGCCGGCGGGGAACAAGCCGCGGTAACCACGGGCTTCGTCACTCCAGGCGGAGGGATCTCCGTTTCAGGCGGACGCATGGGGTCAACCAATTACCTGGCCGACGGCGTCAGCAACAACAGTTTATTCTTCGGCCGCATCTCGCTTTCGTTTTCCACCGACGCGATATCCGAAGTGGATGTAAAAGTAAATAACTATAGCGCCGAATACGGGCGCGTTGGCGGCGGCATTGTCACCATGACCACCAAGTCGGGAAACAATCAGTTGCACGGAACGTTGTTCTCCTTCAGCCAGAACGATATTTTGAACGCGGCCCCCTACGCAAACACGTTTAACAAGAAAGGGCTAGTGCGGTATTGGCGTGGAGGCGTTGACATCGGCGGGCCGGTATACATTCCGAAGCTCTACAACGGAAAGAACCGTACGTTCTTCTTCTTCAACTACGAACCGCTGCAACGCTACCAGCAGTCAAGCGCCTTTGCCCGCGTTCCAACATCTCTTGAAAGGCAGGGCGATTTTTCACAATCCATCTACGACACTACGAACAACCAGAAGGTTTTCATCTTCCAGCAGTACCTAACGAATTCAAGCGGCACGGGCTGGACGAATACCAAAATCGTGCCGGCCGCTAACACGCCATTCCCCCAGTTCGTTAATAATATTATTCCCAAACCCTTGGTTTCTCCCATTGGCCAAAAGGTGTTAAACCTTCTGCCTTTGCCGAACATGTCATTGAATGGGCTGGGACAAAATTATTCCGTGTTCCGCAACGTTCGCAATACCGATGACCGCTGGAACATGAAGGTGGATCAGGTGCTATCCAGCAACAACCGTTTGCAGTTCCGGTTCACCGAAGTGCCCACCAAAGGATCAAGGTTCTTCATCGGTGGATTGACCGAAGTTGTTCCGACCGATACAGCCACCGGAACCAACATCGGCTTGAACGACACGCACACTTGGGGCGGGAACAAAGTGAATGAACTGCGGCTAGGGTTCAACCGCACCAGCAACGTCCGCCGCCAAACCGACGAACAGCTTTCCAATAACTGGTACAAGGAGATGGGATTTCCGTCCTACTTAACCAATGGGTTCCCGGCCATTTCAGCCGGTTCCGGATATGCCAATGTGCAAGGAATCTCCAGCAGTCCCGGAAGCTATTCGGTGGACAACACCTATCAGTTAACCGACACCGTTAGTTGGACCAAAGGGAAGCACAGCATCAAGGCCGGGTTTGAGTTTCTTGCGCCACAAATGAATTTGACCGACTTTAACAGCGTTGGCGGATCCTGGACATTTGCCAACACAACCACCAACATCGGCACGGCGAGCACGGCAACCGTATTGGGTATCCCGAATGCCGCTACCGGCGTTGGATGGGCATCCTTGCTGCTTGGCTTCCCTTCGGGCGTAAGTCTTGCTCCGGCTGTGATCCCATACCAATATCGTTGGAAGTATTACGCCGGATTTCTGCAAGATGATTTCAAGGTGAATAAGCGCCTCACACTCAACGTAGGCGTTCGTTACCAGGTGGAAGTTCCCCGTTCAGAAAAGCATCACAACCAAGGCTACTTTGTGCAGGACGAGGCGGTAACGTTGGCCACCGGACGGCAGCAGATAGGCTATCTGCAATTGCATGGTCTTGGGAACGCCATCAACACCTTGTGGCCAACGCGCTATAACAACATCGAACCTCGCTTCGGTTTTGCTTACAGAATGCCCAAACTAATTCCCGGTCAAACCGTGATGCGCGGCGGCTATGCCATCACCCATACGCCTACCAGCGGCTTGTTCCGCGCCGCCATTCCCGACCTTGGTCCGCCCGCCTCACAATTCGCCAACAATGGAGCATCCAACGGACTGCCCGTGCAACTGGACAGTTTCCCGGCCGTCTTGAACAACACGCCATTCACGTTCCCGGTCGACGGTAAAGTAACAAACCTTTCGAGCGTTACCCAGGTGTACTATTTGCCGAAGAACGTCTCCATTCCTTACATCCAACAGTGGAACTTTGGCTTCGGATTCCAGTTCGGAAAGGATTACGGCTTGGACTTGACCTATGTTGGTTCGAAGGGCACTCAACTGTTTGGCCCATCCCAGCTTGTTAATACGGTCAACGTTCAGGAATACGCCACGCAATTCAAAGCTGGCTTGAACATGGGGGATCTATTTCCCAACCCGGCAGGACTGAAAGACCAAAACGGCAACATCATTCTGGTGTCACGCCAAAATCTGCTGCGGCCAATTCCCACCTTAAATGGCATTAGCAATCCCTTGACGCAAGGTTACGGGTCCTTCTACAACGCGCTGCAATCGAACCTTACAAAACGGTTCAGCAAGGGCGTCCAGTTCAATGCGAATTACACATGGATGAAATCAACCGATACAACCTCTTGCGAAGGACAGTTCTGCAGCGACAATATTCAGAACTGGGGCACCGGGGCTGCTCAATTACTAAATGGCGACCGTCATCTGGAACACTCCATTTCCGTCTATTCCATCCCTCATACGTTCCGCTTCAGCTTCAATTGGGATTTGCCGGTTGGCAAGGGGAAGTGGCTACTGGGCAGCACCCATAGCTGGGCAAATCAAATCATAGGCAACTGGAAGATAACCGGTACCGGCTCAGCCCAAAGTGGATCGCCCATTCAAACGGCCACCGGAAATACCGCAGGCTTCCCGGAAGATGTGGGGAGAATTCGCGCCAACATCAACCAGGGCGTCCCTTATTATGTCGACAATTGGAAGAACGGCTGCAACAACGCGCTCACCCAACGCTGCCCGTATATTAATAGCCTCAATCTCTTTTCGCCGCCGTCATTTTTGACCGTAGGCAACACTCCGCGCGTGCCCGACTACTTGCGAATGCCCAGCCGCACAACTTTCAACATGGCGATCCTGAAGGAATTCCCGATTCATGAGCAGATTCGCGTCGCCTTCCGCGCGGAACTTTATGGAGCACTGAACCATGTGTTCTTCGGCACCAACGGCAACAACTTCAGCATCTATCAGAACCTGGACTATTCGAAGGCAAATACACCTACCGTGACCCAAGCAAATATCGCACCGGCGTATGCTGATATTGGAGCGAACATCGGCGGGAATCGTACGATTCAGCTGGGTCTAAAACTGTATTTCTAAAGCAGCGTGCGAAGGCTAACCCCGCACTCCTGTATAGAGAAAATAGACGCACTGCCAAAACACGCCGAACCCTAATTCGTCAAAGATCCGCCAAGCCAGAAACAGCCCTAATATCGTAAATCGTGCGTATTCAAAGCGGAACTCTTCCAGCTTTCGAGCAACATTCGCAGGCAGGAACAAACCTATAACGGAATACCCATCTAAAGGCGGCACGGGCACGAGGTTGAATAAACCCAACAACAGATTCAAGCAAAACATCAAGCTAAGAAAAGTGGCAAGCCCCTCGGAGGCTTGCGAGGAGCCCACCACCAAAGCTTCAAACGAGATGCCCTTGGGAAGAGTGAAAGCCCCGAAGGCAAGGCCCAGCCGAATGGCGATTCCGGAAAGCACCACCAACACAAAGTTGGCAAGCGGACCGGCAAGCGATACCCAGGAAGCCTTGCGAGGATTGTTCAAGGTCCAATTCGGATCAATGGGAATGCTGGCCCAACCCATCATCCATCCGCCAACAAGATAGCTGAGCCATGGCATCACAATCATTCCCATCGGCTCGCGCTGCATGTGCGGCGCGGGATTCAGCGAAACTTGACCGCCCGAATAAGCCGTCTGATCTCCGAGCCTCGAAGCCATGTAAGCGTGGCCAGCTTCATGGCAAACGGTGGAGAACAAGAACACCACATACCACAGCAAACCTAATAACAAAAACTCCGG
>JAYVXT010000657.1:0-4049 GCA_043785065.1 Bryobacterales bacterium | reverse complement strand
CCAAACGTCAATGTTTTCGCGATTCGAAGGTTGAACAGAATCGCCCCCGGTCCACGGCCGTAATTACGAGGAACCAGCCGCTGATCCGGTGTAGGGTTGGGATCAAGCAGCCCATAAGAAGTCTGCACAACTCCGGCTTTGGTCGCGTTCGTGGCAAACCCCGGCCGACCGTTGAACAGCGTGTCCCCATAAATATCTCTACCTGCTGTAATGTCAAACGGCGACCCCGATTCCACCGTCAACAGCGGACTCAACCGAACACCATACTTCGGGATGAGCGTTCCACCGAACGACACACGCTGGTGAATATCGGTGGACGCGGGCCCGTACTCACAAACGTCACTATAAGGATTGGCGCGAAACGTCCCAAGGCCCTCTGTATTACTCGTCGCGCGGTTGATCACGTAATAGGAAAAGATCGTAAAACTGGAATTCACCTTCGATGTCACGTTGGTGATCAATTGGTGCTGGTTGTAGATACCGGACGATCCCATCAGAAATACAGCTGACGGCCTGCCTAACGGATAGACGCCGCCAATCGGCGCATTGATTGCTTCCGACCGCAGAAGATGCACGCCGTGCGCATCAGCGTAAGTGACCGCTAAGGTCGTGTTGTGCGGCAACTGCCGTTCCACTCCAAGCGCCGATTGGATAATGTACGGCGACCGCAAACTTCCGCTGATTTGTTGAATCGTCTGAACCGGCGGAATCGGCGGAATAAGGTCTGCTTGAGCGAAATCGCCACCCAAAGAAATCACCTTAAAGAAGTCAGGATTCAAGAACACAGACTGCTGCTGAGTCACGCCGTTATACCGCGTCGCCGTCAGAGTATTGGTCAAAACAAAGCGATCGTGGAACATACCAAAACCAGCCCGAATTACTGTCTTTGATTTACCCTTCGCGCCCCCAGGCGCCCAAGCAATTCCCACTCGCGGCGCCACATTGGTATGGTCGCCCAAGTTCGTCTGCGCTTCATACCTCACCCCGTAGCTGACCGTTATATTCGGCCGCCACCGAAAGTCATCCCCAGCGAAAATCCCGGCATCCACTTGATTCAAAATCAGCTTCGTCTGCCCACTATTGATGGTGAACTGACTCGCGCCGCCGCCCTGCGCTCGAATCTGTGCCCATCCAAGTCCAGCCTTCTGTAATTGCAACGTCCGGCGGTAGCTCTCAATCGAGGACAAGCTTCCATTTCCTGAGAACGTATAAGTGCCCCCAAAATTCGACGACGAATCATTCGACAACCGCTCCGTCCGCAACCGCACCCCAAAGCGCCAAGTATGCTTTCCCCGCGCGATTGAAGTGTAGTTCTGCAATTCATAATTATCTTGTCCGATACCCAAACCCGTTTGTGCGCCACCGCCATTGAACGCGCCCAGCACCTGCACCGCCGGCGACAAGTCTTTCGACACCCTAGATCCATCCAACCTCAAATACTGGAACCGCGTCTCGTTCACCGCGCTGCCACCCAACACAGCCGTCTCAGTCAATTGGAGAGTATGGTTCTTGTCGTTCGAGTGCACCCCGCGCGAAATTAGGTTCAGACTTCCGACTCCCGAATCCTGCACATCGGCAGCCGAATATGCATATCGAGCGGTCAGCGTATTCTTCTGATTGATCTGATAGTCGAACCGGGGATTGAACATGAAACGCCGCTGCGGAATCGAAAGCACATTGCTGTAGGGATCAATAATCGCCAGCGTCGCGGTATCGAGAGTGACAGCGTTGATGATAGCCCCGTTGTCGATGGCATGCTCCTGCAGATCCAGAAAGAAAGACGCCCGCTTACCAATCGGCCCGCTGATATTTCCACCGCCTTCTTGCAAAAAGAAGGGAGCCTTTTGCGCCGCATACGGGTTACGCGAATTCAACTCGTCCAGGCCGACGTTATAGAAAATCGTCCCGCGAAATTTGTCGGACCCTGGCTTTGTGAAAATCTCAATGCGCCCGAAGCCCAGCTTGTCGTACTCAGGCGAAAAAGGATTTTGATTGATGCGGATTTCACGAATGGAGTCTTTCGACGGCAGTTGTCCCCCACTAAAACCGTCAATGAAAATCGCTCCGCCATTCGGTCCAGCAGACGGCCCAGCAAGTGCGGCAAGGTCGGCCGCCAAATCTTCCGGATTATCCGCCAATGCTTCCAAATCCTGACCCCGTAAAATCAACGCGCCTGCGTTTGCCGAAGGGTCGGTGCCAACGGCCGCGCCACCGTTGCTGTCGTTCACTGTCACTTTTTGCGATGCAGCCATGACCTTCAACTTAAGATCGATTGACTGCACGCCGGCTTTCAGAACGACTTTAAGAGGGGCCAACGCCATTTCAGGAGCCGTCGCCGCCAACGTATATTCGCCGGGCGCAAGGCCGGTGAAGGTGTAGGTCGCGTCATTTCCGGCCGTTTTGGTTTGAGATCTGCCGCTGGGACTGACAAGAACCACTTTGGCTCCGGGAATGATCGCCGCGCTCTCGTCAGCCACGAGACCTCTGACGGTGGCGGTCTGCGAAAAGCAAGGGAGCAAAAGGATTAGGAAAAGGGGAAGGGTACGCAAAGAAAGTAGGCGCACCCTGTTCATAAATTGTTACAGGTCCCCTTAGGCGATTCCCGCCCCTATGGCCTCGGTATAAACCGAATAAAGGGACTGGCTACCAGTCATGAACAGCCGGTTCCGCTTCACCCCGCCAAAACAAAGGTTAGAGCAAATCTCCGGTAACAAAATTTGCCCGATGAGCGTTCCATCCGGAGAGACGATGTGGACCCCGTCATAGCCAGGGCCAACCCACCCGGCGCCAATCCAAACGTTACCGTCCGTATCACAACGAATGCCATCCGCCAAGCCTGCGCCATTAGCAAAGGCCTTGCCGTTGTCATACTGTCGCTTCATGTTCGTGAACTCTTTGCCGCCTTTCAGCGAAGTACCATTCACCACGTCGTAGACTCGCACATTCCGTGGAGCTTGATCGTAGTGCGTCGCACCAGTATCGGCGATGTACAGTTTCTTGTAGTCCTGAGAAAAGCACAGTCCATTGGGCTTGTACAGATCATCGGTCACTTTATCCAACTTGCCTGACTTGTCGATTCGATAGACAGCTTCCTTGATCTCAAGCGTCCCCTTGTTGCCTTCATACTCGCCAAGACTGCCATAGCCTGGATCGGTAAACCAAATCGCGCCATCCGGCGCCACAATGACATCGTTTGGAGCATTAAATCGCTTTCCGCCAACCTTGTCACTCAAGACCGTGGTCGTACCGTTGTATTCCTGACGAGTCACGCGCCGGTTGCCGTGCTCACAGGAAATCAGTCGGCCCTCATAATCGAAGGTGTTCCCGTTCGTGTATCCTACCGGCTTACGGAAAACAGTGACCTTGCCGCCATCGTCCTCGAGAAAACGCATCTGCCGGTCATTGGGAATGTCGCTGAAAACCACGTAACGCCCAACGCCGTTCCAAGCCGGCCCTTCAGCCCACATCGCGCCAACCCAATGACGCTGAATGGGTGTGTTACCAATCTTATACTTGGCGAAGCGTTTGTCTAGAACCACCACGTCCGGTTCCGGATACCGAACAGGATTCTTGCCCGTCCAATCCCGTTGCGTCTGCGCCGCCGCGCTCGCCGCGCCTAATGCGGCCGTGCTCAAGAAATTTCTTCGATTCATTGCTGATCGTATCCTTTCAATCGGCGTACCCAAATATTGCGGTAGCGCACCTTGGTATCGTGATTTTGTAAGGCCAATGGTTCTTCATCGCCATGCGGCGCGTAAAGCCCAACCACTTTGTGCGCCATTCGTCCGATAATTTGTTGATGATGGTGCAGCATCACGCCGTTCAACATGACGGTGACATAAGCGGGCTTGACCAACTTCCCGCCTTCAAACTTCGGAGCTTCAAAAAAGATATCGTACATTTGCCACTTGCCGGGAGGCCGCGCGGGATTCACAAGCGGCGGATATTGCCCATAGATCGCCCCAACCTGCCCATCGGCATAAGTGACGTTGTTGTAGGAATCCAGTACTTGGATTTCGTAATTGCTCATCAGCAACACGCCGCTGTTG
>JAYVXT010000656.1:0-12832 GCA_043785065.1 Bryobacterales bacterium | reverse complement strand
GCAAGTTACAAGGTAAAGTTGTGGAAGAAACCGTCGTGCCATTTGTAGTTACTCCAAAGTTCGCCGAAACGATGAGCGATGGCGCGGACGTTGTGCTCCAACCCGGAACCGTGGCGCAAATCAATAAAAGAAATTTTGCCGCCAAAAGCAGGCTCTTCGTTGCCGATAGTTTAAGCATAAAGAGAATGCTATCACAAACCCGCACGAACCGTAACCGTTCCCGTGTAGCCGAACGGTCAGCCATAGTTGAGCAATCGCTAAATTCTACAAGGGGCACTCTGCCACTTGATCCATGCCCACAATTTCAACTCTCAAAGAGCAATCTCTAACTCATTCGCCACTCATGCTGGCAACCGTTAAATTTGGAGATGGCACAGTCATTCGTCTTTCCGGACAAGATTCAAGATCACTACGACAGCTGCGGCCATGAGTTGGGCTTCTTCGTGCGAACGGCAGTTGCAAAGTAATCGACATTTCCTTGCTTCCTGCCCGTTCTCAACTTTACCAATATCCTTTGAAGAACCGCTTGGGCTCCACTGTTACTTCATTCCCGCGCGTTCACAACCAATTATCTTATGTCTTTTCAGCGCCACATTTAAATCCACCCGCCGATTCCTTGACACCGCCTGCTACGCTTTTTACCAGAGAGATCAACTTTCTGCGCAGAATGCTCTCGTTAAAAGTTCTCCCCATCAAAAAGGGAGGACAGCTCTCGTTTCGATTCGAGTAGCTTTTAAAACTTGTGGGCCGTCGTATGGAAAACCTATGTCTTTTCTTCGGTTGGAGAACTGGAGTTTAGGAGCCTATATAGTAGGCAAAGTTGTTTTGGCGGGCAGCTTGTAGGATGAAGTACGGCGGTCATGCGGGTTTCAACAAACAAAAAAGGCAAGGATGGCCGGAGCAGTGTGTTTGCACTACCAAAAACATTCTCACTCCGCAGCTGTGGAAGCGACTGTCTTTGCGTCTGGGCGGGAAGATATCGAACGGCTATGGCTTCAATTCGGCAAGCAAGTCATCCTTCAGAAACTTCACCTTCCCAATAGCGATTTTATCGCCTCCTCCCAAATCGACACCACGCTTTCCGAAGCCGTTTTGAACGGTTCTTCAATAACCTCTACTACACGGGTTGGAATGCTCATCCGGATAGACGTTGGTCCAAAAGAGCACGTCATTGTCCAGCCATTAGCGCATCGCAGCTTCTTCTGTTACAAACCAGCAATTTGCTATCTAGGCGGTCAGCTTTATCGGGTGTGGTGCTCATACGGGGTCAAATGACAAAAAGGCAAGTTGAGACGCTGTAATACTTCTACTCCGGCAGACCCATCGCGCCAGCCCAGTCATGGATGCTTCAACTGCGATATTATCCATTCAATGGATCGCCGCACATTTTGGAAGTCCGCTCTTTCCGCCGCGCCTCTTCTCAGCGCTCAGCCAGGTAAGAAATACAAGACCGCCCTCATCGGTTCTGGCTGGTGGGGCATGAACATTCTGCGGGAGGCCATCGCGTCAGGGGAATGTTCCACAGTCGCCCTGGCTGACCCGGACCCAGGTCAAATGGACAAGGCCGGCATCGAAATTGCAAAGCTCACCTCCGATCAGCCTCGCCGCTATCGAGACTATTGTGAAATGCTTAAAAAGGAGCGGCCCGACATCTGCATCGTCGCCACACCCGACCATTGGCACGCTCTATCCACCATCGATTCCGTCAAGTCCGGGGCTCACGTCTATGTAGAAAAACCGATCAGCCACACCATTGCCGAAGGCCGCGCAATGGTCAGTGCCGCTCGCCAAGCGGACCGCATCGTGCAAGTCGGCCTTCACCGCCGCGTGTCCCCAGCGCCAATCTCTGGCATGGCCTTTTTGAAGTCCGGCAAGGTCGGTAAAATCGGCATGGTGCGTACCTTCGCCCACGCCGCCGGTGGACCCGGCACAAAGACGCCGGATAGTGAACCGCCTCCGGGAATGGATTGGGACCTATGGCTTGGACCCGCTCCAAAGCGTGCGTTTAACAGCGCCATTCATCCCCGTGGATTTCGTCAATTCCTCGACTACGCCAATGGAACTCTTGGGGATTGGGGCGTTCACTGGATGGATCAAGTGCTTTGGTGGACCGACGAAACTCATCCTAAATCCGTCTATTCCTCCGCTGGCCGCTTCATTCGCGAGGACTCTACCGATGCCCCAGACACGCAAATTGTCACATATCAATTCGAAACCTTTTCAGCCACTTGGGAACAGCGCCACTATGCCGGTAACAATGCGGAACAACACCTGATTGGAGCCTACTTCTACGGAACTGAAGGAACGTTTCATATGGGTTGGCGCGATGGCTGGACTTGGTATCCAGTGAAGAAAGGTGAAAACATTATCCACGTCGAACCCCAACTCAACGACCCCGACGGACAAAACATCAAGGAATTATGGGCTGACTTTCTGGACGCGATCAAAAAAAAGCACAAGCCCGTACGTGATATCGAAATCGGTTACCGCGCCACTAACGCGGCACTGTTAGGGATGGTTAGCTGGCGTCTTGGCCGCAGCGTTTCTTGGGATGGAAATCAGTGCCCCGGCGACGTGGATGCAAATAAACTCCTTCGCCGGGCGTATAGAGCACCATGGAGGTATCCTGAAGTTTAATGCGCATTCCGCTTATTCTTTTGTCCGCAACTCTTAGCTTGGGAGCCGTTGACACCTTCGATTCCGCCCAAGTCTTCCTCGATAAACATTGCGCCAAGTGTCACCAGGACAAGGGTGGGGCCGGTGGCTTTAAGCTCAGCCGGGTTGCTTCTTCGGAAAGTCTAAGAACTGACGGAGAGAAATGGAAGTCGATGGCGCTTCGAGTAAAGAACGGAGAAATGCCTCCGAAAGGCGCGCCCGCGCCGCTCATCGACGACCGTGTTTCATTCGGTCAATGGGTTGATCACGAATTGCGGAACCAAGCGTGCGGTTCAGGAATCGTTGCTGGTCCGTCGCCGATCCGGCGGCTCAACCGCGATGAATATTCCGCTACTTTGCGCGACCTGCTTGACATGCATCTGAACATCGGAAGCGCCCTGCCGGCGGATGGAGCCGGTGGGGAGGGGTTCGACAATGCGGCTGAAACGCTATTCCTTTCGCCCATTCACGCTGAAAAATACATGGACGCGGCTAAGTTCGCCATGGACTTTTCCGCCAGGGAATTTAAGTCACATAACATGATCTTCGTGGCGTCGCCAAAGCTGGGCGTCACCCCCGCGCAAGCGGCGGACAAAGTGATCCGTCGCTTCCTAACTCGAGCTTTCCGCCGCCCCGTTACAGACACCGACGTTGCCCCCTACATCGCGCTGTTCCAAAACTCTATGAAACAAGGAGAAGCGTTTGAGCCATCCGTTCTCTTCGCTCTTCGCGCCGCCCTGGTTTCACCCATGTTTCTGTTTCGTTATGAGCCACCGAACCCGGCTCCGGCGTCGAGACTGCTCGACAACTATTCCCTAGCCTCGCGAATCTCCTACTTCTTATGGGGCAGCATGCCCGACGAATTCCTTTCCGACATTGCCGCCGCCGGCAAGCTGCAAGACGAGGAAGTCCTCAAGCAAATTATCCCCCGCATGGTGAAGAATGAACGCGCCCTCGGCTTCGCCCAACGCTTTGTAGACCAATGGCTTCGAACGCGTGAATTAACTACGGATAAAATTCCTGACGACAAACTTTTCTCCAGTTACGCAACCAGCGAAGACCTAAGGTCCGATATCCGATTGCAGCCCGTGCTGTTCTTCCGCGAACTGCTCGTGCGGAATCTCTCGCTGTTAAACTTGATCGATTCCACGCACACCATCGGCACCGGTTTATTGGAAAAGCATCTGGATCTGAAACTGCCGTTGAATGCCGGCGCCCGATCCCAGCCCCAGTGGGTTGAACTGCCGAAAGGCAGCAATCGCGGAGGCCTTCTTGGCATGCCCGCCGTGCTCATTGTTTCCTCATACCCCTATCGCACCAGTCCGGTTCTTCGCGGCGCGTGGATCCTTGACGCCATGCTCGGTACCCCGCCACCGCCTCCGCCTCCGAACGTGCCACCGCTTGGAGATGAAAAACCTGGCGCCCCCGCGGCCTCAGTCCGCGAACGTCTCACCCGGCATAGAGCAGACCCAAACTGCGCCGGCTGTCACAGCCGTATTGATCCCATGGGGTTCGCGCTTGAGAATTACGACGCCGTGGGTAGATGGCGCGATCAGGACGGTGGAAAACCGGTGGACAATACGGGCGAGTTGCTGGATGGAACCAAGTTCAATGGCCCCGAAGAATTGCGGAGAATCCTCCTTGACCGGAAGGATCTATTCCTTCGGAATCTCACCAGCAAGATGCTTGGCTTCGCCCTTGGCCGTGGCCTCACGTTGAAGGACGCTTGCACAGTTGATAATATAGTGACGCAGGTCAAGAACAAGGAGTACAAAGCGCAGGCCTTGATTGAGGCGATTGTGCTCAGCGTCCCGTTCCGAAACCAGGCAGGAATGGCCGTCCCCAAGGAGTTGGTTAAAAAATGAATCGCTTATCCCGTCGAACGTTGCTAAAGGGCGCGGGCGTTGCCCTTGGCCTTCCTTGGCTGGAATCGGTGGCCGCCCCAACAGCCGGCGCTACCGGCCCAAAGCGCTTCGCCGCGTTCTATATGCCGAACGGAGTCAACGTGCCCATGTGGACTCCCGAAGGTTCGGGCCGCGACTTCAAATTCTCTCCGACACTTTCGCCCCTCGCCGATTTGAAAGACCAAATCACCGTTTTCAGCAATCTTTATAACCTCAATTCAAAAGGCGGCGATGGCCACTATGTAAAAGAGGCGGCCATCCTCACCTGCCAAACCATCAAGAAAACCCAAGGCGCCGACCTGGCCAACGGCATCTCACTTGACCAAGTCATAGCGCAAAAGGTGGCCCGCGAAACCCCGCTGCCCTCGCTTGAACTCGGCGTCACGCCCGTCGCAATCGGCGTCGACGCAGTGGTCGGCTACACCCGCGTCTATGGGTCCCACATCGCTTGGGCCAATGCCAACACGCCGCTTGCTCGCGAGATTAATCCACGTTCGGTGTACGAACGCCTGTTCCGAGCTGCCAACGCAGGAAAGGGAAGTGGCTCCAAACAGGAAGCCCTCCTGCTTGACCGTGTCCTTTCCGATGCCAAGCGCCTCCGCACCCAAGTCAGCGCTTCCGACAAAATTCGCGTCGACGAATATCTTTCCGTGGTTCGCTCACTTGAAGAACGCGTCACTCGCGCCAGCAGCGGAACCCAGCAAGCCTGGAAGCCAAAGGTGGCGCTTGACCTCAAGGCGGCCCCGACAGATCAGCCTACTGGCCACGCCGAACACGTTCGCCTGATGATGGACATGATCGCAGTGGCGTTCCAAAGCGACACTACTCGCGTAGCCACTTTCATGTTCGGTAATGCCGTCAGCAACGTTAGCTTCCGCTTCCTGGAAGGGGTCAGCGCCGGTCACCACGACGTATCGCATCACCAGAAGGAAGAAGACAAGCTGCGGCAGTACCAGCTCATTAACAAGTGGCACATTGAACAGTATGCTTACCTGATCCGAAAGCTCAAGGCCATGCCCGAAGGCGAATCGAACGTGCTGGATAATTCCATGCTGCTGTTCACCTCGGCGCTAAGCGACGGCAACAGCCACAACTGGCACAAGCTGCCCATCGTGCTGGCGGGCCGCGCCGGTGGCCGCATCGATAGCGGCCAGCATATAGTGGCCCCCGAAGATACGCCGTTGTCGAATCTCTATTTAGGGATGCTCGAAGCCTACGGCGCTCCGCAGGAACGCTTCGCCGATAGTACGGGCATTCTCCCCGGCCTGCTCAAAGGATAACGGAATGAAGCTCGCTCTTTTCTTTCTGACCGCCTTCCTCTACGCCGGGGATTTCTCAGGCATCTGGACCGGCCAAATCCCTACGCGTAATAACGACACACAAGAAATCTCTTTCCAATTCGTCCAGGAAGGTTCGAAGATCAGCGGCAAGCTTTATGGCGATTACAGGAGCATGCCCGTCATTGAAGGAAAGCTCTCAGGCAACGTGATAGCGTTTATCGTTCCATCGCAGGAGCAAGCCGGAAACCAAATCAACGAAACACGCTTTCGCTTTAGTGGCCGCATGGTGGACGGGAAAATCGAACTAACCCGCGAGCGCGAAACGGCCAAAAACGCTGGCAATGGCGGCAATGTTCAATTCAAGGGCAGCACACGCACCTCCTTTACCTTAAAAAAGTTGATCTGATTTCGCAAATCGTTTGACGCCCCCTTGTTGCGCTTTCACCGCAATTTGATTGTGGTATCGAAGCATACAGATGGAACTGCTTGCCCCAGAAAACTTCAGGTCGTGGTTGGTTTAGTGGGTGGTGTGTTGGACTCTCGCCTTCGGTCTGGAAAATCCTATTCCGCCCGCTCCCGGAAACTTTCAATCGCTTCCCGGACCAAGTCAAAACCGGGCTTGCTGAAGGAGCAAAGGCGACTGTAGTTGCAATTCAGCGATAGGCTTTATGTCGCGGATAACCCGGACAGACGTTCGTCTTGGACAAACTATCCGTCCATCGTAGATTGCGGTACGATTGAAAAATGGAATTCGAATGGGACGCCACCAAGGCAGTCTCGAACCTTTCCAAACATGGCCTCGACTTCGGCGAAGCGATTACGGTTTTTAACGATTCGTTCGAAATCACTATTTCCGATCCGTTGCACTCTGGAGCCGAGTCGAGGGTTCGTTAGCATCGGCGTTTCTGAAAAAGGTGGTTTGTTGATCGTTGCCTACACCGAAAGGGAAGGCCGGATTCACCTATCTGTGCGCGCGAAGCAACCCCGAAAGAGAGGAGACAATATGAATCAAGACGTTAATCCTGAAACGAATGACGACATGCTGCCAGAGTACGACTTCTCTAACGGCGTGCGCGGCAAACATCATGAGGCATACAAGGCCAGAACCAACTTGATTCTACTTGAGCCCGATGTCGCCAAGGTATTCCCGGATTCGGCCTCCGTCAATCGGGTGCTGCGATTGTTACTCACCCTGGCTAAGGACAACGTCTCCACGAACAAGCCGGCCGCCTAGCTCCGAACTACCAACTCTTGCGCTACAGCCGCGCGTGTTCCTTCAGCAAGCAGCGGTCCATCACCACTTCCAACCCCGCCGCCCGAGCCTTCGCCGCCGCCTCGTCATGCACCACGCCTTCCTGCATCCAAATGCACTTCGCGCCAATCTTGATCGCCTCGTCCACGATCCCCGGCACAAACTCCGCGCGGCGGAATACGTTCACAATCTCCACTTTGTCCGGCACATCCAGTAAGGTCTGATAACTTTTTTCACCTAGCACCGAAGTCTCCGCCGGATTAACGGGAATAATCCGATACCCATGCTTCTGCATATATTGCGACACCCCAAAGCTCGGTCGCAGCGGGTTTGACGAAAGCCCCGCCACGGCGATCACTTTGTACTCGCGCAGAATCTGGCTAGTCGTCATTCTTAGTAACCTCCATCCCCAACAGTTTCTTGAATCGATCCACCTCGCGTTGGTTCAAATGGCGGAACTCACCAGGGGCGGCAATTCCATCCAGCGTCAAAAAAGCGATCCGCACCCGCCGCAACTTCTCAACAAGTCTTCCGAAATGCTTAAACATTAGCTTGATCTGATTAGTCCGTCCTTGGATCAGCTTCACTTCGTACCAGGGATTGTCCTGTTCCCGGATGCACTTCAACCCAGCCGGAGCCGTGCGCTTGCCATGGATCGGCAACCCGCGCCGAAACTGTTCGCATTGTTCGTCGGTGAGGAATCCGGTGACCTTCGTGACATACACCTTTTCGATTTTCGATTTCGCCGAGGTCAGCCGGTTCGCAAAGTCACCGTCATTGGTGAACAACAGCAAGCCCTCGCTATTGTAGTCAAGGCGCCCCACGGGAATCACTCGTTCCTTTAGACCGCGAACCAGTTTCATTACGGTAGGACGGCCTTCCGGGTCATCGGTCGTGGTGACATACCCTTTGGGTTTGTTTAGCGCCACGTACACCATGTTCTTCGGCGCGCGCAGCAACTTTCCGTCAACCTTAATGTGATCGTTCTCCAGGTCCGCCTTGCTACCCAGCTCCATCACCACTTTGCCGTTAACGGTTACAAGACCGGCAACAATTAATTCTTCCGCTTTGCGGCGGCTGGCTACACCTGCCCGTGAAATGATTTTCTGCAAACGCTCTTCGGGCATATTTTGAAACCTTCTTTATTCAGAGCCGCCTTCGGTGGCGGCTTTTGCTTGTTCCGCCGTTTTAACCGCGGGTTCCGCCGGATGCGGTTCGGCCGTTACTGCCGGTTCTTCGCCGGCCATCTCTGGCAGCGCCGTCTGTTCCGCCCCGGCTTCGGCATTTGCGTCCGCCAGATCTTCATCCAGCGCAAGGCGGCTTAGTTCTTCAAACTCTTTGAGGGTAGGCAATTCATTCAAACCGCTCAGGCCGAACTGCACCAGGAATTCACGCGTCGTCTTGTACAGGATCGGCTTGCCCACAACATTTTTCCGGCCGCCTGTGACAATCAATTTCCGGTCCAACAGTGTTTTCAGAACACCGGTTCCTTGCACGCCGCGAACTTCCATGATCTCGGGCGCGGTGATGGGCTGCTTGTAGGCGATGACGGCAAGGGTTTCCAGCGCAGCCAACGAAAGCTTCAATGGCTGCTTCAAATTCTTCACAAATTGGCGAATCACATCGTGGTGTTCAGGCTTGGTCCCCATCTTGAACCCGCCGGCCACTTCCTTAACGATTAATCCGCGGCCTTCGTTCGCGCACGCTTCAACCAAGGAAGCAAGCACAGCTTCCACACGCTCCTTTTTCTGCTTCAACGCATTTGCAATTTGCTCGGCCGACAGCGGTTCCTCGGTAATATAAACAACCGCTTCGATCACGGCCCGCAATTCCACATCACCCATGTCAACAGGAATCGGATCTCCGGATTCAGGCGTAGGGGGTTCGGTTGCATCCGGCTGTTGTTGCAGCAGTACAACAGCCATGCTTTCCGCGGATGGCGCCTCGATTTGCTCTTGTTGCTCTTCCATGCGATTAACTGTAATCCCCTTCTATTTGAGAAATGGCCTTTTCATCCTCGGATATCTCCTCGAACTTTCCACCGCGCTTCAACTGAATATCCCCAAACTGATCCTTCTGCGCCAAACTAACAGCCTGCAACTTCACCAGTTCCAGAATGGCCAGGAACAAACAGATCATCGCCCGCCGGGTGCGCTGCCGTTCAAACAAATCCGATGCTGAAATCAACTCGCTCTTCCTTGACGAACTCAGCAAATTGCGAATGTAATGGATCATGTCCGGTACGGTAATGTCTTCTTTGTCGATCTCGAACATCGGGCGGCTTTTGGCGCGCTCCAAAACCTTTTGCAGCGTTTGCACCAGATCGAACAATGTGATGTCTAAACCCGGATCCTCTTCCTCATTGATAAAATCCTTCACGCTGGGGTTAGACCATATGGCGTCTTCCACCAAACGTTTTTGCTGCAACATTTCCGCCGCGCTTTTGAACTTCTCGTGCTCCAAAAGTTGATCCACCAGTTCCTTGCGGGGATCGTCCTCCGGGTCCATCTTCTGCAATTCCGGATCGCGTGGCAACAGCGTTTTCGACTTGATATGAATCAACGTCGCAGCCATGTACACGAATTCGCTGGACAGCTCAAAGTCAAGACCCATCGCGTGTTCCATGTATTCCAAATACTGGGAGGTAATGGTGGCGATGGGAATATCGTGGATGTCTATCTGCTGCTTACGTATAAGATCCAGCAACAGATCCAGTGGGCCATCATATTGCTCCAAATGAAAGTTAAGAGGCGTGGAGGACACAATTCAATAGGGTAACATCCGGCGCTGTGGAAAACCTGTGAACGCCGCTTTATTTCCCGGTCTCCTTTGGCTTCTCTTTAGTCCATTCCCCAATCCAATCGAGAAAACTGCGATACCACAATTCACTGTTTTGCGGCTTTAGAACCCAATGCCCTTCATCGGGGAATACCAGCAGCTTCGAAGGTACTTTCTTCATCTGCAAGGCCGTAAATAATTGCAACCCCTGCCCGTAAGGCACCCGGTAATCCTTTTCACCGTGGATCACCAATGTCGGAGTCTTAAAATCATTGACGTAATAGCTGGGCGACATTTTAGTGTACAAATCGGGGTTGTCCCAAGGCATACCTTTAAATTCCCATAAAGGAAACCAGATCTCTTCCGTCTCACCAGCCATGCTGCGCAAATCATAAACGCCGGCATGTGAAACAAAGGCCTTGAAGCGTTGTGTATGGCCTAGCATCCAATCCACCATGTAGCCACCGTACGACCCACCCGCCGCGGCAAAGCGATCCGTGTCGGCCCATTCCTTGGCGGATACGGCATCCACGGTGCTCATAATGTCCTCGTACACCTTGCCGTTCCAATCGCTATTAATCTCATCCGTAAATTTCTGCCCGTAGCCTGTAGAACCGCGGGGATTTGGCATCACGACAACGAATCCCGCCCCAGCAAAAACTTGCGGATTCCAACGGTAGCTCCAGCTTTCGTGCCAAGCTCCTTGCGGCCCGCCGTGGATCAAGAATAGCACCGGATACTTTTTCTTCGCATTGAAGCCGGCTGGCTTAAGGATAAAACTGTGTACCTTCGCGCCTTCAGCCCCTAGACTGTATATTTCTTCCATCGCAGGAAGGGAATACTGCGAAAGCAACGGCTCGTTCAGCCTGGTTAACTGCACCGGCGCCCCGCCGCTGGACGATACCTTATACAACTCCGGTGGCTTGGAGGCGTTCTGCTCGGTGTAGATCATTGTTTTCGCGTCCGGAGTCAACCGGACATCATCGAACGTGCTGCTGCCGGTCACAATCGACCGCGCCGCCCCTCCGGCCAAACTGATCAACTGAACCGATTGGCGTCCACGATCTTCCACCGTAAAAAACAGCCGTGCTGAATCGGGGCTCCAGGTAATGCCGCCCGCATTGCGGTCCATTGTCTCGGTTATTTCTCTGGTTTTTCCACTGGCCCTATCCATAACCATGACTCGCCAACGGTCGCTTTCGTATCCAGCCGTGCGTTGCGCTAGCCAGGCTAGGCTCTTGCCGTCTGGAGAATAAAGGGGGCCTGTATCCGCGCCAAGGTTAGCCGTGACACGCTGCGGATCACCGCCATTGGCCAGTACCGTATAGAGGTCCGAATTCGTGCTCGTCGATGGATCGGTATCGGTGATCATGGTGAAGCAAATCTCTTGACCATCCGGAGAAATCGCGTACCCCTCCGGACCACCCAAAGAGAAGGCCGGAACATCCTTGATCCCCGGCGTGATGTCCTTCGGAGCGCCGCCAGCCAGATCGGCCACAAACAGATGCTTGCGGCGTTTACTTTGCCACTGATCCCAATGCCTGTATAGCAATCCGGTATACGACCGGGCTTTAACCTTACTGGTCTTTTCCTTATCCAACAAACCTTTATTGCAGTCCTCGCTGTTGCATTCGGGAAACACTTCGCTCACAAAAAGGATGCGCTTGCCATCCGGAAAGAATAGAACGCCATCGGCTTCCGTGACGATGTTGGTCACGGCCTTGGCGTTCATCCCTTCGGGATCCATCAACCAAACCTGGCTGGTGTCTGTTCTGTCGGATAAAAACACCAATTGTTTGGAATCGGGCGACCAGCGGGCGCGCTCATTATTGCCCTGCGTGGTCAGTTGCTTGGGCGCGCCACCTGCAAGATCCACCATCCAAATTTGCCTTGGCTTGGTATTCTTCTCCATGTCCACGGATTGAACGGTGAACACCAAGCGCTTCCCATCAGGCGAAATCTGCGGATCGCTGATCCGCTGGATTTGCATCATGGCGTCGAAAGTAAAATTCTTTTGCGCTTGCAACGGGCAACAGGCCGCCAGCGCTAAAATGCACACAAACCGCATCATCCCTACTATTGTAGGTTCCCGGAAGGGAATTCGGCTCGCTTTAATGTACACTTTGTTACAACCCTCCGGTCATCTCCTTCAGAAGATTGAAGAATGCCTTCTTGCGCGGAGTGTTGATTCCCCAATTTACAGGTGGGCATTGGTAGCCATCGCTATAGTCGCTCGCCCCAGGATCAAAATAGCCCCAGGAGACATAGTTCTCAACAGCCGCAATAAAGTTGTTGTCCGCCTTATCGAATTCAAAATGGTCGTCTTCGTTAAACAGCACGGGCATTGGACGCCATGACCTTAAATTTCTAACCTGAGCGGCCATCTCTCGAATTCGTTTGGGCTCCTTCACGCCATTGCCATGGATCAACAAGAAGTCAGAGGCGGCCGCAATTTGCTCCGTCGGAATTTTTCCACCGCCGAAGCTTGTGCCTACCAGTAACCTTCTGCCGCCGTGGCTAATGCTTTTGGCCAATTGAATTAGCTCAGGCATGCGGGCCGGCTTGATGATCTCATGGTCATAACTTTTGACATCGCACTCATTGGCCACTTCCAAAAGAATGTTCCGATAGCCTTTTGCCAAAACCCATTCCACGGTATTGCGCACGGCCGTCTTAACTGCCGTTTCATCTTTTACGTTTTGGTCTTGCCCGAAATAAAAGATGCCCAGAATGGGAACCATGCCTAAGGCATCAGCTTTATCCAGAATCATTTGCAGCCGCCGCATATAATCCTTTTTTAGCGAGCCGTCGGGGGCTATGCCTCCCGTGATCCAAGGTTGCGCCTTCGAATATCCTTCCGGGCTTCCGCCTTGCAGGTTGATGGTGAAGCTAAGCAGTCCGTTCGCTCTCCATTCCGGCATGGCGGCAAGGAACTCCCTGGTATTCCGTCCGGCATCCCATTT